>JALYYC010000101.1 GCA_030946755.1 Candidatus Dormiibacterota bacterium
GCGACGGAATCGGTGAACTGTTCCGGCGGCGACTTCATGAAGTAGGAGGAGGGGGCATCGAGCGCGCCGCCAATCTTCCGGTCGAGGCCGAGCTTGCAGCAGCGAACGGCGTCGATCACGACCCCAGCCGAGTTGGGCGAATCCCACACCTCGAGCTTGAGCTCGACATTGAGCGGCACATCGCCGAAGGAGCGACCTTCCAGCCGGATATACGCCCACTTGCGGTCGCCCAGCCAGGGCACGTAGTCGGAGGGCCCGATGTGGATGTTGTCTTTCCCGATGTCGGTCGCCATCTGCGACTTGACGCTGTTGGTCTTCGAGATTTTCTTCGAGACGAGTCGCTCCCGCTCCAACATGTTGAGGAAGTCGGTGTTGCCGCCGAAGTTCAGCTGGTAGGTCCGCTCCAGCTTGACGCCGCGATCTTCGAAGAGGCGGGTCAGCACCCGGTGGACGATGGTCGCGCCGACCTGCGACTTGATGTCGTCGCCGATGATCGGGATGCCGCGCTTCTCGAATCGGTCCCGCCAGTATGGCTCGCGGGCCAGGAAGACCGGCATGCAGTTGACGAAGGCACAACCGGCCTCCAGTACCTGTTCCGCATACCACTTGACGGCTTCCTCGCTTCCGACAGGCAGGTAGTTGACGACGACGTCCGTCTTGGTTTCGCGGAGGATGCCGACGATGTCGGCGGTCGGCCCGGGGGCCTTGGTGATGATCTCGGACAGGTACTTGCCGAGCCCGTCGTGGGTCATGCCACGCTCAACCTTGACGCCGAGCCGGGGGACGTCGGCGAATTTGACGGTGTTGTTGTGTCCCGAGAAGATGGCCTCCGAGAGGTCTTTGCCGACCTTCTCCTTGTCGATGTCGAAGGCGGCCGAGAATTCGATGTCCCGGATGTGATAGCCGCCGAGGTCGACGTGCATGATCCCCGGGATCGCGGTCCCTGGCTTGGCGTTGCGGTAGTACTCGATTCCCTGGACCAGGGATGAGGCGCAGTTGCCCACGCCCAGGATTGCCACGCGGACCTTGCGGTGAGCACGCGCGTCGTTACGTGCCGCTACCGTCCGTAGCGCCCCATGCGTGCCTCGGGCCGTACCGTTCGTTTTCGATCCGTTCTTGTGTGTGCCGTTTGTCTTTGCCATCGCTTCCTACACCTCGCTCCTTTGATTCAGCGCCCGACCCGGGGCCGGGGCGCGATCCGTGTCGACAGTTCTCGATGGAAGGTGTTGAGGCCTTCCCGGTTCAGTGAGCAGTACACGAGTCGCCCGGCGCGCCGCGCCCTGACCAGCTGGCCGCGACGGAGCATGCGCAGGTGCCAGCTCAACCCCGGCTGGCTCAGGTCCAGAGCGTCGGCGAGCTCCTGCACGCTGATCTCAGTCGTGCCCGCGAGATACTCCAGGATCTCGAGCCGCGTGATGCTCGCGAGCGCCTGGTAGTGCGTGCGAAGCTCGCGGAGGGACGGTTGTGAGAGCAGTGCTGTGGATGCCATATAAAGAAAACTTTATGAATCATACCACGCCGCCATGATGGCGCGTGGCAAGGCAAATGGAGCCTCGTCAGCCGGCGTTCACGCTGACTACGCGCAGGTCAGCGTGTTAGCAGGTGGCGGGACAGGTGCGGGCGAACTCGCACTCGCTCTTGTAGCGGCACTCGTTGATGCCGTCGAGGGCGCGGGCGACAACCGCCTGCAACTCGGGAATCCGACCTGGTTTCTCTTGTTGTTCCGCATCCATCGTGATTGCTGCTCTGACGTGAACAAGACGTTGTTGCGATGCGAGATGCGATGATGCGCCAAAGGTGACAGCGACGCTATCCGAAAGCGCCTCCAGAATAGGAGCGCTCGTCGCCGCGGGTCAAGGAAAGACTTGTTAAGGTGACTTGATGGCCGCCACCAGGACACGTCGGGGATCAGCGAAAGTGGAAACCGCGGTGGGCTTCGCCCGGATTGCGGGCCATGAGCGAGCCTCGGGCATCCTGCAGGCGCAGCGCGCCGCCGGCCGGCTCGCGCACGCCTACTGCCTGACCGGTGATGCCGGGATCGGCAAAACGGCGCTGGCGACGGCCCTGGCGGAAGAGCTCCTGCTCGGACCAGGACAACCACCGCGGCTGGAGGTCCATCCGGACTACTGGTCTGACGATCGGGCCGAAGCGATCAGCATCGACGAGATCCGCTTTCACCCGGAGAAGGGGGCCCAGGCGCACGACCAGTCGCTCCAGCAGTTCCTGAGCCTGAAGCCGTTCATCGCCCCGCTGCGCGTGGCGCTGCTGGCCAACGCCGAGCGGATGACCGAGGCGGCGCAGAACTGCCTCCTGAAGACGCTCGAAGAGCCGCCGCCCAATACCGTGTTGGTCCTCACCACCGCGTACCCGGATCATCTGCTCCCCACCTGCCTGTCGCGCTGCCAGGTGATCGCGCTTTCTCCAGTGGGGAGGTCGGCGCTGACGAGCTTCCTTCAAAGTCGCGGTTGCGACGAGGAGAAGGCCCGGGTGCTTGCCGGACTGGCGCACGGCCGGCCGGGATGGGCGCTCCAGGCACATGGGGACGCGACCTGGGTCGCGGGGATGGACCGCTGGGCGGACGAGCTCGCCGGCCTCGCCTTCGAGGACGCCGATGGGGTGCTGAGTTATGCGGCGCGGTTTGGCCAGGGCCCGCAGGCCGAGATGCGTCTCAAGGCATCGGAGGCCCTGCGCGCCTTTACCGGATTTCTGCGGGATGCCATGCTCTTTTCGGCCGGGATCGGTGGGTCGATGCCGCCGGTGCGCCGCAGGTTGTTGGAAACCTGGACCGGCCGCGTTCCCCCCGGGCACCTGCGCGCCTCGCTGGCGGGGGCGC
>JALYYC010000122.1 GCA_030946755.1 Candidatus Dormiibacterota bacterium
ACAACTACGCCTGCCTGATCCATCCCGCGATGGTTGGCACCGTAATCGTGAACTAACGTGATCAACCGCCACCGCCCGCATCTCGTCATTGACATCCTGTTCTTTGGATTCCTGGCCGGCTACACGGCCTACGCGATCGCCATCCTGGCGTTTGGCGTCCTTGCCGCGATCGCGCACACGTCACCGGATCTGCATCAGAACCTCCACCTCATGGGATTCGATGCCCAGACCTTTGTTGAGCGCCTGACCCAGGCCATCGCTACGGCGTCCCACCAGGGGGAGTCCGGGGGAAACCTGGCCATCGACTACGGCTTCAGCCTGCTCAACGTCGTCCTTGGGCTCTATCTGGTCTACCTGCGGCCGCATAACCGGACAGCTCGGTTCCTCGCGGTCGGCATGGTTGGAACCGCGGCCATCTTCAACCTGCAGGCGATCAGCGTGTATTCCGCGCTCCAGGCGTCGGGCGTCGATAATGCCGTCCACTTCGGCTTTGCGTTGATCGCCATGCTGGCGTACTTGTATGCTCTCCTGACCTTCCCGGATGCACAACTCGTGCCTCGGTGGCCCGTCTGGGCGCAGGCCGTCCTGTACGTTCCCATCACTCTCGCGCTCAGCCTGACGCTCAACAACCTGCAATCGGCACCGCTCTCGCGGCTCGCCATCGTCGGCGTCTTCGGTCTGGTGATCCCCGCGGTCGGTCTATTGGCACAGGCCTATCGATGGATCCTCCCGAAGAATGCCGAGGAACGGCAGCTATCCCGTTTGCTCTTCCTGGCTCTCCTGCCGGTGGTCGTCATGGTGCAGTTCATCCACGCGGAGCAGTTGCAGGCATTGATCAATCCGAGCTTTCCGGGCCGAGCGCTTGCCGAGGTACCCGTCGGGTTCTTCCGGGTCTTTCAGCCGGTCTTCGCGATCATCCCGGTCGCCCTCTTCATCGGAATCGTCCGCTACCGGCTCTGGGACATCGACCGCATCATCAGCCGCGCGCTCGTTTACGGGGCGCTCGCCGGCTTTGTGAGCGCCGTCTATATCGGCCTCGTGGTAGGCGTTGGGAATCTCATCGGCACCCAACAGCACAACCTGTTCCTCTCCCTGCTTGCCACCGGGTTGGTCGCGCTGTTGTTCCAACCGGTGCGAAACCGCGTCCAGGGTCTCGCCAACCGCCTCGTGTACGGCAACCGCTCGACCCCCTATCAGGTCCTTTCGTCGTTTTCGCACATGGTCGAGTCGTACGGGGCCGAGGATGTGCTGTCGCGGACCGTGCGCATCCTCTCGGAGGGGACCGGGGCCAGCGCCATGGTCTGGCTCAAGGTCGAGGACGAATTTCGCGCCTCGGCCCGATGGCCGCAGACGGCGACGCTTCCGGCCCTGGGTGTTCCGCTGGACGGCGACCAACTTCCGCGGTTTCCAAACGCCGACCTGGCGGTCCCCGTCCGTCACCAGGGCGAGCTGCTGGGCGCCTTTACGATTCGAAAGCGGGGAGAGGCGCTCACAGCGGCCGAGACCAAGCTGATCAGCGATCTGGCTGCTCAGGCAGGGTTAGTCGTTCGCAACTCCCAGCTGACGGCCGACCTGCTGGCTCGCCTCGATGACTTGCGCCAGTCGCGTCAGCGCCTGGTCCGGGCGCAGGATGAGGCGCGGCGACGACTCGAGCGCAATATCCATGATGGGGCGCAGCAGCAGCTGGTCGCCCTGAAGGTGCAGCTCAGTCTGGCCGAGCGTCTCGTCGACCGAGACCCCGCCAAACTCAAGCTGGCGCTGGCGCAGCTCAAGCAGGATACGGACGAGGCCGTCCAGTCACTACGCGAGCTGGCCCGCGGCATCTATCCGCCGCTGCTGGCCGAGAGCGGTCTCGCGACCGCGCTGCAGGCCCAGGCGCGCAAGTCGGCCGTGCCGATCACCATCGATGCCGAGACCATCGGCCGGTACGTGCCGGAGACCGAGTCCGCCGTCTACTTCTGCTGCCTCGAAGCGCTGCAGAATGTCGCGAAGTCCGCGGAGGCGTCAAGCACAACCGTCCGCCTGTCCGCGAGTGACGGGGTGCTCGCCTTCGCCGTCGAAGATGACGGCAAAGGTTTTGATCCAACCCACGCCCGCGACGGGTCCGGGCTGCAGAACATGACCGATCGGATCGAGGCTCTTGGCGGGAAGCTCACGATCCGGTCGGCGCCCGGGAAAGGCACACGGATTTCGGGGACCGTGCCGGCCCAGCCAAGGGCTGTCGATGAGCGGCCTGCCCCTAACCCTGATCGAGGGCAGCCAGCGCCGGCGCGAGCGCCTCAAGCGACGCCTCGTTGATCGGATCCAGCACGAGCTGGACATGACCGATTCCCTCGCGGGCAAATCCGCGTAGCGTTTCAGCGATCGTTTCCGGTGATCCGGCCAGGGGCGGTGCCGCGGAAACGGGATCGCCGTGCGCCCGCCCGGCTCCCCCGGCGATCTGCACTAACACGGCAACGGTCCGCTCGATCTCCGATGGATCGCGCCCGGCTGCGCGGCAGGCCGCATCGACTTTTTCGCGAAGGGGAGCGATGCCGGCCGGCCGGTTCCCGGTCCACTCGAACCAGGCGTTCCAGGCGTTGACATGGGGGGCCGCGATCTCCAGCATGCGCTCGCCGATCGACCCGATCATGATTGACGGTCCGCCGGCGCGGGGCCGCGGTACCAGCTCGCAATCTCGCGCCGAGTAGAATTCGCCCTCGAAGTCGATCTGGCCTTCACGGAGAAGCGACCGGATGATGGTGAAGGCCTCCGCAAAGCGCGAGACACGCCGGTCAAAGGGGAAGCCGAAAGCCCGGTACTCGGTTTCGTTCCAGCCTGCGCCCAGGCCCAGGATCAGCCGGCCGCCGCTGATCTCGTCAATCGTGGCCGCCATCTTGGCCAGCATCGCCGGATTATGAAAGCTGGTCGCGGCGACCAGCGGGCCAAGCGCGATCCGCGTCGTCGATGCCGCGATCGCCGCGAGCATCGTCCAGGCCTCCCAGGGTCCGCGGCTGCCGTGAGTCTCATCCCGGTAGAGCAGGTGATCGCCCAGCCAGACGGAATCGAACCCGATCGCCTCCCCGAGGCGGACCATCTGGAGGATCTCCGGCCAGCGGACTTCCCGCTCGACTTCGGGCAGTTGGAAGCCAACTCGTAGCGGCCGCCCGGAACTCGATTGCATCCGAGCAGCTTACGGCTCAGGGAATGGTCAGGACGCCCTTCATCCCCGCCTGCGCGTGTCCGGGGATCCGGCAATAGAACGTGTAGGTGCCGGGACTGCCTGCGACAGTGATGCGCCGGTGACTGCCGACCGGGACCTTCAGGTCGACGCCGAGCTGGTCGATCGTCACCGTGTGCCAGAAGAGATCGTCATTGGTCACATAGAGCGTGACCTGGTGTGACAGTGCGGTGAGTGTCGTTGTGGAGTAGGCGGTGTTGCGCATCTGGAGGGCCAGGTCGCCCGCCCCCTGCACCTGTTCTCGGCCCCAGCCGGTGGCGGTGGCGGTCCCCAGGCCGAGAACAAAGGTAGCCAGGGCCGCCACGCTGACAACGGCGGTGCCGGGTCGTGCGGCGCGATTGGCGCGATCGGCAAACCGCGCGACCACGCCGATGAGGCCGGCGGCCGAAACGCAAAACAGTGCCAGTGGCTCGGCGATGAACAGCAGCTGTTCGTGATTCCGAACGTTGCTCCAGGTCGCGGTGCCCATCCAGAAGGCGACGTCGGCGAAGAGCAGCCCGAGGAGGATCGTGATCGCGAGGGATAGCCAGCCTCCGTGCCGGGCCCTCGTTTGAATGCCCGCGGCCAGGGCGAAGAGCACGGCGAAGGCGAGCGCCTCCCGGTCGAGATGGGCGATGCCGACGATGGCATGCAGGATGGCGGCGGCGGTGGCCGCCCCAACGATCAGTCGCGGCCAGCCTGCGGGAGCTCTCACATGCTCTGCGCTCAGCCCATTGGCGTGCTTCGTTAGGTCGCGGGACCGGCGAGCGAGGGGGACGCCACCAGGTGATAGCGGTGCTCGGGCCGGCCGGGCGCCCCGTAGCGCATCACGATTTCGACTCGACCCGACTGAACGAGGTGATCGAGGTAGCGTCGGGCCGTAACCCGGCTCAAACTCGCGACGTCGGCGACCTCGGTCGCAGCCAGGTCCCTGCCGGCTTCGTGCAGGATCCTGGTAACCAGGTCGAGGGTCGGTCGCGAGAGGCCTTTCGGCAGGCTCTCGCCGCTGCCGTGCCTGAGCATGTGATACAGCGTGTCCACGGCATGCTGGTCCGCCTCGGAGAGTTGCTTGAGCCGTTGATGCATTGCGGCATAGCTCTGCAGCTTCTCCTGGAGCGCGCTGAATCGAAACGGCTTGATCAGGTAGTGGACCACCCCGCCGTGCATCGCCGAGCGCAGCGTCTCGACGTCACGAGCCGCCGTGATCGCGATCACGTCCACCCGCGAGGCGCCGGCCTCGCGGATGTCGCGCATGACATCCAGGCCGGAGATGTCGGGCAGGTAGATGTCAAGCAGGATCAGGTCGGGCTTGCTCTGCGCGATCAGCCGGAGCGCATCGGCACCGGTCCCGGCCTCGCCGACGACGATGAAGCCGGCCACTTTCTCGACGTAGGCTCGATGGAGCGCCGCAACTCGGAAGTCGTCGTCGACGATCAGGGTGCGGATCATGGCGTGCCGACCAGGACCGGCTTGTTGGTAAGCGGTAGGCGGACCGTAAAGCGGGCGCCGCCGTGGTTGACGACCTTGACCTCACCGCCGCGCCGCGCCACCACCTGTTGCACGAGCGCGAGGCCGAGCCCGCGTCGAGATCCGGGGCTGGCCAGCTTGGTGGTGTACCCCTCGGAGAAGATCTTCGCGAGGTCGCCCTCGCCGATCCCGGGACCAGAATCGTGGACCTGAATCACGACGTCGCCGTCCGCCTTGTGGATCGAGACCTCGACCCAACGCGGTCCGCCATTCGATGGAATCGAGGCGGCGTCGAGCGCGTTGTCGATCAGGTTGCCAACCACCGTGATCAGGTCGCGCGGATGGCCGGCATCGCCATCGAGGCGGCTGTCGGGGGAGAGCCGGAACTGGACGCCACGCTCGGTGGCGACCGCCGACTTCCCCAGCAGCAGGGCACCCAGCACCGGGTCGCCGACCCGCTCGAGCAGCGACTCGGTCAGCTCCTGCGACACGCTCGACGACTCGGTCGCCATCTTGATCGCTTCATCGTGGCGACCGAGCTCGACCAGACCGGCGATCGTGTGGAGCCGGTTCGAGAAGTCGTGCGCCTGGGCGCGCAGGGCTTCGGTCACCGTCCGGGCGTTGTCGAGCTCGCGCAGCAGGCTTTCGAGCTCCGTCCTGTCGCGGAAGGTCGCAACGTACCCGATCGTCCGGCCACGCACCACGACGGGCATCCGGCTCACGACCAGCACCCGGTCGGCCGCGAGGACGACCTCATCGACGCCGGTTGCCTCGCCGATCAGCACATCGCGAACCCGACCGGGCGGCAGCACGTCCGTCAGGCGCCGGCCCGACACCTCGCTCGAGACGCGGAGCAGACGGCAGGCCTCGTCGTTGAGCAGGGTGATTCGCCCCTCGACATCGGTGGCGACCGTCCCCTCACGAATGCCGTGCAGACTCGCCTCACGCGTCTCCAGCAGGGTTGCGATCTCGGCCGGTTCGAGGCCGAACGTCTGACGCTTCAAATGCCGCGCAAGCAGGAGCGATCCCGTGACGCCCAGGCACACGGCCACCAGGAGATAGAGGCCCAGCTGCGGCAGGTCGGCCGCCAACTGCTTAGCCACTTCCTGCTCGAGAAACCCGACCGAGACGATGCCGACCACGTGGCCGGTGCCATCGAAGATGGGTGCCTTACCACGTGCCGAGACGCCGAGCGTCCCCTGCTGGATGCCGACGAATGTGTGCCCGGCAAGGATTGCGCTGGGGTCTTCGTCGATTCGTTTCCCGATCAGCGCCGGGTTGGGATGGGAGTAGCGGATGCCATCAGGCCCGGCTATGACGACGAAGTTGGCCCCAGCCGCCCTGCGCATACCCTCCGCCAGCGGCTGCAGCGTCCGCGACGGATCCGAGTCGCGCAGGGCATCGCGGACCGAGGGCATTCCGGCAACCGACTGCGCGACCGTGAGCGCTCGCCGCTCGTACTGCGCATCGAGGCGCTGGCGCTCGAGCACGACGGAAACGATCGCACCCACCAGCAAGGCTCCCAGGACGATGGCCAGCTGGAAGGCGAGGATCCGTGACGCCAAACTGAGGCGAAGTCGGCCCACCGAATTCATGCTATCGCCTTCCTCGATCCGTTGCTTGGGACCAAAAAGACCAAAACGGTCGCAATCTCCGGAAGGGTTTACGGGGCCCGGTGGGCCATTTAGGGTGGCTTCAATGACAACCCCATCCATCGAGCTTCGCGGTGTCACGAAGCGCTTCGCCACCCCCAAAGGCGGCATCTACACCGCCCTCCGGGACCTGACCATGGAGGTGGCGCCTGGGGAGTTCTGTGCCGTCGTCGGCCCGACCGGATGCGGCAAGTCGACCACGCTGGCCTTGATTTCCGGTCTCGAGCGGCCGAGCGCCGGTGAGGTGAGTGTCCTGGGGCAGCCGGTCCACGGGATCCCGGATGGCATCGGGTACGTGTTCCAGACCGATGCCGTCTTTCCCTGGAAGACGGTCCTTGAGAACGTCGCAGCGGGACCCCGCTACCACGGGGTCGCCGGCCCGGAGGCCCGCGGCCGCGCGAAGGAATGGATCACCCGAGTGGGGCTGGCCGGCTTCGAGGATCGCTACCCACACCAGCTCTCCGGCGGCATGCGCAAGCGAGTTGGTCTCGCCCAAAGCTTGATCAACGGTCCACGAATCCTCTTGATGGACGAGCCGTTTTCGGCTCTCGACGTGCAGACCCGGACCTTGATGGAGGACGAATTATTGGCCCTCTGGGCTTCGACCTCTGCCTCAGTGGTGTTTGTCACGCACGACCTCGAGGAGGCGATCGCGCTCGCCGATCGGGTCGTCGTCCTGACGGCCGGGCCGGGGACCGTCAAGGGCACCTACGCCGTCGACCTGCCCAGGCCCCGAAACGTCGCAGAAATCCGATTCCAGCCTCGGTTTGCCCAGATTTACGAGGGGATCTGGAATCAGCTGCGTGATGAGGTGTTGGTGAGCTACGAGCGTCAAAAGCGCGCTGCCGCCGTCTAGCGTGAGCCCCGAAAGCCCCCACCCTAACCCCCCGCAAGCGGGGGAGGGGAATCCAGCGTCGACGATTGACGCGGATCTGGCGGGGCGGCGGCGTGAGGCGATCCGCCGGCATCGGCTTGCCGTCTATGGGTTGCGGCTGGCGTTCGCGGTGCTCTGGATTGGCAGCTGGGAGTTGACGACCCGCTTCTCGTGGGTCGATCCCTTCTTCTTCGGGCAGCCCTCCGGGATCGTGTCGCGGCTCTGGACCTGGGTCACGGAAGGCACGGCCCTTGGGCCACTCTGGCTTCAGATCGCCGTCACCATGGAGGAGGCCGTACTCGGCTTCCTCATCGGCGGGGCCCTTGGCATCGTCCTCGGCATCCTGCTCGGCCGCATCGAGTTGTTGGCCGAGGTGCTAGCGCCCTTCATCAAAGGGGCGAACGCCATTCCGAGGGTCATCCTCGGCGGCCTGTTTGCCATCATGTTCGGGCTGAGCGTTTGGGGCAAGGCGTGGACGGCGGTCGTGCTCGTCTTCTTCGTCGTCTTCTTCAATGCCTTCCAGGGTGTCCGTGAGGTGGACCGCAACCTGATTGCGAATGCTCGCGTGCTCGGGGCCAGCAACCGTCGCCTGACGACCGAGATCGTCATCCCGTCCGCAATGTCGTGGATCCTGGCGAGCCTGCACATCAGCTTCGGCCTCGCAATCGTCGGCGCCGTCGTGGGTGAGCTGTTCGGGGCGACAGCCGGGATGGGGCAGCTCGTCTATAACGCGGACCACACGTTTGATGTCAACGGGGTCTTTGCCGGCATGTTTGTGCTCGCGGTCATGGCCCTGGTGGCCGAAGGCCTGATCACGGCGCTCGAAAACCGGCTCATCACCTGGCGACCAAGTCGAGTCAGCGGCGAAATACCGATTTAGGGAGGAGAAACGATTGATGGATCGAGTTAAACGTCGCACGGTCGTTGCGGTGGGGGGGGCCGCGGCAGTAGCGATTGCCCTGGCCGCGTGCGGTGGGACCGCAAACAACGCCGGCTCAGGTAGCTCGCCGGCCGCGGTGCAGCCGGTGGATCTCAAGATCATGGTCGGCGGCCTGAACAAGCAGATTTATCTTCCGAACATGCTCGCTAAGCAACTCGGCTACTTCGATGCCGAAAAGATCAATGTCACGCTCATCGATGAAGGCTCCGGCCAGGGAAGCGAGCTGGAGGTCGTCGCAGGCAACGTGGACGCCGGCTCGGGCGCGTACAGTCACCCGGTCGAGCTCAACGCGCAGGGAAAGAAGGTCGAGACCATCTGCCAGTTCGGCATTGCGCCGGGTGAGGCGGAGATGGTAGCGACCAAGAAAGCGGATTCGATCAAGTCCGCCGCGGATCTCAAGGGTAAGAACCTCGGCGTCACGGATATCGGGTCAGGCACCCACACGATTACGCTCGCGATTCTCGGCAAGGCCGGGTACACCGGGTCTGACGCAAAGTTCGTCGCCGTCGGCGCGGGCAACACCTTTATCGCGGCCATCAAAAACGGCACGATCGACGCCGGCATGACGACGGAGCCGACGATTACGCGCCTGATCCAGAGTGGCGACGCCAAGGTCCTGATCGACCTGCGGACGCCCACGACTACCAAGGCTGCCCTTGGCGGCGACTACCCGTTTATCGGCATTTTCGCGAGGAACGATTGGGTCAACAGTCATAAGGATGCGGCCCAGCGCCTGGTCAACGTCTACGTCAAGACCCTCAAGTGGATGAAGGCCCACAGTGCCGCCGAGATTGCGGATAAAATGCCGGCCGACTACCTGGTGCCGAGCAAGGACCTCTATATCGCGGCACTCCAGAACCAGCTGTCGATCTTCGGAACCGACTGCAAGATGCCGGCGGCCGGCCCACAGACGGTGCTGGGCATCCTGCAGAACTACGTCTCGTCCTTCAAGGGCAAGAACGCCAACCTCAGCGAGACCTACACGAACCAGTTCGCCAACAACGCGAGCTAAGACTGGTGCCGATTGTGGAGGCCCGGTTCGCCGGGCCTCCCGATCCGTTTACTCGAGGAGCCTGCCGGCGACCGGCAAATCGTCGCTCCTGAGGAGCCGGCTCAAGTCGTCGGGAATGGCTGGAACCGGTTCACTCCAGACGGTGAGCGGACCCTCCGGCCGCTCCTGCCGGGCGTAGAAGTTGCGTTGGAGAGCCGGGTCGAGGGCCGGGAAGTCGGCGCGAGAGTGCGCTCCGCGGCTTTCGCGCCGTTCGAGCGCACACTGGAGCGTGGCCTCCGCCGTTCGGAGCCCCGCGCGCAGATCCAGGACGTGCTCCAGTTCGACCCAACCCTCCTGCCCCGGACGGATGTCGACCATTTTCGCAGCGTCCGCGATCTCTCCGAGTTTCCGCAACCCCTCTCGCATCCGGCCGTCATCGCGGACGACGCCACAGTGTTCCCACATCAGATTGCGGAGCGCTCGCTGCAGTGGACGCGCCAGCTCGTCGCCCGGCTCGATCAGGCTCTGGAGCGCGTCTTCGGCATCCCGCACGGCCTGCTTGGAGCGGCGCTGCAGCTCGGATTCCTGCGAGTACCTCGCGGCTGCTTCACCGGCGCGACGGCCGAAGATGACAGTCTCGGCCAGCGAATTGCCTCCCAGCCGGTTCGCTCCGTGCAGGCCTGAGGTGCATTCGCCGGCGGCATAGAGGCCGACGACGTCTGTGGCGTGCGTGTCCGGATCGACGGCGATGCCGCCCATCGAGTAGTGGGCCGTTGGCGCGACTTCCATCGGGTGCTTCGAGATATCGAGCATTTGATATTCGATGAACTGCCGGTACATGCGTGGAAGCTTCTCGAGGATCTGGTCCTTGGGCAGATGAGAGATGTCGAGGAACACGCCACCATTGGGGCCGCCCCGGCCCTCGATGATCTCGGTATAGATGGCGAGCGCGACTCGATCGCGCGTGCTGAGTTCCATCCGCTCCGGGTCGTAGCGCTGCATGAACCGCTCGTGCTCGCGGTTGTAGAGACGTCCGCCCTCGCCACGGACGGCCTCGGTGACCAGGGTGCCGGCGACCTCTTCCGGCGTCAGCATTCCGGTTGGATGGAACTGCACCAGTTCCATGTCCATCAATCGACAGCCCGCCTCGAGGGCGAGGAACATCCCCTCGCCGTAGTTCTCGTCCCGGCGGGACGA
The DNA here is from genome assembly GCA_030946755.1 of Candidatus Dormiibacterota bacterium. Taxonomy (GTDB): domain Bacteria; phylum Chloroflexota; class Dormibacteria; order CF-121; family CF-121; genus JALYYC01. The sequence goes on from JALYYC010000122.1 coordinate 10,321, forward strand.
ACTGCGCCGCCAGAGTCGTGTGTGCCCCCCGGTGGCAAGGACCACCGCGTCCGCCTCGAAGACGGTGCGGTCGCCCGAGACGAGGTCGAACCCAAAGGCGCCGAAGCAGACCCCGTCTGCGACGAGCAGGCGTGAGATGTACTGGTCTTCGATGACGGTGATCCCCAGTTGCTGCGCTCGGTTCCCCAGCGCGTAGAGGATCGCCCGGCCGGTGTAGTCGCCGGCATAACAGGTGCGCCGGTACCGATGCGCGCCGAAGAAGCGCTGGTCCAACCGGCCGTCGTCGAGGCGGGCGAACTGGCAGCCCCAATCGGCTAGTTCACGGACGGCGTCCGGCGCCTCCCGCGCCATGATCTCGACCACGCGTGGATGGCCCAGGAGGTAGCCCTCGCGCAGCGTATCGGCGAAATGCTGCTGCCAGGAGTCCTCGGGATCGCGGGTCCCGAGCACGGCGTTGATACCACCGGCCGCCAGCACCGTGTGGGCATCGAGGCGGTGGCGTTTGCCCAGCACCAGCACCTGGCTTCCGGCCTCGGTGGCCGCGATCGCGGCGCGCAGCCCGGCGGCGCCGGCGCCGATGACGAGCACGTTGCAGACGCGGCTCCGGGTCGTCGCTCCAGGCATTTCCTTAAGTGTCGCTCCTTGGCGCCGGGCGTGGGCGCGTCAGGGCACCCTGCAGCGCCGGGAGGTGCGCGACCAGGGCCGCGAAGTCCTGGCGGTCCATGCTCAGCACGGAGGTGTCGGTGAGGGCCGTGACGGTCGCGGTTCGCCGTCGGTCGCCCAGGAGGGCAAGCTCGCCGAAATGCTCGCCGGCGCCCTGGCGCCGGATCGAGTGCTCCACGCCATCGACTCGCTGGGTGACCTCGACCTCGCCGGCGGTGATCACGTAGAAGCGGCGGCCAAGATCGCCCTCGCGCACGATCACCTCGCCGCCATTGAATCGCATCGGGATCACGAGGTTGCTCCGCCCGAGCGGCAGCGGCGTCAGGTTGTCGGGGAGGATGGCGGTCCCCATCCAGTGCAGCATCAGGGCCAGCCGCCGCCGCCACGACGGCATAAACGAGAGGAAGAGCGCTCGCGAGACCAGGGCGGCCGTCCAGCCATGCAGGGTCAGGCCGCGGACCTGGGCGACGCCGTACCGTCGGCTGAGCAGCGCGACCTCGCCGAAGCGCGCCGCCCGGAAGGGGACGGGGGGCTGAGACCGGACCTCGGCCAGGATGTTTTTAGCGGCCTGCCGTCCTTCCCCGAAGGCGACCATGACCATCGCCCCGAAGGGTTGGCCGCTCGCCGGATCGGGCACGGCGGCATTGTCGCCTGCGGCATAGACGCCCGGGAAGCCTTCGACCCGGCAGAAGGGGTCGCAGACAATCCGTCCGCGCGTCAGCGAGAGTGGCAGCGCCCGCAGGAGCGGGTTGGTCCCGATCCCGACTGTCGCGATAATGCTTCGGGTCTCGATCCGGGTGCCGTCGGTCAGGGTCACGGCGCTTCCGGTGGCCTCCTTGAGGCCGACGCCGAGGCGGAGCTCGATGCCGCGCGCTTCCATCCGGTGGACCACGCGCGACGCCAACCGGTCGTGGAATGTCGGCAGGATGCGTGCCAGGATATCGACCGTAATGACACGAAGCTCGCGCGGGTCGAGCATCGGGTAGGAGCGAAGCGAGGCGCGCAGGAACTCGTTCGCCTCCGAGGCGATCTCGACGCCCGCATAGCCCGCCCCGGCGACCACGAACGTCATCATGCGTTGTCGCTCCGTGGCATCGGACGTGACGCTGGCGGCCTCGAGCATCTCGATCAGGTGGTTGCGCAGGTGGATGAAGTCGCCGATCGTCTTCGTCTGGAGCGCGTGCTCGGTCAGGCCGGGGAACCGGGAAAGGTCGGTCACCGATCCCAGCGCGATCACGAGGTAGTCGGCCGCGAGCTCGACCTGGTCGCCCTCGCCGCCCTGGCTGAGGACGACACGCCGCCGAGCGAGGTCGATCGCCTCGATCTCGCGGGCATAGATCGTGACCCCGGGAAGGATCTCGCGGAGCGGAATCAGCACATGCTGGGCTTGTAGAACCCCGGACACGATCTGGGGCATGAGTCCGTGCCAGACCTCAACGTTTTCGCGACTGATCAACGTGATGTCAAGCAGGTCCGATGGCCGCCGCTCCGCGATCAGCTCGCGGGCGCAGCGGACCCCGGCGTGGCCGCCACCGAGGATGACGACTCGTTTTCGCGTCATTGCCATCGGGCGTGTCGCAACGCCGACCGGGCGGCGTGATAGCCGCACATGCCGTGCACGCCGCCGGAGGGAGGCGTGGAGGCCGAACAGATATAGATCTGCCGGTCGGTCGTCCGGTAGAGCCGGGGGCTGGGACGGGTAAAGAGCTGCCGCAGGTCCGCCAGGCCGCCGTTGATGTCGCCGCCAATGTCATTCGGGTTGTAGCGCTCATAGTCGGCCGGAGCCATGACGTGGCGAGCCAGGATCCGGTTGCGAAAGCCGGGCGCGAATCGCTCGATCTGCGATTCGATGCGGGCGGTCATGTCCTCGGTGGACCCGTTCGGGACGTGGCAGTAGGCCCAGCCGGTGTGCTTGCCGGCGGGCGCGCGCGTTTGATCGAAGAGACTTTGCTGCGCCACCAGCACGAACGGCCGCTCGGGAATCTCGCCGCGCCCGACCTTGCCCTCCGCGTCGGCAAGCTCGCTCAGAGACCCCGCGAGATGCACCGTGCCGGCGCGGGCACATTCCGCCGCACGCCAGGGGATTGGACCATCGAGCGCCCAATCGACCTTGAAGACACCCGGCCCGTAGCGGTAGCGCTCCAGCGTCTTGCGGTACCCCGGCGAGAAGCGACCACCGGCGATTTTGACCAGCTGGCGTGGCGTCACGTCGAAGAGCGCGGCGCGGTGGGCGGGCAATTGATCGAACCCCTCGACCATGGTGTCCGTCTGGATCTCGCCGCCCAGCGACGTGAGCAGCCTCGCCATCGCCTCGACGAGGTTCCCTGAGCCACCACGGACCAGGGGCCATCCGACGGCGTGCGCCGCCATGCCCAGCACGAGAGAGAAGGCCCCGGTGCCCGGCCGGTTGAGCGGCACCATCGAGTGGCCGCCAAGCCCGGCGAACATGGTGCGCGTCTTTTCTTCCTTGAACGCCAGTCGAGCCAGCATGGTGGCCGACTGAATCGCCCCCAGGCCGAACCCCGCCATCACCAGCGGATGGCGCGTCGGCCGGAGCGGGCTGAGCAGCGCGCCGAACAGCGTGTCGGCGTGGCGGACCAGCGGTGTCATGATCCGTGCATACGCGCTCGCGTCGCGCCCAAGCTGGCGCGCCGTTGCCGCGACCGAGCGCTCGACGATCACCGCGGTGCCGTCGTCGAACGGGTGGGCGAGGGGCGCATCGGGCTGAATCAGTTCCATGCCAAACGGCGCCAGCGGGTTTGAGCGAAAAAACGGCGAGGCGGCCGCGAGCGGATGGATCGCCGAGCAGACGTCGTGGACGAAGCCCGGCAGGGTCAGTTCCGCGGACCGGCCACCGCCGCCGACCGTCGAGGTCCCCTCGAGGAGGCGTACCGAGCGGCCCGCCTGCGCCAGGACGATTGCCGCGGCGAGGCCGTTCGGTCCGGCTCCGACGACGACGGCGTCGGTTTGGCGATCAGCCAAGGTCGATGGTCGAGCCCTCGGCGGCTGCCTCGACCGGGATCGGTTCCTCGCGGTGGGCCGCAACGATGGCATCGAGCTGATCATCCGTGCGCGGCGGATCGTGATGAAAGAGCAGTACGCGTTTGGCTCGGGCCGCCTTGGCCAGCCCGATCGCATAGTCGACCGCGGAGTGACCGTAGGCACTCCTTTTGGGAAATTCCTCGGCCGTGTATTGGGCATCGTGAATGACCAGGTCGGCATTGCGTGTCAATTCCAGCGCGGCCGTGTGATAGGCGCCGAATCCGTCGGGGCCTGAACCAAAGGCGATTGGGCTGTGATCGGACAGGTAGGCGACGCTCGTCGTGCCATCCGACACGCGGTACCCGTAGGTGAGCCCGCCCTTGTGCGGGATCTCGCGCGCGAGGATCTCGAGCCCTTCCACCGGGCGCGGCCCCGGCTGGATCCCCAGGAAGCGCCAGGACCCGCGCAGATCGGTCGGCTTGATCGGGAAGTGCGGAGGCGACATCGCCCGGGCGAGGACGTTGACGGGGTCACCCTGGGCCGGCATCAGGAGCGTGACGCGGGCCTCCTGCCGGTCGCCGGCGCCGAAGAACGGCAGACCATGGGTGTGGTCCCAGTGAAGATGGCTGAGCAGGATCGTGCCGTTGAAGGCCCGCCCGTCGAGTAGGGTCGTCAAACCTTGCAAGCCGGTCCCGCCGTCGAGCACGAGCGTCGGTGGCCCCGCCCCCGGCGCGATCGCGATGCACGAGGTGTGCCCGCCGTAGCGGACGAACTCGGGACCGGGCGCGGGGGTCGACCCACGGACTCCACAGACGAACAGACGCACCGCGCGAAGTCTACTGTTCTTCTCGCCGATGCCCTCGGGCAACC
>JALYYC010000147.1 GCA_030946755.1 Candidatus Dormiibacterota bacterium
TGGATCAGGTGTTGGTTGTACGGCGGGTAGGTGGCGATCGTGTCGTAGAAGCTGCGCGGGGCGAGGAATGCCCAGGCGCCCACGATGCCGAACGCCAGAATGCCGAAGGCCGCTGCGACTTTACTCACAGGCCCGCCACCAATTTCTTTGGTGCGACGGCGCGATAACTTTCGTCGATCCACGCCTTGAGCAGGTCGATCGGCGGTTTGCGTCCCTTCGCCAGGTCAACCGTCACCCAACCCGAGCGGCCGAGCCCATAGCCCATCGGCTTGACATTTGGCAGCCCCAGGGCAGCCTGGTTCGAGTGCGTGAGCTTCACGCCGATCCCGGACCCGCTGCCCATGAACACGAAGATCTTGCCGCGGACTTTGATGACACGATCACCCTCCCAGGGGAAGTCTTCGTGCGATTCCGGGTAGGTCAGCGCGAAGGCACGGAGCTTGCTTTCAATCGCCTCGCCACTCACCTTGCTGTCCGCCCTCCTTGCCGAGATGCGACCAATCTATCAAGCTATAGGTGATGGTTACGTCGCGGTGAGTGACACGCGCCAACCTTCGCGCGGGATGAAGGACCGGACCCCCGCCCAATGGTCCGTCGTCGGAATCGTGCTCGCCCTCGTGGCGGCAGTCGCGGTCTACGGGATTACGCATAACCAGGGCCTCGATCAGACGTCGGCGCTCTTCATCGGTCTGCCGGCCGTGCTCGCGATCGCCCTCACGCTGACACCAAGAGCCAAGAGTGCTACCGGCATGGCCTTGAAGGCGCTGACGATTGGCTTGCTCCTGTCTGCCATCCTGCTTCGCGAGGGCGTGATCTGTATCCTGCTGGCCGCCCCGCTCTTTTACGGGGTTGCCCTCGCCATCACGATCCCGATCGATCGGCAGCGCCGCCGGGGAAAGGAAGAAGCCAACGAGGGCCGACTCTACAGCCTGGTACTTCCGATCGCGCTTTTGTTGAGCCTGGAAGGCGTTACCCCGTTGACGACGCTCCCGACGCATGGAACAGCATCCGCGGTGGAAACGCTCAATGCGACACCGGAACAGGTCGCGGCATCAGTAGCTCAGACCCCCCAATTCCGGCGTCCCCTCCCTCTCTTCCTCCAGTTGCCATTCCCGCACCCGATGGGGAGTTCCGGGTCAGGAGTCGCCCTCGGCGACCGACGCACCGTGGTCTTCTCGATCAACGGCCACCGCTTCGAAGCCGTCTTCGAAGTGGTGCGGGCGGACAACCATCATGTTCGATTCCATCTTGTCTCGGACAAATCGCCCATCGCTCGGTGGTTCAGATGGCGGGACGCCGATGTCGAGTGGCATGCCGCGTCCGGCGGGCGGACGCTAGTAACGTGCAGCATCAGCTACGATCGCAGGCTCAGTCCGGCGTGGTATTTCGGTCCTCTCGAGCAACTGGCTGCCCAGTCATCGGCCGACTATCTCATCCAGGTAATGGCCATGCCGGAGTGATACACGCGAGTCCCGCCGTCATTCGGGCCCTGGCGCTTTTCATTCCGCTTGGCATCGCTGCCGCGCTTCTTATTGCCCGCCGGCCTGAGCAGCGGCGTCTGACGGCCGCCTTTCTCGGAACCACCTGGATGCTGTGCGCCGGGCTCGGTCTGCACGAAGTGGCTCGACGCTTCGGCTTCTGGAACTACGATGCCCGCGGCGGCATCTTCGACGGACTCCCGGTCGATCTGTATCTGGGCTGGGCTGTCTTCTGGGGCGCCTTGCCCATCCTCGCCGTGCGACGTCCACGCTTGCTTCCGGTCGTCGCCATCTTCCTTTGGGCCGATCTGCTACTCATGCCGGCCGCCTATCCCGTCGTGCGACTGGGTCATAACTGGCTGATCGGCGAGGCCTTTGGTCTCCTGATTGGGCTCGTTCCGGCCACGCTGCTCGCCCGGTGGACCGCGGCCGATTCCCACCTGGGACTTCGGAGCCTGATGCAATGCATTGCCTTTGGCACGCTGTCGCTGGTCGCGATGCCGGCCGTTGTTCTGACAACCCTCGGCACATCAGTTGGATTCCTGACACACGGTCCTGGGTGGGCCGTCGGTCTGGCCCTGCAGCTGCTGGCGCTGCCGGCCATCGTCGGCCTCAGTGCCGTCCAGGAATTCGTAACCCGAGGCCACGGGACGCCGCTGCCATGGGATCCGCCACGAACGCTCGTGAGGACCGGTGCCTACGCGTACCTCGCGAACCCGATGCAGGCCTCTATGACGGTGCTCACCGCTGGCGTAGGAGCATTGCTGGGGAGCTGGCCGGTAGCGGCGGCCGCAGCCGTCGCGCTCGTCTTCAGCATCGGCCTCGCCGCCTGGCAGGAGAACGGTGATCTGCGTGCCCGATTCGGACCAGCCTGGGCGGCCTATCGACGCGAGGTCCGTGACTGGATCCCCCGGTGGAGCCCCGTTCGACTGGACCAACCCGCAACGCTCTACTTTTCCGCGACCTGTTTCGCCTGCAGCGGGCTGGCCCGCTGGCTCGAACAGCGGCATGTCATTGACCTGACGCTGGCGCAGGCCGAGCGGCTCTCCGAACGGCCACGACGCCTCACCTATGTCGGCGCTGACGGCTATCACGAGCAGGGCGTCAATGCCCTGGCGCGTGCCCTGGAGCACATCAACGTCGGCTTTGCCTTCATCGGTTGGACGATTCGCCTTCCTGGAATCAGCCAGATCATTCAGCTGTTCACCGACGCCGTCGGCGGCGAACCCCGCGAGTTGCCGGCGCCCCTCCCGACCGCCTGAAGGTCGTCGGGCATCGAGCCACCTTTACGGCGCGCCTTTCCGTAATTTTGCCGCCAATTTCGGGTCGATCAGCCGCAGATATTCGTCGCGGACGTCGGGATCGATGTCGACGCGTCCCCTTCCGGCCCAATGGCGGTCTGTCCGGTCCTTCTTTACGCCCGAGATCCAGTATTCCTCGAGCGTCGCCACATCGATGTAATTACCCGCCATACCGTTGTGCCGACAGAGATTGCGGCCACGGTAGTAGGCGGTGCGTGCCGTTTTCGAAAAACGAACACGCCCGATCCAGGCCGGCCCATCGTCGTTGAAATCCTTTTTGAGCTCGACGTACATAATCCGCTCGACATGGGCCATTTGGATATTTTGCCTGTGGGAACGGCTATCGATAGTTTCGCGAGGTCGGGAAGACGTCCTCGTCAGGGAGAGCAGGCGCGGCCTCGATGTGGTCGACGAGCACGCTCTGGACGCCGTCCTGCTTCTGGAGAGTTCCATCCATGATCAGGATCGGTTCCAGGTTGGCGACCTGGCGGTAGCGCAGGTAGATCGGCGGCCGCAGGATCACGTCGACGTGCCCGAACTCATCCGCAAGCGTGAAGAACTTGAAGTTCTTGCCGGTCGAAGGTGATTGCCGCGTGATCACCAGCCCACCGACGCGGACGCGCGCGCCATCCCGGATGCTGCCGCGCAGCGTCTTCGAGTCGACCACGCGCATCTGCATAAATTGCGGCCGGTAGAAGTGAATCAGGTGATCGGTCGTCGAGAGCGACAGCAGCTTGTAGTCGGTCGCCACCCGCTGCCGGTGCGTCATCAAGGGCAGGCTCACCTCCTCCACCGGCTCCGGGATCATCGGCGGGTGCTGCCAGTCGTCCGCCTTTTCATTGAAGCGCCAGACCAGTTGCCGCCGGTTGGGATCGATCGCGTCGAAAGCGCCGGCAAGAATCATGTTCTGGACCTGGGCCCGCGTCAGCCCGTTGCGCGAGGTGCTCGTCAGGCGCACCCGCCGGCAGAAGTCCTCGAGCGAGGTGACCGGGCCCTTCAGCTGCGCCTCATCGATCGACTCGAGCGCCTTGTCCCCAACCCCGTGTACGTAGTTGAATCCGAGGCGCAGGGCGCCGTTCTCGACGCTGCAACGGATGTAACTCTTGTTGATGTCGACCGGCAGGATCTTGACGCCGTGGTGCTTGGCATCCTCCACCAGCACATGCGGGTGGTAGAAGCCCATCGGCTGGTTGTTGAGCAAGCCGGCATAGAGCGCCGGCGCGTGATGCAGCTTCAGCCAGGCGGTCTCATAGCAGGTCCGGGCGAAGGCGGCGGCATGCGACTTCGTGAAACCGAACTCGGCGAAGGCCGCCAGCTTGGTGAAGATCTCCTCCGCGACCCCGTGCGGGATCTCATTCTGTAAGCAGCCGCCGATGAAGCGGGCGCGGATCGCCTCCATCAACTCGTGCGAGCGGTGGCTGCTCATCGCCCGGCGGAAGTGATCGGCTTCCGCGCTGGAGAAGCTCGCGCACTCCATCGAGATCTTGAGGATCTGTTCCTGGTAGAGGACGACCCCCAGCGTCTCCTCGAGGATCGGCTTGAGCCGCGGATGGATGTACATCACCGGCTCCTTGCCCTGCTTGCGGCGCAGGTACGGATGCACCGCATCGCCCTGGATCGGCCCCGGCCGGATGATGGCCACCTCCACCACCAGGTCGTTGAAGGTATCCGGGCGCGAGCGCGGCAGCGTCTGCATCTGCGCCCGGCTCTCGATCTGGAAGACCCCGATCGTGTCCGCCTGCTGGCAGAGCTCGTAGACCTTCGGGTCCTTGAGGTCGAGCGCGTCGAGGTCCGGCCGCATGCCGGTGTCCGCCTCGATCAGGTCGAGCGCCTCGGCGACGACGGAGAGCATCCGCAACCCGAGCATGTCCATCTTGATCAGGCCCAGCTCCTCGACATCATCTTTGTTGAACTGCACGACCATCCGGCCCGGCATCGTCGCGCGCTCCACCGGCACGATGTCGATCAACGGCTCGCCGGTCACCAGCATCCCCCCGACATGGATCGAGAGATGCCGGGGGAAGCCGAGGATCTGGGTGGCCAGGTCGAAGAGCTGCTGCCAGGGCTGGCCGGGCGCGGCCTTCTCGTAGCCGGCCGCCTGGGCGATCGTCTCCGGGCTCTCCGGGTCCCATGCCGAGGCCGACTTGGCCAGGTGGTCGATCACGTCCTCCTTGAAGCCGAGCGCCTTGCCCACCTCGCGGATCGCGGATCGCTGCCGGTAGGTCACGACGTTGCAGACCATGCCGGTGCGCTCCGGCCCATATTTCTCGTAGATGTACTGGATCACCTGCTCGCGATGCGCGCTGGAGAAATCGATGTCGATGTCCGGCGTCGTCGTCATCTCCTCATGGAGGAATCGCTCGAAGAGCAAGTTGTGCTCGATCGGGTCGACCCGCGTGATGCCCAGCAGGTAAGCGACGATACTGTCCGCGGCCGAGCCGCGACCCTGCCCGGGGATGCCTCGCGCCTTCGCGAAGCGCATCAGGTCCCAGTTGATCAGGAAGAACTCACTGAACCCGGTCTTGTCGATGACGTCGAGCTCCTTCTGCAGGCGCGCCGCGACCTCCGGTGTGACCGGCCGGTACTTCTCGCGCACCGCCTCCTGGCAGAGGCGATAAAGAAAGGAGAACGGCGTCTCGCCGGCGCTGACCGGGAATCCCGGGAAGCGAGCGCTCACCAGGTTGAAGGTGAACTGGCAGCGGCCGGCAATCTCCGTGGCGTTGCGCAGGCCCTCCTCCACCACGGTCGCCGGATAGCGGCTGAAGACCTGGCGCAGCTCGCCGCCAGACTTGAGCGCGTGCTCGGTGTTGCCGTGCAGGTAGCGGTATGCCTCGTCGAGCGTGGTTCGATGGCGGATCGCGGTGATGACATCGTGCAGGCGGTGCCGGTCCTGGGTCGCGTAGAAGACCTCGTTGGTGATGATGAGCGGGGCCCGGTATGCGGCGGCCAGCTCGATCAACGCCTGGTTGCGGCCGCGGTCGCCCTGACCCAGGTGGTCGTGCAGCTCGAGAAAGACGCGATCGCGGCCGAAGACCTCCTGGTAGTACGGCAGCCGGTCCTTCGGATCGGCGATCAGCGCGGTCAGGTGACTGCTGTGCGAGACCAGTTCGTCGGCGGGAAGGCGCGCCATCCCCTTGGCGTTCGGCATCTGCGCCATGCTGACCAGCCGGCAGAGGTTCGTGTAGCCGACCTTGTCCTCGGCGAGCAACAACAGTCGCTCGCCCCAGCGGTCGTAGTCCACGCGATCCTTCGGCGGGGTGGTGCCATCATCGATCGTAAGCACCGTGCCGATGATCGGCTTGATGCCGGCGCGCTCGGCGGCGCCAAAGAACTTGACCGCGCCGTACAGACCGTTGCGATCGGTGATCGCGAGCGCCGGCATCTCGAGGTCACGCGCCCGGGCCACCAGCTCTTCCGGATGCGAGGCGCCTTCGAGGAAGGAATAGTTCGAATGGCAGTGCAGCTCGACGTACGGACTAGTCATAGACGCGCTCGACGAACCACTCCGCGCTGAGCCGGTTGCAGTAGCACTCCAGCGCCAGTTCGTCGTCGATCAACAGCCGCCAGTACTCGCGCGAGACCGGGATGCGCCACCAGTCGCAG
>JALYYC010000152.1 GCA_030946755.1 Candidatus Dormiibacterota bacterium
GTCGAAAAGCCGGTCAGAAGGACAAAGTGCTGGTTGCCGCCGAGGCTGACCTCCGCGATAACCGGCCGGCCAGCGTCGAGTTCGTTGTGGATGACATCCAGATCGGGCCCGAGCCAGCCGGAAAACGTCACCCGGCCGCCGGTATAGGCCGTGATCGAATCCCAGATCAGCTGGTCGCCGAAGGCATAGCCGTTGTTCGCGGTCAGCCAGCCGTTGATCGCGCCCGGATCGGTATTGATGCCGTAGTAGCGCAGCATCATGGTGACCGAGGTGATGGCGCAGCCGGCCGAGGCGACCGTATCGGTCGTTCCCGAGCCGAGGGGTGATCCGCCCCAGGCACTGTCCTGCTGCCCCATGATGGCGACGTTCATGCTGCCATCAGCCGAGACGGCCAACTGCCCACCGACGAGGGCGGTCAGCGCGAGCGTCAGCGCCAGCACGATCGGTCGGACCCGGCCGGCCAGTAAGTGGACTCTCTGCGCAGTTGATTGGACGGATTGCACGATTGGGCATCTTGGAGGCTTTGGCCGTTGGGAACGATCGAAGGCGAGTGGCCAAGGCCCACCATTGGGCGGGAGTATTAGGACCCCCCTGGACTGTGCTCAAAAGCTCGCCCCGAGACCGCCATCCGGGCTGCGATGTCACAGGTTCTGGACGGTTAGTGAATCTGAATTGGCGCTGCGTAAAGATTTCGGAAACGCGGAGGCATAATTGCCCCAGTGGCGATGGGCTGTTTTCAGATCCAGGCCCAGGCCCCAGACGGCAAACGGAACCGCACCGGGCCCCGCGCGGCTGGGCCGCTGGAAGAGGTCGTAACCGAGTCGTTACGGCTGACCTGGGCGAACCGGGTTCAGGCGGCTTGCTTGCGGGGGGCTGCAGCCCGGGCGCGGGCGCGCTCGATACGCTTCTCTTTGGCGACGCGACCGCGGCGAACGTGGGGCTTCATCCCCGATACAACTACAAAGCGTGATGCGGCTTGCGTCACCCAGAGCTGGCGCGCACAACCGTTACGGCCATAGCCTGATTGCGCCAGCAGCCATCCGCCGGTCAAGATGAAGGGGCCTTGTTAACATTGCCCAAGTTGAGTGCCGCATGAGCGCGACCATGACAGGCACCGACTTCATCCAGCCCATCCGGGAGGAGCTGACCGAGTTCGAGGGGCGCCTCCATGCCACGGTCAAGGCTGACCTGGGACCCCTGGCGGACGCGATGGAGCAGGTCCTTGACGCGGGCGGCAAGCGATTGCGGCCGGCGCTGGTCTTCCTGACGGCCAGCCTGGGCCATCCGCGGTCGGCCGATGACGTGCACCGGGCCGCCATGGCGCTGGAATTCATTCACAACGCCACCCTGGTCCACGACGACCTGATCGACCGCGCCCCGACCCGGCGCGGCTTGCGCACGATTCACGAGACGCTGGGGCCGAATCCGGCGATCATCATCGGCGACTACTACTTCGCCAAGGGAGCCAACCTGATGTCGCAGATCGGCCTCCCGAGCATCGACGCGCTCCTGTCACAGACCGTGATGACGATCTGCTTTGGCGAGATGCTGCAGCTCACCAGCCAACGGCGCTATGACCAAACCGTCGAGGAATACTACGAGAAGATCGAACGCAAGACCGCTGCCCTGCTGGCCGCCTCCACCTTTTGCGGCGCGACGCTTGGCGGCCTGTCCCCATCCCAGGTCGAGGCGATGCGGCGTTTCGGTCACAACCTCGGCATGTCATTCCAGATCGCAGACGATGTGCTTGACTACCTGGCGACCGAAGCGGAGGTGGGCAAGCCGGTCGGCAACGACCTGAAGCAGGGCACCGTGACGCTGCCACTGATGCTCGCGCTGGAAGATCCGGTGGTCAGTGGCGAGCTCAAGGGGATCCTGGCCCGGCCTGTGCTGACGGACGCCGACTACGCCGAGGTGGTCAGCGCGGTCCGGCGGTCGAACGGCATCGATGAATCGTACGAGCACGCGCTGCGTTTCGGGCAGCAGGCGCGGGCGGAGCTGGCGGCCGTGCCGCCGTCGACCTATCGCGACGCGCTCGATACCCTGACCTCCTACGTCGTCAGCCGCCGCAGCTGAGCCGAGGCGTCCGCCGATGAGGTTTCGGGTGGCCACCCGTGGCAGCAAGCTCGCCATGGCCCAGTCGCGTCTGGCAGTCGAGGCGCTCGGGCGGCGATACCCGGAGCATGCCTTCACGCTCGAGCCGGTCGCCACGCAGGGAGACCGTCGCCAGTCGCTGGCACTGACCAACGCGCCGCAGGAGGGCATCTTCGTCAAGGAGCTCGAGGGCGCACTGCTGGGAGGGCGGGCCGAGCTTGCGGTGCACTCGCTCAAGGACCTGCCCACGCGGGCGACGTCCGGGTTGACCCTGGCCGCCTACCTGCCGCGCGCCGATGCGCGCGATGTCCTGGTCAGCCGCGATGGGTCGCGATTGATGGCGCTGCAGCCGGGGGCGCGCGTCGGCACCGGCAGTCCGCGACGGATGGCCCAGTTGCTGGCGGCCCGGGCTGACCTCCGTCCGGTGCCGATCCGTGGCAACGTCGACACCCGGCTCGGCAAGGTGGCGGAGGGGGTGGTTGACGCCATCGTGCTGGCCGCCGCCGGTGTGGCACGCCTGGAACGCACTCGCGACGTGCACGACGTCCTGCCCTTCGAGGTGATGCTACCGGCGCCGGGCCAGGGGGCGCTGGTGTTGCAGGCGGTCGACGGGAGTGAGGCGGCGCGGCTTGCGGCGGCCGTCGATGATCCGGCGACCCGGCGTGCGGTGGAGGCCGAGCGCGCGGTCTTGCGTGGTCTCGGTGGGGGATGTCTGTCGGCGATCGGGGCCTACGGGGAGATCGAAGGGAGGAGGTTGCGCCTGCGAGCGATCGTACTCACCGAAGACGGCACACGCATGGTTCGGGCGGCTGCCAGCGGAGCCGACGATGGCGCGGTCGTTGCCGAGGTGGTGTCGCGGCTTCGTGCCCAGGGAGCGATCGGTTTGCTGGGACTGGATGATTCCGAGCCGGAAGCGGCGCTACGCGGGCTGCGGGTGATGGTGACCCGTCCGCAGGGGCAGGCGGCGGAGTTGAGCCGTCTGCTGGCGGATCGCGGGGCGGACGTCGTCCGCTGCCCGGTGATCGTGATCGAACCGCTGCCGGTTGACGTCGGTCACCTGCGGCTACTCGACCGCTACGACTGGATCGTGTTCACGAGTGCGAATGGGGTCGAGCGGTTCTTCGAGCTGCTGGCGGAGGCGCGGACGGAGATGCCGGCACCAATCCGAGTTGCGGCGATCGGACCGGAAACCGCCGCGCGGTTAGAGCAGCGGGGGTTGACCGTGGCGATCGTCCCGGAGCGGTACCAGGCGGAGGACCTCGCGACGGCGATGCCGGCGGCTATGATGGCCGGCGCGCGGGTCTTGCTCCCGCGCGCGGCGGGCGCCCGCGATGTCCTACCCGACCGGCTCAGAGCGCAGGGCGCGACGGTCGAGGTGATCGAGACGTATCGGGCCGTGCCACCGCCCGGACTGGCGGAGCGCCTACCCGCGTTGTTGGCCGACGTCGACGTGGTGACGCTGACGAGTTCATCGACTGTCAGGAATTTCGTGGCGGCGATACCACGGGACGCGGTGCCGGCGGAGTGCCGGATCGCGTGTATCGGGCCGATCACCGCCGCCACCGCCCACGAGCTCGGACTGCGGGTTGATATCATCGCGCAGGAGTACACGGCGCGCGGGCTCGTCGACGCCCTGGTGCGCTCCCGAACCTCTATGCGAGCATGAGCTTTCCCACAGAACGGCCCCGGCGATTGCGAACGCGACCGGCGCTGCGCCGCCTGGCGCGAGAGACCCGATTGGGGCCCGAGAACCTGATCTATCCGCTGTTTGTCCGCGAGGACATCGAGGAAGCGGTGCCGCTCGACGCCATGCCCGGCATCTACCAGCACACCCTCGACTCGCTGACCCGTGAGGTCGAGACGGCGATTGGCGTTGGGGTCCGGAGTTTCGTGCTGTTCGGCATTCCCGCGACCAAGGACGCCCAGGGATCGGCGGCGTGGGACGACAACGGCATCGTGCAGCAAGCGCTCCGGGGCTTACGTGATGCATTCGGACAGGAGGTCCTGCTGATTGCCGACCTCTGCCTCTGCGAGTACATCGATCACGGGCATTGTGGCGTCCTCGAGGGCGAGACGGTCGCGAACGATCCGACCCTCGTGCTCTATCAGCGGATTGCGCGGGCGCAGGCCGCGGCCGGCGCCGACGTCATCGCCCCGTCCGGCATGATGGACGGGCAGGTGCAGGCGATCCGGGCCGCACTCGATGAGTCCGGCTTCGACGATCGCGCCATCCTCGCCTATGCCGCGAAGTATGCCTCGGCGTTTTATGGGCCCTTCCGCGCGGCCGCCGGGTCGGCGCCGCGGCATGGCGATCGCCGCGGCTACCAGATGGATCCGGGGAACGCCCGCGAGGCGGTGCGCGAAGCCCGCCTCGACACCGCGGAGGGCGCCGATATCGTGATGGTCAAGCCGGCGCTCGTCTGCCTGGATGTCATCCGAGCCGTGGCCGAATCGGCCGAGGTGCCGGTTGCCGCCTACAACGTCAGCGGCGAGTATGCGATGGTGAAGGCCGCCGCCGCCAACGGGTGGATCGACGAGCGACGCGTCATCCGCGAAGTTCTGCTCGGGATCCGGCGGGCCGGCGCGCAGATGATCCTCACCTATCACGCGCGGGAAGCCGCGAAAGAGATGCCCTGCTGGGAGGAACTCGGATGAGCCAGCCCCCGTCCCGACCGGTTCCGGTCATGCTGGCGACACTCGGCGTCGTCCTTGTGGCTATACTCGGCTTCGCAATCTATGTGGGAAGAAATGTCGGTGGGCCAACCAGCAGCACGACCGGCACAAGCCCATCAGTGTCAGCAAGCGCGAGTGCGAGTACAGTGAGCCCGGCAGCCTCCGGTGCGAGCTGTAGCGGTTTGAACTTCGGACCGCAGTTGCAACCGCAACCGGGAGACGCAGGGAAGCGGAGCTACAGCGCACCACCGGCAATCGTGATCAACACCACGCACCACTACCTGGTCACGATGAAGACGACAAAAGGCGACATCACCCTCTGCCTCGACCCACAACTGGCTCCGTTGACCGTCAACAACTTTGTCTTCCTGGCGCGCAACCGCTTCTACGACGGGCTGGCGTTTCACCGGATCGTGGCGGACTTCGTCATCCAGGGTGGTGACCCCCAGGGGACCGGGTCGGGTGGGCCGGGCTACAAGTTCGCCGACGAACCGGTGAAAGGCCAGTACACGGCGGGTGCGCTCGCGATGGCCAACTCGGGGGCGAATACCAACGGCAGCCAGTTCTTCATCTGTACGGTCGATGACTCCGCTAAGCTGCAAAAGCTCTATAACCTGTTCGGGTACGTCCAGACGGGCATGGACGTCGTCCTCACGATCTCGAAGGTCGCGGTCGACTCCGCGAGCCGTCCCCTTTCGCCAGTGGTCATGACGACCGTGACGGTCCAGGAACAGATCATCTAGGGCAGCCCGGGGCTCTCAGTACGGTCTCAGGAGGCTCGACAGACCGCGGGTATAATCAGGGTGCCGGAAACGGCGAATTATGGGACTAACAGGTCACTGGCCCGCCCTACTCGTAGTCCTCGTGATCGTGTTGATCGTCTGGGGCCCCGGCAAGCTCCCCGAGATCGGAAGTGCCGTCGGGCGTGCCATGCACGAGTTCCGCAAGCAGTCGAGCGAGTTCCAGGATGAGATCCGGCGGAGCGCGACGCCGGAGTCTCGGCCAGAGACCTACCAGTCGACTCCCGTGACGCCGACCCCGGCATCCCCGGCGCCGGACGTCAAGCCCGCGCCGCCGGTTGCCGACGTCAATCCGACGACGACGCCGGACCCCAAGTCCTGATCCCGGGCGCGTGACGAGCGCCATGGCTAAGCCAAAGCTGGTCCGTCCGGACGACGAGCGTCAGATGACCTTGATGGAGCACCTCGAGGAGCTCCGACGGGTGTTGATCGTCTCGATGACCGCCTGGGCCGTGGCGACAGTGATCGGCTTCATCATTTCGGGGTTCGTCCTCGGGCTGGTGCTGGGCCCCGTGAAGGCGGTGATCGGTCCGGGTAAGCCGCTCTATTTCACCGGGCCGATCGACAAGTTCTTTCTCTACTTCAAGGTCGGCGTCGCAACCGGGTTCATCCTCGCCAGCCCGATCATCCTGTGGCAGGTCTGGACCTTTATTGCCCCCGGGTTGCGGCGGAATGAAAGGAAATTTGCCGTCGGCTTTGTTGGGTCGGCCGTGTTGCTCTTTGCCCTGGGGATCGGATTCGCGTTTTTCGCCATGCCGATTGCCCTTCGGTTCCTGGTCAACTTCGGAACCAGCGACCTGCAGTACCTGCCGCTCGCGGATCGATACATCAACTTTGTCCTGATCCTGGTGATCGTGTTCGGTGTCACCTTCGAGCTGCCGCTGGCGATGACGATGATGGGGTTGGCGGGCATCGTGAGCGCAAAGTTCCTGTCGCGCAATCGATTCAAGTTCTGGCTCGGGATCTTCGCGGGCGCGAATATCGTCACGCCGGGCGTCGACCCGTTCACGCCCGCGCTGCTGACCGCGCCCTTGATCGTCCTGTTCGAGATCAGCATCCTGGTTATTCGCGCTCTGCGAAGATAGACGGCGTTGGCTCAAACACGGCCTGACGGCCGCGCGCCCGACCAGCTGCGGCCGGTGACGATTGAAACTGGCGTGAACCTCTATGCCGAGGGCTCGGCGCTGATCCATATGGGCGATACGCGCGTGCTTTGCACCGCGTCCTGGGATGAGAAGCCGCCGCCACACAAGAAGGGGACCGGAGAAGGCTGGGTTACGGCTGAATACTCGATGCTGCCGCGCGCGACGCAGCAACGAACGATGCGCGAGTCGCGCACCGGACGGGTCGACGGCCGGACGCAGGAAATTCAGCGCCTGATCGGCCGCGCGCTGCGGGCATCGATCGACATGCCGCTGATGGGGGAGAAGACGATCATGGTCGACTGCGACGTGTTGCAGGCGGACGGTGGAACGCGCACGGCCTCGATCACGGGTGGCTTCGTGGCCCTGCACCTCGCGTTGCAGAAGGCGATGGAACGGAAGCAGCTGCGGGTGCTACCGATCCGGCATTTCGTGTCGGCGATCAGTGTGGGGATCGTACAGGGACAGCCGCGCCTGGATTTGAACTACCTCGAGGACTTCGCCGCGCAGACGGATATGAACTGCGTGGTCGCGGAGGACGGTCGCTTCATCGAGATCCAGGGCACGGCCGAGCAGGAGCCATTCGCCCGCGAGGAGATGGAGCAGCTGTTGAAGCTCGCCATCAAAGGCACGCAGGAGCTGGTCGAGGCGCAGAAGAAGGCGTTGAAGCTGCGCTGAGGCAACTGCTGCTCGCCACCAACAATGCGGGGAAGCTGGCCGAACTGCGGGCGCTCCTGGCCGATCTACCGATGGAGCTGCTGAGTCCGGCGGAGGCAGGGATCCAGTTGGAGGTCGAGGAAGACGGGGCGACCTATGCCGCGAATGCGCGCAAGAAGGCGGAGGCGGGGATGCGGGTGAGCAAGCTGCCGACGCTCGGGGATGATTCGGGGATGGAAGTGGCGGCGCTGGATGGGCGACCGGGGGTGCGGTCGGCGCGCTTTGCCGGCCCCGAGCACAAGGGGAACAGTGACGCCCTGATTCGCGCCGTGCTCGATGCGCTCGGGGAGCGGGCGGGCGAGGCGCCGGCAGCGGTCTATCGATGCCTGGCGGTCATGGTGCTGCCCGACGGGCGAAGCTTTGAAGGGGAGGGGATCCTGGCCGGTACGATCGCGGCGGAGCCGCGCGGGCGTGGCGGTTTTGGCTACGACCCGATCTTTCAGCTTGTCGACGGGCGGCGAATGGCGGAATTAACCATCGAGGAGAAGAACCTGTTGAGCCATCGCGCCCGTGCCCTGAACGCGCTCGAGGTGCATGGGGCGTTCGATGCGGCGATGACGTGCTGAGGGCTTCCTTCCTTTATCTGTCGCATCGACGGGGATTGCAGCGGTTTGTGACGGGCCAGTCGTTGACGGCGTCGCTCGCGTACCGATTTGTCGCCGGCGATCATCTGCAGGATGCGGTCCGGGTGGTGAAGGCGATCAATGGGGGCGGATCAACCGCGAGCCTCGACCACCTGGGTGAGAATGTCAGCGAGGAGCGGGCCGCGCGGCTGGCGACAGACGATTACCTCGCCGCGTTCGAGGCGATTGCCGCGGAGAAGTTGGATGCCAACGTCTCGGTCAAGCTGACCCAACTGGGGTTGGATATCTCGCCGGGGCTCTGTCGGGAGTTGCTCGGAAGGGTCCTGGCGCGAGCCAACGAGCTTGGCAATTTTGTGCGCATCGACATGGAGGGATCGGCCTACACGCAGCGGACCCTGGATGTGGTGTTCGAGATGCACGAGCGATATCCGAACTGCGGGGTCGTGTTGCAGAGCTATCTCTATCGAACGCTAGGGGATGTGGCGCGTGCGAATTCGGCCGGGATTCGGGTCAGACTGGTAAAGGGCGCGTACGACGAGCCTGCGACAGTCGCCTACCCCGCGAAGGCCGACGTCGACGCGAAGTACCAGGAGGCCATGCGCGAGCTGCTGGCGGGTGGTATCTATCCGGCGATTGCGACGCACGACGATCGACTGATCGAAGCGACCAAGCAGGTGGCGCGTGAACGAGGGGTGGCGGCGGATCGCTTCGAGTTTCAGCTGCTGTACGGGATCCGACGCGATTTGCAGGAGCGACTGTTACGCGAGGGCTATCGGGTCAGGATTTATGTGCCATATGGGACCGAGTGGTATCCGTACCTGATGCGACGACTGGCTGAGCGGCCGGCCAACCTACTCTTTATCGTCAGGAGTGTTTTGCGGGAGCGTCGGGCCGCCTGAATCCTCAGGGATTGGCCGGCCCGAGGCGAACTCGACCTTAGCCTGGGGCGGCGGCGGTACCCGATGGCCGAAAATCCCGCCGAACCACATCAGCATGCCAAAGGCGGTGCCGCGGAGCTCGCTCTTGCGCCAGGCCTCCGTGTATCGATACTGGTGAAACCAGCGAAAGAAGAGGATGGCGGCAAGCACGATCAGGATGGTGGCGCCGACTACGAAGGGCATAGTGCAATGGTCGCACGTAGAATGCTCGCTGCGGGGCGTAGCGCAGCCTGGTTAACGCGCACGGTTTGGGACCGTGAAATCGCAGGTTCGAATCCTGCCGCCCCGACTCCTCGCCCTACCCGCCCGACCTTCCTATCCGATTCGGAATCTCCGCCCACCCGCTCGCGGACTCGACACCTCGCACCCACCCCGTTCCCTTGCACCCTGCCGCCAATCGCGGGTAGGCCGCCGGCGCAAGCTTCGTCCCCTGTCTGGTCACGATGTCCGCTGCCCGTGAGTGCGCGATCCAAGCGTGTCGGCATGGCCCGTCGCAGGTATAAACCCCCGGATCCCCCACTGGTTCGCCCGGTTGAAATGCCTGCGCCACGATCGCAAGCATAAACCGTTACCGCACTCCGCGCTTCCCTCCGTCCATCTATCAGCGCGCCGCCGCCGGCGCCGGCACGCGTCCTGCCATCGACCCGGCAGTCGCCAGCGCGAGCGCTCGGGCGGTATGAACGATATGCCCGTAGCGCGCGACCCGGTCGGCATCGGGCTCGAAAACCTGGTCGACTCGCACCGCTGCCTTACAAGCCGACGCCATATCGGGAAACACGCCCCCCGCGACTCCCGCCAAGAGGGCGGCCCCGAGCGCGGCGGCGGCACCGACCACGGTCGTCTCGACAGGCAGATTGAACATATCGGCCTCGAGCTGGCACCACAGGGCCGGGTGCGCGCCTGAACCGACGGCCGTTACTCGCCTCACGTCCGAAGCCCGCGCTCGAAGCAAATCCATACCCTCACGAAGGCTGAACACGACGCCTTCCATGAGCGCTCGCGTGAGATGACCACGACGGTGGTGAGCTCGCAGCCCGATGAACGCCCCTCGCGACGTCCCCTCGATGTTGAACGAAGGAAGAAAGAACAACCCGTCGGCACCGGGCGCAATCGCTTCGGCGGACACCACCAGCTCGCCACCGGCGACGCCTCCGAGAACATCGCTCCACCAGTCGAGCGCCCTCCCAGCTGCCGGCGTCGACGCGACCTCCAGATACTGTCCCGGCACAGCCGAACAGAGAATCCGAAGGAGCCCGGATGGATCCGCCGCATATTCCTCCCGATGCGCCACGAGCCTGCCGCCACCATCGATTGACGAACTGATGAGTCCGCTCGCGACCACGCCGGCGCCAATCGCTGCCGCCGCCACGTCTCCCGCCCCCGCCGCGACCGGCAAACCTGCCGGCAGCCCAAGTCCCGTGGCGACCGAGGGTCGAAGCGCTCCCGTGATCGTGGCGCTCTCGCTGATCGAGGGCAGCCAATCCGGCGCAATGCCCAGCGCGTTCAACACGAGATCGGACCAGGCTCGCCGCTGCAGATCCAGCAGCAGCGTCCCGGAGGCATCGCTCACGTCGGTGGTGACTTCACCGGTCAGCCGCAGGCGCACATAGTCCTTCGGGAGAAGCACGCGCCTGACGTGCCGATACTGGACCGGCTCGACGTCCCGGAGCCAGAGAATTTTCGACGCCTGCGAATCCGTTGTCGCTGCACTCCCGGCAGTCTCGGCGACCCGCTTCGCCCCGATTATCGCCGCGATCGCCTCGCACTGCGGCCGGCTCCGCCAATCGCCCTCCACCAGCGCGGGCCGGATCACCTCGCCCCGACGATCCACAAACACGGCTCCGCCCATCTGGCCACTCAGCCCCAACGCCGCGACCTCGCCAGCCTGGCCACGCGCCTCGGACACAACTCGCCTAACCACCGTCTCGGCAGCCGCCCACCAGTCGCTCGGATCCTGTTCCGCCCATCCAGGCCGAGGGCTCGCGGTGCCATACCCGGCCCGCGCCGACGAAAGAACCGCTCCGGAGTCGTCGATGGCCAGAGCTCGTGCGCCGGTGCGCCCGACGTCAAGCCCGATCAGCATCAGCCCGGGGATTGCTCGGTTACGGAGAGCTGCGCCGCCCAGTGCGCGCCCCCATCGGCGGTCGCCTCGATCACGTAGTTGCCGGACGCGTTTCGCACCAGCGCCCAACCCATCGAAGTGGTCAGAAATGCCGCGTCGAACGTTTCGATCGCCTCCACGCCCGTCGATCGGCGCAACGAGGTGCCACCGTTCATCGCCACCACAACCTCGGCGCGATCGGCTGCCGCCGTGTCACCGATGAACACGGCATCGTTTGGATCGACCACGCTAAAGCTTCCGGGGTAGCTACCCGACCCCTGCGGGGTTGCCGGCGTGGTCTGGATCAGGCCAGACATCACCGGTCGCCAATCCGCGCCGTTCTGGGTTGCATAGACGACATATGGCGATGATCCAGCCGCTGCCCCGCCTGGCGCGTAGAGCGCCCACAATGCCGAAGGAGCGGCACACTCGATCAGGTTGCGTCCTTGCAGACCTGGTTCCTGGCCTGGCATGATGACCGATCGCGTCCACGACAGGCCCCCATCGTGACTCGCGTGGACGGCGCCGTCAATCGTCGCGATCCAGCCGTGGCTGGCGTCGCTGAAACAAATTGTCTGCGGATCCTGGGGGGCGGTCAGGTTGCTCCAGGTGTGGCCACCATCATTCGATGTCACCAGACTACCCCCCGTCAGCGGAACGAGTCGACCGTGAAACGGCTGCACGTCCAGGCCGCCACTGATACCCCATCCTCGCGAGGGACTGACGAAGTGTACCGACCGAATCGGCTTCTCCGCCTCACCCAGCTGATGCCAGCTCCGACCCCCGTCCGTCGTGCCCAGCAATTCATGCAATCCAACTACCCAGCCCACGGTCGTGCTCACGAAGTCGACCCCCGCGTAATCATTCGTCGACCGATACTGACTCGCCCAGTGCGTCCCGTCACCGGTGGCGTAAATACTGTGCGAGCCGGCCGCCCAACCGATTCGGGGCGTGACCATCTGGATGGAGGCGAGGGCCGGCATATACCCCGGATCATTCGATGAGCCTGCGGGCGTCGGCGTTGACGATGGGCTCTCGGACGGTGTGGCTGTCGGGTGTGCGGATGGCGTCGACTCCGGCGACGCCGAGGCAGTTGCCGATGCCTGGCCCGTGACCGATGGGGTTGGTCGCGTCGCGGCCGTGCCGGAGCCGCAGCCCGCAAGGATCAGCGTCGCCAGGACGGCTGCCCCGCCGAGCCGCTTCATGGCTCGACCAGCAAGCCAGCCTGACACGCGTACAGGATCAGGCCGGTGCTCACCGCCGAGGCGACGGGCTCGATGGATCCCTTGGGCGTGAGCCCTCGGCTATTGGCGTACCGCTCGCTCACCATGCCTTTTCGCGCATTGAAATCCCCATCCTCGCGCGCAACGAATTGCAGAAAGCACGCCAGGTTGTCGCGGGTGCGGTCGAGGAGGTACTCGTCGCCGAGGTGCGCGGCGAGCCGAACCATTTCTGGTAAGCAGAGTAAGCCTCGCGGATGGAGATGTTGCGAGCGCGGTGACGCGAGGTCGGCGCCGCGGCTGCGGAAGTCGTAGGTCCCGAGCAGCGTGTGCTGTGGAAACGCGAGGTTATAGGACCAGCGAAACGTCATCATCCAGTCCGCGGCGCGTCGCGCGAGCTCCAGCCAGTGGTCCTCGCGGCTCGCCTCGAACAGGGCGACGTACGCCATCACGGCAAGGGCGGCATCCTCCGAGGTGGGGACCAGGTGCACGTCCTCTCGGGCACCGTAAATGTCGTCGTCTTCCACGAAAGCCGCATAATGCGAGCCCGCCAGCCCCGCAGCCGCCCTGGCGTCGACACCCTCGAGCAGCGTGGCGCCCTCGAGCAGCGCCGGGATCCACATCAGGCCGGCCGCGCCCTCCCACTCCTCTGCCGTCCCGGTGCGCGCGTTGACGTACGCCGGGAACGCGCCGCCTTGCTGCGAGCGCAGCGCATGTTGCAGATTGGAGACGACCGCCGCCTTCCAGGCTGGATGGTCATTCTCGCGAGCCGCTTCGAAGGCAAGCGCGCGGATCATGAAAAGGGTTGCCTCTGCAACGGCGCGCGCATGCACCCAGTCGCGGTGGCCGCGGCAGCCCCCAACCCACCCCGCGTCTGTCAGCCGTCCCCAGAACAGCCCGCTCGGGCTGATGGCGCTCGCGAGCGTGTCCAGCACCGCGACCCCGGCCGCGGCGTACTCCCCGACGGCCTCACGACGCCCATATGTCAACAGGGCGAAGGCCGCTACTGCCCCATTCACGCCTCCGCATGGCATCGCATTCCGGTCGCCAGCGCTTGCTGCGACGCCGTCGACCGGATGCGCAAACGCCGCCGTCTCGGCCATGATTCCGGCATCGGCTCGGTAGTGCCAGCGATAGAGTCCCTCCGCCGTCAGCGCGGCCGAGTCGTCGACCGAGACCCATGGCGCCAGTTCGTTTCGCTCGAGATCTGCCTCGTAGACTGCCCGCAGGACGCCGTTGTAAGCCCTCGGCTCAGGCAGTCCCGCGAAGAGCCGAAAAGTAATCGTCGCAATCTCGCCGGCCTGCCAGGTATGGAGGAAGACTTCGGCCGGCGCGGGCGCATCACAGCCGAGGAACGTTACCGGCTCCTCGCGAGCCGGAAAGTTCAGGAGGAGCGCCGGGTGCGTCCCGCCGGTAAAGCCCAGGCCGCTCAGTCCCAGGGACGACTGCTCCTCGGTCGCCAGCGCGACACATTCCATCTCGGTCCATCCGAAAACGACCGGCTGGGAAGCGCGGTCGGCTCGAATCGACCAGTGGTTGGCCGTCAGGCTGTCGCCGTCCCCATGCGCTGGGTCATAGCGCGGATAGCGAACCTCACGGGCATCTGGCCGGACCTCGCCAGGAAAAACCCCGGGTACCAGGAACCGACGCGCCTCGCCACCTAACGTGAAGGCAACCTGGACACCGAGCCCCTGGTCCTGTTCCTCGAGCGACACCAGCGAGATCTGGACCTCGAAGGCCTGGTCCATGCCATTCGCTGCCGGCACCGGCTGCCAGCGGGTCGAAACGCTGAAGCCCTGGGCCCGCCCGTTTCGCGGCAGGTCGAGCGTCCGACCTCGGCCATCGATCAGGCGCACATCCAGCCGGTCCTCGAGGTCGTGCAGGGCCTCCCTGGGGTCGATCACTCGCAGCATTGGCACACGAACTCTGGCATGACGGCGGCCTGCCGCCAGTGACCGACCGGTAACGGGTCAGTACAGGCAATCTCCATCCCGCGGTTCGGGGACGGGTTGGGGTGGGGGATCGGCAACCCTGTGCTAGACTGCTGGAAGCATATGGACTACGCTCACAGCGAATCCCCCGAAGCCGTCCGCCAGGCGATGGGCAATGCGATCCGCCACCGCCGCGAGGATCTGGGACAGACCCTTGCCGAGGTTGCCGAGGCGGCCGCGATGTCTCCGGCCTATGTCTCCGAGATCGAGCGGGGTCTGAAAGACGTCTCCACCGACAAGTTGGTCGCGATCGCACGGGCGCTCGAATTCTCCGTCGCCGACCTGTATCTCGACCTGGCCCGCCGGCTGGGCAGCCAGGAGGCGCTCCGCCAGCGGGGCAGCTGGCCCGACGATCCCCGGGCCCAGCTTCGTGCCGCGACGGCAACCCTGCGCCCCAACGCGCTACGCAGCGTGGCCGATTTCAGCCTCTACCTCGTCGCCACCCAGGCGAACCCCACAAAGCGTCGGATTGGATTTACCATTGACCGCTAGCGCAAGGAGGACATCACCAATGGCACTCATCCCCAGCGTGATCGAGACGACCTCCCGCGGCGAGCGGGCCTACGACATCTACTCGCGCCTGCTCCGCGATCGCATCATCTTCCTCGGTATGCCGATCGATGACGACGTCGCAAACGTCGTGATCGCGCAGCTGCTCTTCCTCGACAGCGAGGATCACGACAAAGAGATCAGCATCTACATCAACAGTCCTGGCGGCTCGCTCAGCGCCGGTCTCGCGATCTACGACACGATGCGCTTCGTCCACCCCGCCGTCAGCACGCTGTGCACCGGCATGGCGGCCAGCGCGGCGTCCTTGATCCTCGCCGGCGGAACGGCGGGCAAGCGCCACTCGCTGCCCCATTGCCAGATCGTGCTCCACCAGCCGAGCGGTGGCATGCAAACCTCGCAGGCCACCGATATCGAGATCCACGCCCGCGAGATCCTCCACATGCGCGAGATCGTGATTGGGATTTACGCGCAGCACACCGGCCGCTCGAAGGAACAGGTGCAGCGTGACATCGAGCGCGACTTCTTCATGACACCGGAGCAGGCGAAGGACTACGGCCTGATCGATGGCATCATCCCGCCATCGGAGAAGACCGCGGTCACCGGCTACTCGCCAAACGGTCACAGCTTGACCCCGAAGCCTCTCTAAGTCATTGGTCTTCTGAGCGGGCGCTAACCCCGGGTCAGGGGAGCGAACGACTCGCGCACACCTCGTTCGCCGTCCTCGCCAATACCCGTGATCGAGAGGCGGACCGTCTTCGGCGAGTCGGCGATCGCGAAGGTCATCCAGGCGCAGCATTCAGCCTCGAGTCGCACCAGCTCCGCCAGCGAGTCTCGAAGACCAGTCACACCCCGGAAGGTGAAGACCAGCCCGCCGGCGATCGACTCGGATCTCACAACATACGGCTGTAGCTTGAGCCAGGCCTTCTCACGGTCCTCGAGGTCGGCCTCCGTCAGGGTGCAGGCAATCACAGGGTCAGTCGCCCGGTCGCGGTCCGAATCTTGCATGCTCACAAGCCTTTCACTTCAAGTAGACTTGAAGTCAAGCGGTGAATACCAACTCCGCCTTACTGAGCATTGGCGACCTCGCCGCGGCGAGTGGCCTCGCCACCTCAGCCATCCGGTATTACGAAGCCGCCGGCCTCCTGCCAAAACCGCGCCGCATCAGCGGCAAGCGCTTCTACAACCCGGACACGGTCGACCGCCTGATGCTGATCCGGTTCTGTGCCCGCCTCGGGATCAGTCTCGAAGACATCCGCAAGCTCCTTGCCGTCCCCCACGGTGATCGCGCGAAAGCGCACTGGCGCAACCTCGTCGACAGCCAGCTCGAGCAGATCACCTCCTTGATCGCCGCGGCGCAGGGCGTCGAGCGCGTGCTCGAGGAGAGCCGCGACTGCGACTGCGTGACACCGCAGACCTGCCGCTTTCTCACGGAGGAGCGCGAAAAGCCCGCCCCGACTCGACGCCGCCTCGGCCTACACGACGCCTTGAAGGCAGAGCTCGTCTAGCCGCCCTCTATCCTCCTCGTATGGCCGTAACCGATTGGTGGCGCGAAGGCGTCATCTACCAGGTCTACCCGGCGTCATTCCAGGACTCCGACGGCGACGGGGTAGGCGACCTCCGCGGCGTGATCCAGCGCCTCGATTACCTGCGCTGGCTCGGCGTCGACGCCATCTGGCTGAACCCGATCACGACATCCCCTGACGCCGACATGGGCTACGACGTCGCCGACTACTGCGATGTCCAGCCACGCTTCGGCGACCTCGCCGCTGTCGATGAGTTGATCCGCGAGGCCGGCATGCGGGAGATCAAGGTCGTGCTCGACATCGTGCCCAACCACTCCAGCGACCAGCACCCCTGGTTTATCGACTCGCGATCATCCCGCACCGCGGCCCATCGTGACTGGTATGTCTGGGCCGATCCCAAGCCCGATGGGAGTCCGCCGAATAACTGGCTGAGCGTCTTCGGCGGACCTGCCTGGACGCTCGATGAGCGCACCGGCCAGTACTACCTGCATAACTTTCTTCCGCAGCAACCCGATCTCAACTGGTGGAATCCGCAGGTTCGCAATGCTTTCGACGACATCTACCGCTTCTGGTTCGATCGCGGCGTCGCCGGCTTCCGGATCGACGTCGCCCATGGCATCGTCAAGGACCGCCAGCTCCGCGATAACCCGGTCGCGACCGTCTTCGACCCGCCCCATGTCCGCGCGCATGGCCAGCTCAACGTCTACAACATGGAGCGTCCCGAGGTCCACGAAGTCCTGCGGCGCTGGCGCACGCTCGCCAACGCCTACACACCCCCGCGCATCCTGCTCGGCGAGACCTACGTCCTCGACGTCAGGAGCATGGGCCTCTACTACGGCCAGGGTGACGAGCTCCACCTGGCCTTCAACTTCTCCTATGTCCACTCGCCGTTCGACGCCGCGGCGCTGGCCGCGGTCGTCGATGAGAGCGAGGAGGTCATTCCTGAAACCGGCTGGCCGGTCTGGACCGTCTCTAACCACGATGTCTCTCGCGTGATGTCGCGGTGGGCTAAGGGCGATGAGCGCAAGCTTCGTTGCGCGATGCTGAGCCTGCTGACCCTGCGCGGCACACCGGTCCTCTATTACGGCGACGAGATCGGGATGCCCGACACGCCAGTGGCGAAGGACGACATGCGCGACCCGGTGGGGATCCGGCACTGGCCCGAACCGAGCGGGCGCGATCCAGAACGCACCCCGATGCAGTGGGACGATCAGCCGGGCGCCGGGTTCACCGCCGCCGGCGTCAGGTCCTGGCTCCCGCTCGGCGCCACGCGCGCGATCAACGTCACCAATCAGCGCAACGACCGGAGCTCGATGCTGCACTTCATCCGCGACCTGATCGCGTTCCGGCGCACGCAGCCCGACTTGACGGTCGGCGCCTACGCGCGCCTCCCCGCGCCGCCAACCGGATGGGCCTACCGACGCGGCGGCGGAACGAT
>JALYYC010000203.1 GCA_030946755.1 Candidatus Dormiibacterota bacterium
GAGCCGGTTTTTTTCCAAGCACGGCCTCACTGACGGGCAAGATGATGGCAAAACTGATCCAGCCGCAAACGAGGGCCATCGGGACGGACCGGAGCAGGCTACTCAAGCTGCCCCCGCGGCCACGGACGTGCGTCTGAAGCCATACCCAGACGGGCCGCGGCAACAGCCAGACGCCCAGGACGATGGCGTGAATGGCCCCGAGAAAGAGAAGGGCGTCCATGACCTCCCGTTCCTACGTCAAATATTAGGCACTTCTTATGTCGTATGCTCCGCAGGGGCGGACGTCCGATCGGCGGGTGTAAGCCATGACAATCCGAGGAGGGTACAGGCATTGAGTAGTCCAGTTAGATCGTTAGCGATCGTCGGCGCCGCCGTCATTGCGCTGACGGCCTGCGGAACGAGCACCCCAAGCGGAGGAGGTAGCAGCGGGAGCGGGAAGACCATCGCGCTCTTGCTGCCCGAAACCAAGACCGCTCGATATGAGAGCAAGGACCGCCCGCTGTTCGAGGCGGAGGTTGCCAAGGCCTGCGGCGCCAAGGTTATCTACAGCAACGCCAACCAGGACGCGCCGACGCAGCAGAGCCAGGCGGAGGCCGCGTTGACCAACGGTGCCAACGTCATGGTGCTCGATCCGGTTAACGGCGTCGCGGCGGCCGCGATTGCGCAGAAGGCCAAGACGTCCAAGGTGCCGGTCATCTCCTATGACCGACTGATCCTCGGGGCGGCGGTCGATTACTACATCTCGTTCGACAACGCTGGCGTCGGCAAGCTGCAGGGCCAGGCCCTGCTGACCGCCCTCAATGGCAAGGCGAATGCCCAGGTCGTGATGATCAACGGCGACCCGACCGACAACAACGCGACGCTTTTCAAGCAGGGCGCACACTCGGTGCTCGACAGCACGACGAAGATCGCGAAGGAGTACGACACGCCGCAGTGGAGCCCGGACAACGCCCAGAAGGAAATGACCCAGGCGCTGACCGCGCTCAGCAACAAGGTCGACGGTGTGCTGGCCGCGAATGACGGCACCGCCGGCGGCTCGATTGCGGCGATGAAGGCGGCTGGACTCAACCCGCTGCCGCCGATCACCGGGCAGGATGCCGAGCTGGCCGCGATCCAGCGCATCGTGGCCGGGACCCAGACGATGACCGTTTACAAGGCGATCGTTCCCGAAGCCCAGAAGGCCGCCGATCTGGCCTGTGACCTGGCGACGGGCACGAGCGTGCCGAGCAGCATGACCAACGGGAAGACCGTCAACAACAAGGCCGCGGACATCCCGTCCATCCTGTTGACGCCGGTCGCCGTAAACAAGACCAACATCGAGGCCACCGTTGTCGCGGACAAGTTCTGGACCGCGGCTGAGATCTGCACCGCCGAGTTCGCGGCGGCGTGCACGGCGGCCGGAGTAAAGTGACCGACGGCCCTGAATCGGATCGGGGCCCCAAAGACAGCAGTGACAATGCGCGCCGGCCCGAGGGGCCGGCGCGCACCCCTCTGCTGGAGCTGCGAGGCATCACCAAGCGCTTCGGCGCGGTCCAGGCCCTCACCGACGTCAGCCTGAAGGTCTACGCGGGTGAAGTCCTGGCCCTCGTCGGCGACAACGGCGCCGGCAAGTCGACGCTGATCAAGACGATTGCCGGTATCAATCTCCCCGACAAGGGTGAGATCTTCTTCGAAGACCATCCAGTCCACTTCACCGGGCCCCGCGACCCGGCGGCGCTCGGCATCTCGACCGTCTACCAGGACCTTGCCTTGGCCGACAACCTTGATGTCGTCGCCAACCTGTATATGGGTCGCGAGGAGACGAGCACCCCGTTGCCGTCGCTGAGCGAGGAGCAGATGGAGAAGCGCGCTCGGGAGGTTCTCAAAGACCTCAATGTGACCACCCTGCAGAGCCCTCGCCTGGTGGTCGCGTCACTCTCGGGTGGGCAGCGCCAGTCCGTGGCGGTGGCCCGATCGGTGATGTGGTCGGCCAAGCTGGTGATGCTGGACGAGCCCACCGCCGCCCTCGGCGTGGCACAGACAAAACAGGTCCTCGACCTGATTCACCGGCTCAAGCAACAGGGGCATGCGGTCATCGTCATCAGCCACAACCTGGTTGATGTCTTCGAGGTCGCCGACCGCATCGTCGTCCTGTACCTTGGACGCAACGGTGGCGACTTCGTGCGGAAGAACACAACCAGGGAGCAGGTGGTGTCGGCGATTACCGGTTTGAAGCAGCCGGCCGAACCCTCGGCGACGGCCTAGATGGCTAGCGAGACCGCGCCACCCGCCACCGTTCCACCGGCGATCGCTGCCGACCGGGCCGGTGGATTCGAGCGCGTATGGCGGCGGGTCACGCAGGGCGAGGTTGGGTCGGTCCCGGTCGTCGTCGCTCTCATCCTGATCTGGACCATCTTCCAGATCCTCAATCCTCACTTCCTCAGCCCGCGCAACCTGACCAACCTGATGGTGCAGATCGCCGACATCGGGGTGATCTCGATCGGCATCGTGCTCGTGCTGCTGCTGGGCGAGATCGACCTCTCGGTGGGGTCGATCAGTGGACTGGGGGCTGGCGTCGTGGCCGTCCTCAACGTCAAGCACGGGATTCCCGCCATTCCGTCGGTGCTGCTCGGGATCCTGACCGGCACCGTGCTCGGGTTCCTGCAGGGGTTCTGGTTCACCCGCTTCAAAATCCCCTCCTTCGTGGTCACGCTGGCCGGCCTCCTGGCCTGGGAGGGCGCGCTGATCCTGATCCTCGGGACGACCGGGACGATCAACGTCTTCGATCCGGGGATCGACGCCCTTGCCGGCAACTTCCTGACCGTGACCCAGGGATGGGTGATTGGCGTGGCCGCGATCGTCGCCTTCGTTGCCGGGATGCTCCTGACACGCCGTCGCCGCGCAGCCGCCGGCCTCGAACTGGGTCCGATCACCGGCCTGTTTTTCCGGGCGGGGCTCGCGGCGGTGCTGGTGCTGGTCGCCGTCTTCATCCTCAACTCGGACCGCGGAGTGCCGTTCGCAGCACTGATCCTGGTCGGGCTCGTCGTCGTCTTCGACTACATCATCCGGCGCACCCCGTGGGGGCGGCACGTGTTGGCTGTTGGCGGGAACGCCGAGTCGGCTCGACGGGCCGGGATCTCGGTCACCGGCATTCGGCTCTCGGTCTTTACCCTGGCCGGCTCGCTGGCCGCTTTCGGTGGCATCATCGCCATGTCCCGCGTGCTCGCCGTCAGCCAGTCCTCTGGTGGAGGGGACGTCCTCCTCAACTCGATCGCCGCGGCGGTCATCGGCGGGACCTCACTCTTTGGCGGTCGCGGCACGATCTGGTCGGCATTGACCGGCGCGCTGGTGATCGGCTCGATCAACAACGGCCTCGACCTGCTGGCGCTGTCCGCCGCGATCAAGTTCATGGTGACCGGTGGCGTCCTGCTCGCGGCGGTGACGGTCGATGCGGTTGCACGCCAGGGGCGTCAGTCGGCTGGTCGCGCCTAGAATCCGAGCATGGTGACCGTCCGGCCGCGGGCTTCATTGCACCATGTGGAAGGCGGCTGGTTCAGCGCCAACTGGCACTTCAGCTTCGACGATTACAACGATCCCGAGAACACGTGGTTCGGTGACCTGCGCGTCTTCAACGATGACCGCCTGATCCCGGGCGCCGCGTGGCCGATGCATCCGCACCGCGACATCGAAGGCATCACCTATGTCGCCGAGGGCACGTTCGAGCACGCGGACAGTCGCGGCAACGGCGGCATCCTGATGCCGGGATCCATCCAGCGGGCGACCCTGGGGTCGGGGATGCAGCATTCGGAGCCCAACGGGTCCAAGAGCGAGCCGATGCGCTTCATCCAGATGTGGATCATTCCGGCTCGCCGCGGGCTCGAGCCGTCCGTCGCGCAACACAGCTTTCCGGAGAAGGAACGGACCGGCCGGTACCTGCCGGTGCTCATCCCGGCGGAGGGCTACGGCGGCGCGGACGCCCCGAAGAGTTCTTCCGCGGTTACGGTTCACCAGGATGCCGCCGTCTATGCCACGCTCCTGCCGCCTCGATCGTCCGTCACCCACCGATTCCGGTCCGGGTTTGGTGGATACTTCTTCGTTGTCCACGGCGAGGCCGTGCTCACGACCGCGAGTGGCAGTGGCACGGTTGACGAAGGCGGGGCCGCGACGATCATGGATGAACCGGAGGTCACGGTGAAAGCCGGCCCGGCCGGTGCGGAAGCGCTCCTGGTGGAGACAAAGATATCCAGCGAGCACTAGTCACGACGAGCTGGCCGGAGCTGCCGTACGAGGCGTGGAAGGACACGCTGGACACGCTGCACATGACGCTGCAGGTGATCGGCAAGGTGCGCCTTGCGCTGACCCCGTTCGAGCCGCAATGGGCGAACGTCCCGCTGTACGTGACGGCCAGGGGCCTGACGACCACCCCGATGGCGGCCGGTGACAAGATTTTTCAGGTCGATGTCGACCTGATCGATCATCAGGTCACCATCGGCACGAATGCCGGGGCGTACGAGCTGGTGGCCTTGACCGCGCGGCCGGTGGCGGAGTTCTACCGGGAGTTCACGCGCGTGCTCCGCTCACTTGGGATCGCCGTGGAGATCTCGACCCGGCCGTCCGAGGTCGAGAACCCGATCCCGTTTCCCGAAGACACCGTCCACTCGGCCTACGACCCTGGGTCGGTCACGAAATTCTTTCGGGCGCTGTCCGAGATCGACATCGTCTTCAAGGAGCACCGGGCAAAGTTTCGGGGCAAGACGTCGCTCGTCAATTTCTTCTGGGGCACATTCGACCTGGCCCTGACCCGGTATTCGGGCCGGTCGGTCGAGCCGCCCTCCAGCGGCGGGGTGATCAGGCGGCGAGGCAGCGATGCGGAAGTCATCCGTGTCGGCTTCTGGCCCGGTAACTCCCGCGTTCCCGCGCCAAACTTCTTCGGCTACGCCGCACCGCAACCGGCCGGGATGGAGAAGGAACCGGTCCGGCCGGCGGGCGCACATTGGGATCCGACCATCCGGGAATTCGTGCTTCCATATGACGAGGTCCGGTCCGCTGCTTCCCCGCGCGCCGCGCTGCTCGAGTTCTGCGAGAGCGTCTACGCCGCCGGCGCGAAGCGCGCCCACTGGAACGAAACCCTGCTCACGAAGAGCTGACTCAGGTCGTGCGCAAATGGCATCTCGGTCAGGCGGCGGGAAACAGCGAGCCGAGGAGGCCGAGCCCGGTCAGGAGCAGACCCAGGACGGTCGCAACAATTTCTCCCCAGGTGAATCCGCGAGGCTGCGCATCGGGATACCGGCTCTTGAGGTAGTCGCTGGCCGATTGCGGGTGAGGTAGGTAGCCGTGGCGGCCATGAGACTGGCCACCACAAAGGAAATGAGCACCACGCTTGCGCTGTTTGACCGCGAGAAGACGCGTCCGATGACGTTGTCCACGATGAAGAGCGTGATGACCAGTCCAGGGTTAAACGCCCTGACGCGCGGCAGTTCCGGGGCGGCCTTCTTGAGGTCGTCGAGGATCCGGTACAGCACGACGAGCCCGTAAAACGGGACCAGGATCCACCAGAAGGCGCGCGCCCGGGGAAACTTCTCGCGTTGGGCAAACGTGAAGAGCTGCCACCACCACCAGATGGTGTAGAAGGGGCCCGCCAGGAAGGTCAGGACCGCGACGCGGCGGGGATCACGGTAGAAGTTGAGCCCGGTGGCGACCGGATCGTGCGCCTGCGGGGAGTCCGGCCCCGGGAACGGGGTGGAGGATTGGTTAGCGTCGGCCACCGGTCATTGCCCCCACGGCTTAGCGAATTTTAATGGAAGAGCCGGGCCCAACGGCGGGTCCGACACATTGGTCAGGCTCGGGCCGCGCCGGGCCTCCGGGCTTAGCAAGGTCAGGCGGGGCCGTTCGGCAGGTCGACTAGAAGCGGTCCTGTTTCGTCAGGTGACCCTGAGTGACGCCGACCGTATTCAGGACCAGGTGGGAGACCAGGGCCGCGGCCGGCCAGCGCTGGCGCTGCAAGCTGAGTCCCAGCCAAAAGGTGAACAGTCCAGGCGCCCGGCGCCAGCGCCCGTCGATCGCCACGTGCTTCAGGGCGAAGAGGGCAGCGGTGGTTGGGCCGCCCAGGGCAGGCTCCACGATTCCGCCCCAGGCGAGCTCTTCCACGGCGGCGACCATTTCGATCGCCCCCAGCTCGAGCAAGAGCGGATCACGCGGCGGTCCAGTCGACGGATCGCGCAGAAGGCGTCGGCCGAGTGGATAGCCAACCGCCGCAAGCGCGAGACCAACGAGCGAGAGACGGGAGAATCTGAACCCTGTCGCAGCAGATTCACCCTCCCCCCTTGCGGGGGAGGGTCGTGGTGGGGGGTTCAGAGTTCCGAGAGTAGCCGCCGCGGCGAGCCAGCTGTAGCTGAGGAGCCAGGCGTGGGCGCGGCGATGGAGGGTGCGGCGCGCGAGCAATTCGGTCGCCGTGATCAGGCCCGCCCACCCAAGCCCGGTGGCGAGCTGCTTGCGCGTCACCCGCCGGGCGGACGGCGCGGCGGCTTGCCGGAAGCCGGTGGGACGACGGTGCCCAGCCGCCGCATCATCGCCTCGACCCCATTGCCCCAGAGCGGGCCGCCGCTCGCATAGTGATAGGTCGCGAGCCATCCGCCGCGCGTCTTGCCCGGCAGGGCCGCCCAGTGCCAGAACTCGCGGTGGACCGGGAGGTGCGCAAAGCGGTAGGCCGCGTTCTCATCCTGCCACCAGGATGTGATCCCGAGGGTGAGGGGAAAGACGTACCAGACGCGATGCGCGAGATAGCCACGCGCCGTGGTCATCTCCTTGCGCAGCGCGGGCCAGCGACGCACGACCCACCACAGGGAAGCCGGTCCCGCGAACTGGTTGGCGCCGTCGATCAACACGAAGCCCGAGCGTTCAGCCACGGAGGCGCCACCAGAGCGAGGCCAGGCCACCGACCTGGCGGGCGCGCGCGCCGGCCCGCTGCGGCGCGGGCCTGACGAGGTCGTAGAGGTCGACGCGCATCCGGCGCCTGACCGGCTGCCCGGTCAGCAACCGAAGGAGGTAGGGGACGATCAGCGCGCCCAGCAGCGTGGAGGTCATCGCAAGCTGCGGGAAGGCGCGCGCCGGGTCGCGGCGGCGAGCGAGCAACTCGGCAAAGATCTCGCGCGGCACGGCCAGCGGCGGGATCAGGGCGCGCAGCAGCCGGTCCGGCGATTCGGTTCCGGTGACGCGGCCGCTGAGCGGCCGGCGCTCCGTCCGGTAATCGAACAGCTCCAGGTACTGGGTCGCGGCAATGTCGTAGGCGGTGAGCGTGGGCAGCTGTTTCTCGCAGGCGGCCCGATGCAATGCCAGCTTCGCGTCGGCGCCCGCCTGCGTGGTCACGTCCACCGCGTCGATGACGAGGTCGCCGGCCTGCAGGGACGCCGCGATGGTAAGCGGCTGGACGCCGCGCTGATCGACCTCGACCGCCGCGAATGGATTGACCGCGACGATGCGCGCGCGGGCGGCCTCCGCCTTGTTGCGGCCCACGTCGCCGAGCGCGGCCTCCTGACGGTTCAAGTTGTTCAGGTCGTACTGGCCCGGATCCAACAGCAGAAAGCGCTCGGCGCCGGAACGGGTCAGCGGCATGATGGTGGCGCCGCCGGTCGAGCCGCACCCGGCGATCACGAACCGCGTCCGGCGCAACACCGCTTGCTCGGCCTCGCTGATCAGCCCGCGATTCCTGATCGTGAGCTCCGCGTAGTAGGCCTCGTGCTCGATCGGAATCATGACGAGATCGCCGCCAGCGCCGGCGCGCCGTAGAGTGTCGAGGTCGAGGTCTCGAACAAGCGCTGACGCTGGCGCCAGAAGTCCTCGAAGTGCTCGCGGGTGGTGGCAAGGAGGCGCAGCGGGGTGGCCGCCTCGATGCTGGCGATCGATCCCTGGATCTCGTCCTGCGGGACGTAGGCGACCTCGGGACCGATCCCGGCGAGGTGCGACAGGCCTGACGCGGAATAGGTCAGCGCCTGGGCGTAGCCTTCGATAATCCATGAGACGCGGTCGTGGGGGAGTTCTTCGCCGGGGCCGAGGACGACGGCGTCCCAGGGGATGCGCTTGCGCTGGGCGGCATTCCAGAGTGCCGCGGATGCCTCCTTCGATGAGGAGCTGGTGAGCGACTCGATCGGGTAGCTGCTCTCCTCGGTCAGCGGCAGGGGGATCTTCAGGCTCGATTCCTTGACGCTGACGAATTGGCGGAGCGCCAGCAGCCGGAGCGAGGCTTCCGGGTCCTCGCAGGAGAGCGCGATGTTGATGTCGGCCCAGCGCACATAGGTCGCGTAATCGACGTCCGAGACGGTGCCGACGAACGGGGCGGTGTCGTGGTCGCGATAGCGCGGCCTGAGCAGGTGACCCTCGGGCAGATCGACGCGATGGGCTGGAAAGGTGGCGACGGGGACGAAGAAGAAGCGGACGTTGCGCAACGCCACCTCGGGGTCGAGGTCACCGGTCACCAGGTGAAAGCCCTGGTACTTCGGACGGCGCGCAAGCCGGGCGACCGCGAGGGCGATCTCGAGCGGCGCGCGCATGGCGACGGAATCACCGGTCCGGCGGCGGTCCTTGACGAAGCGGGCCAACTCCCAGCAGCTGGCGGCCGAGACGTCGTCGACGCGGCCGATGCGGGTCTGCCAGCGGCGACCATGGACCTCCTCGCAGGGAAAGAGCGGCCGGTCCTTGTCGCGATAGGTCCATTCCGATCCCGGCGCGATCCCCGCCGGCTGCTTCAGCGTCAGGTAACAGAGCAGCTGACCCGAGTCGTCGAGCGCGAGCGCGTGCAGGTCGCGATCGTGGACACTCTCGCGCGGCTCGCCGCGCATGCCACGAGCCGCCACGCCGGCCGCATCGTAGAACTCGGTCAACAGGTACTGGCCGAGCCGCCACGCCAGCAGGGCATCGAGGGCCTCCACCGGCATTCCCGCCGTGGGCATGACCACCAGCCGGACGCCGTGACGGGCGGGTCGTGCAAGGAGCGCCGCAGGGGAGGTGAGGAGTGTGCCGAAGTCGTAGGCGCCCGCCGCGAGGGCACGTGCAGCCAGCTCATCCCGGGTGGCATTCGGCATGGGTGTCGAAACCATAACGCGGGCGGGGCCGAAACGTTCGCCACGGCGATGACTTTTGCCGTGGT
>JALYYC010000168.1 GCA_030946755.1 Candidatus Dormiibacterota bacterium
ACCGCCAGCGCGAAAGACAGCTCCGCGAATACCGGGCGGAGAAAGCCCTGCGTCCAACCGATAGCAATCGCAATCAGGGCCACCACGACGAGTGCGAGGTCGAGGCCGTTCAGCGGGAGGGTGCCGCCTTGAGCGCGGCGGCGCGCCGGGGCGCTCGTTGCGCCGCCAGGAAGCCACCGAACATCACCAGGACGCCGAACGCCTGCCCAACGTAGAAAAGCTCGTAGACATGGAAGCGGGTCAGGGTCGAAGCCCCCGCCACGGTGAAGGCGCCGCCTGCGATCAAGACGTTCGCCAGCAGACGCGATCCCTCCGCCCCGCGCCGCCAGGCGGCATAGGCCGACCAGAGGGCGCCTCCGATCAGCACCAGGCTGCCGGCGATGTTGAGCAAAGCCGCGGTCAGGAGCGCCACCGCGTTGAAGAGGCCATGCTCCAGCCGGATGGTGTCAACCGAGGGGACCTCGTGCGTCTGCAGCAGGCTGGCCTGCAAACCGGCGCCGACGATGCCCGCCAACCCGATCCCCGCGAGGATCACCACCACCAGCAGGGCGGCGCGGCCGAATCGGGGGGCGAGGAGAAATATGGTGCCCAGCGCGAGCACACCGACCACCGTGATGCCACCAAAGTAGTAGTACAACCGGTAGAGGTCGGCATTCCAGCCCCCGGCCGCGCCGAGGACCTCGGTGAAGGCGGCGACGGCATAGAGTGCGAGCGCCACCGACCACGCCGCCAGGTATGCCCGCGGCTTGGTCCGATACTGCATCCAGAGCGTGATCGCAAACGCCGCACTGATCACGGTAGCCGCCAGGGGATAAAAGATCACGCCAAGACCAGTTTATCTGCTGGCTAACGGGTTCGCAGCTGGTTGGCTGCACCGTTGTTCGCGTAAGCTGCTTCTTGACGTCACGTCCCGTATTGACGTTAAATAGCCGCAACCACGGTACACAGAGGTCTAGCACTCGTTTGAGCAGAGTCATCGCAATTGCCAACCAGAAAGGCGGGGTTGGTAAGACGACGACCGCGGTGAACCTCGGATGCGCACTCGCTGAGCTCGGGAAGCGCGTCCTCTGTATCGACCTCGATCCCCAGGGACATCTCACGATCAACATGGGGTTCAAGCAGCCGGATCAGATTGAGCTCACTCTCTATCACCTCTTGCTCGACCCGCAGGTCACCCTCGGCCACGTGGTGAAGCACAGCAATCTGGGCGTCGATTTCATCCCGGCCAACATCGAGCTCTCCGGCGCCGAGATCCAGCTGGTCTCGGAAATGGGACGCGAGACCTTCCTCAAGGAGAAGCTGGCGCCCGGCCAGGACGAATACGACTTCATGGTCATCGATTGTCCGCCCTCGCTCGGGCTGCTCTGCGTCAACGCGCTGGTCGCGGCCGACGAGGTCGTCATCCCGCTGCAGTGCGAGTACTTCGGGATGAAGGGCATGCAGCTGCTGCAGAACACGATCGAGCGGGTTCGCGGCAAACTCAATCCCAAGCTTCGAATCAGCGGGATCCTGGCGACGATACACAAGTCCCGCACCCTCCACTCGCAGGAGGTGCTCGAACTCGTGCGCGAACGGTACGGCGACGTCGTCTTCGACGTCGTGATCAAGGACAGCATTCGATTTGCCGAAACGCCGCTCGCCGGCATGTCGATCCTCCAGTACGCGGGAAGCTCCGAGGGCGCCAGTGCCTACCGGGCCCTCGCCAAGGCCGTGGTCAAGCGGGCCCCAGTTCCCGAGGTGGAGGTAAAGCAGCCCGTTGCCACTCGTGTTTAAACGAGTCTCACTAACCGGGTCAGCCGAACTCTTCCGCGATACCTCCCGGGCACCGGAGCTGCTGGCCGAGACCGACCCGGAGCGAACGCAGGCGCCGATCCACCATCTGCCGATCATCCAGGAACCAACCCCGACGTTTGGCTATAACCTGACCGAGGACCAGGTCCGGGAGCTGATCGATGCCGTACAGAAGATCAAGTACCCGCACACCCTCAAGAACACCGCCAAGCTCAGCATGGAGGAGTTCGAGCGCCTCGAGGCGCTGCGCCAGGTCCTACTCGACGGCTTGCGCTAGCGCCTCGTCGCCACGCTGGCTGCCCGCGACATCCCATCGGCGCGCGACCTGCTGCGCCCGGTAGAGGTTCGCATACAGCCCCGGCGCGTCGACCAGCTCGTCGTGGCGGCCACGCTGGACGACTCTTCCCCGTTCGAGCACGACAATCTCGGACGCCTGCCGGATCGTCGAGAGCCGGTGCGCGATGACCAGCACCGTCCGATCGGCCACGAGTCGGGCGAGCGCAAGCTGGATCAGGTGCTCGGCTTCCGGATCGACCGAGGAGGTCGCCTCGTCGAGGATCAGGATCGGGGCGTCACGCAGCAGGGCTCGCGCGATCGAGATCCGTTGCTTCTGGCCACCTGAGAGGCGGACGCCTCGCTCGCCGATGATCGTCTCGTAGCCATTCGGCAGTTCCGTGATGAACTCGTGCGCGTAGGCGGCCCGCGCGGCCGACTCGAGACGGGCGTCGTCGGCATCGGGATCGCTGATCTTGATGTTCGCGGCCACGGTGTCGTTGAAGAGGAAGACATCCTGGAGGACGAGGCCGATGCTGCGATGGACGTAATCGAGCGGAAGCTCGCGGACATCGATACCGCCGAGGCGCACGGCGCCCTCCTGCGGATCCCAGAAGCGCGCGATCAGGTTCGCGACCGTAGTCTTGCCTGCGCCGCTGGGTCCAACCAGGGCCAAAACCTGCCCTTCGCGCAGTTCGATCGACACGTCGTGCAGGACGGGACGGCCCGGCTCGTAGGCGAACGTGACAGCATCGAGCCTGACATCGTAGGCGGGCGCGGCGGGCACCCGAGCAGCCGGCACATCCGCGACCTCGATCGGGGCGGTCAAGATCTCGTAGATCCGCTCGGTCGCCGCCTGGGCGGTGCGCAGGCCTTCCAGCTGCCGATTGAGGTCGGTGATCGGCCGGTAGAGGTACGTGGTCAGGAACACGAACAGGATCAGGTTCGGCGCGCTCAGCTGGCCCGACAGCACCATCAAGCCGCCG
The DNA here is from genome assembly GCA_030946755.1 of Candidatus Dormiibacterota bacterium. Taxonomy (GTDB): domain Bacteria; phylum Chloroflexota; class Dormibacteria; order CF-121; family CF-121; genus JALYYC01. Next base: position 3,051 of record JALYYC010000168.1, read on the forward strand.
GTGAGGAGCACCAGGGCGACCGGGACCGCCGCCAGCCACTCGACGCCGGCGAAATACCAGGTGTGCAGCAGGTTGGCTCTCGTCTCCGCCTCCGCCAGGCGCCGGCTGCGATCGTCGATGGCGCGTCGTGCCTGGGCGGCGGCCGCAAAGGCCTTCAGCACGCCGACGCCCTGGATATGGTCGACCATCAGCCCGTTCATTCGGCCGAGCTCATCGCGCGATCGCTTGAAGGCGGCGTTGGCGGCCTCTCGAAAAAGGGTGAGGACGGCGATGATGAGGAGCAGTGGCGCCAGCGCGATCAGGCCGAGCCGCCAGTTGACGGCGAGCATCAGGATGCCGATGAACACCGGCACCAGGGCGGCGCTGATCAGCTGGATCCCAGCATGGGCGGTGAAGAACTCGATCGTCTCGACGTCCCCGATGATCCTGGCAGCCATCGCGCCGGATTGCTGCTTCGTATGAAAACCCATGGAGAGCCGCAGCATCTGCTCGTAGCACCGCATGCGGACGTCGTGCAGGATCTTGAAGGCCGCGTTGTGCCCAAAGCCTCCTTCGAAATAGCGGGCGACGGCAATCGCGGCCGTGGCCGCGACCATCGCCAGCCCGAGCCAGAGGATCGTTCCGCTGGACCCGCCCTTCTGGCCGACCGTGACCAGCACCTGACGGATGATGAGCGCGGGGACGACGCTCAGGGCCGTGGCGAGGATCGAACCGGCGATCGCGATCCCGAGCAAGCCGCGGTGTCCGCGGGTGATCGTGACCATCCTGGAGAGAAAAATCATGCGAGGGAGATTCTACGAAGTCGTATGGACCAGTTCGACCAACCGCTGCAGATGGCCGACCGGCGTTTGGGGCAAGACGCCATGCCCGAGGTTGAAGATATGGCCGGGCCGGCCGCCGGCCAGCCGGATAATCTCGAGCGCCTTTTCTTCCACCACTGGCCAGGGCGCGAGCATGGCGGCGGGGTCGAGGTTGCCCTGGACGCCGCGGTCGTGGCCGATGCGTCCCCAGGCTTCGGCCAGGTCGACCCGCCAATCGAGGCCGATCACGTCACCGCCGGTCTCGCGCATCGCGGGCAGCAGAGCGGCGGTCCCGGTGCCGAAGTGGATCGTCGGCGTCCCAGAGTCGCGCAGCCCGTCGAAGATCGTCGTCACGTAGGGTTGAACGAAGCGCCGGTAATCGCCAGGCGAAAGAGCGCCGACCCAGCTGTCGAAGAGCTGGATCACCTGCGCGCCCGCCTCCACCTGGGCTCGCAGGTAGGCGAGAACCAGGCGGCTGAGGCGCCCCATCAGGGCGTCCCAGAGCGCGGGCTCGCCGTACATCATCGCCTTGGTCACAAGGAAGTCCCGCGACGGCTTGCCTTCGATCAGGTAGCCGGCCAGCGTAAACGGGGCCCCGGCAAATCCGATCACGGCCACGTCCGCGGGGAGCGAGCGCCGCAGCAACTGAATCGTTTCCAGTACGAATGGAACCGACTCCTGCGGCGGAAGCGTGAGCAGACGATCGACGGCCGCGCGCGTGCGAATCGGCTCGTCGATCACGGGACCTACCCCATCAACGAGCTGAAGCTTGACGCCGAGCGAAAAGGCGACCGGCAGCATGATGTCGGCGAACAGGACCGCACCGTCGACGCCGAGGCGATCAACTGGCTGGCGGGTGACCTCGGCGCACAGAGCGGGATCCTGGCAGATCGTGAACAGATCCGCGGTCTCGCGGATCTTTCGGTATTCGGGAAGCGAGCGGCCAGCCTGTCGCATAAACCAGACCGGGCGGCGCTCCACACGCTCACGCCGCGCCGCTCGAACGAGTAACGGCCCGGGTCCGGTCGCCAGCTCCGGGCGGGCCAGCTCGATTGACTCGCCGGGCGTCATCCGCCCGTGATCAGGCTGATCTGACTCGCCAGCGTCGCGTCCGCCGGGAGGTTGCCCATCCCGAGGGCCAGGTTGAGCGCCGCCGCCGGGCTCATCCGTACGCAGGTGAAGATGGGCGTCTCCCGTTCGGTGTAGCGACTCGCCTGTGACTCGCGCAGTTCCATCACCAGGTCGAGGAAGACCGACGGCTCGTCACACTCGAACGCCACCACGAACTCCTGGTCGTCCAGGCCGAAGGAGTAGCCGGTGTTGATCTTGACCTGCGGAAAGCGATGGCCGATGCCGAAGTGCTCGATCATCATGGCCTTCCGGCTTTCGTAGGGCAGCCGATACCAGGCCCGCTTCTTGACCATCGGGTAGACGAAGAGGTAGCGGCTTCCGGTGGGCTTCAACCGGGTCCGCAGTCCCTCCTGGTCGGGATGACGATGTCGGCCGAGATACGGGGACGGCTTCATCATCGCGAGGAAGGAGTGCGCCGTCCGCAGCTGCGGTCCCAGCCGCGTCGCGCGCCAGCCTGACTCCTGCTGCTGAATCGCATCCATGCTGTCGGCCGCGTGCCAGATGAGGAGATCGCAATCGCCGCGCAACCCCACCGTGCTGAAGGTTGACAGCGTCCCCTCGTCGGCTCGATCCTCTAGCAGGGCGGCGAACTCCTCGGCGGCGCTGGTGCGATCGGCCTCCTCCCAGGCGAGGACCGCCGGGTCGAGCTTCAGGAACGTGTACTTGACGACCTGCCTCGCCTCTTGCATGCCATCAGCGTAGCAATCGCACGGCCTTTTTCGTCCAACTAATCTAGGGGGATGGCCCGGCTTGCGATTCAGAAGGTGCACGTCGGCGAAAAGGACACCAACTGCTACGTGGTAGCCTGCGGCGACACGCAGGAGGCAGTGGTCATCGACCCCGGCGACGACGCCGCGAAGATCGAAGGTCAGCTCGCCGGCAAGACTGTCCGCTGGATCTGTTTCACCCATGCCCACCCCGGCCACACCGGTGCGAAAGAGGCGATCAAGGCAAAGACCGGAGCAGCGACCGCGATGCACCTGGCCGACGCTACCGCCAACCTGAAGTCAGCCGACCAGTACCTGACGGCGGGGGAGCGCCTGGCCTTCGGACGCTTCGAGCTGGAGGTGCTCGCCACCCCGGGCCACTCGCCGGGCGGCCTCAGCTTCAAGGTCGGCAACCATCTCTTCACCGGCGATACCCTGATGGCCGGCAAGATCGGCCGGCTCGACCTGCCCGGCGCGAACCCCCAACAGATGTTGCTGAGCCTGCACGGGCAACTGCTCACCCTGCCGGACAACACGGTCGTCTATCCCGGCCACGGCCCCAACACGACCATAGGCGCGGAGCGCGTCGGCAACCCCTACTTACGAATCCGGTGAGTGAGACTTCTTGTCGCCGTAGAGCGCTTCGATCTCGGTGCGGTACTTCTCGTTGATCCGCTTCCGTTTGACCTTCATGGTGGGCGTGAGCTCGTCGCCCACGACGAAATCGGTGTCGAGGATCGCCCATTTCTTGATCTGCTCGGGGTGGGAAAGCCCGTGATTCACGGCGGCGACCGCCTCGTCGATCTGCCGCTTGACCTCCGGGTCGTCCCGCCCATGCTTGGCCCCTCCTGATTCCTGGTCGAGCGTGAACAGGGCGGCGACGAACGGCCGCCCGTCCCCGAGCACGACGGCCTGGCCGATGCCGCGTTGCCCACGCAGGTTGTTCTCCATCGCCGCCGGCGCCACGTACTTGCCGCCCGAGGTCTTGAAGAGATCCTTCTTGCGGTCGGTGATCTTCAAGAATCCATCGGCATCGACCTCACCAACATCCCCCGTCCGCAGCCAGCCATCGACGAGCGCCTCCTTCGTCGCCTTCTCGTCGTCCAGGTAGCCGGCAAACACGTTGTTGCCTTTGACCAGGACTTCTCCATCGGACGCGATCCGGACCTCCACGCCCGGAAGCGCTGGTCCGACCGTGCCGAAGCGTGCCTTGCCCGGCCGGTTCACCGTGGCGGGGGCCGTCGTCTCGGTCAGGCCGTAGCCCTCGAGGATCTCGATCCCCAGCCCGTAGAAGAAACGGAGCATGTCGGGCGAGACCGGGGCCGAGCCGCTGATGCACAGCTTGACCTGATCGAGGCCGATCGCCTGACGAATTTTGCTGAACACGATTCGGTCCGCGAGGTTCCACTGCGCCTGCACCAGGGGCGAGGGCGGGCGCCCGCGGTCGTAGGCGGCGGCCCGTTGGGCGGCGGTCATGAGGGCCCAGTCCCGGAGGACCCGGCGCGGCCCCGTGACCTTGTCCATCTTGTCGCGAATGCCGGCATAGATCTTTTCCCACAGGCGCGGGACCGAGGTGAAGTACGTGGGACGCACCTCGCGGACCATCATCATGACCTGGTCGACACTCGGGCAGAAGTAGACCTCACAGCCGGTGCAGAGCTGGCGCATGTGGCTGACCACCCGTTCGAGGACGTGGGCGAGCGGTAGGTAGGAGAGCGTCCGGTCGCTCGCCTCGCCGGGAAGGCAGCGCATCGTCGAGTCCGAGGTCCAGGTCAGGTTGCGGTGGGTGAGCACCGCGGCCTTGGGCGTCCCGGTGGTGCCCGAGGTGTAGATCAAACTGGCCATATCGCCGGGTTGCACCGCCTGCCAGCGGCTGGTGAGCAGGCCGGGCCGGCCGCGGCCGAACTCGTCGCCACGCTTGAGGGCGTCTTCCCAGGTGATCGCCCAGCCTTCGATCTCCGGCGTCTGACCCTCGATCAGGATCACCCGTCGCAGCTCCGGCAATTCCGATCGCATCGCCGCGACCTGGTCGAACAGCCGTCGCTCTTCGACGATCAGGACCTTTGACGACGAATGGTGGAGCAGGTATTTCACCTGGTCGTCGGCCAGCGTCTGATAGACGGCGACGGTGACCGCGCCGGCATGCATGATGGCGAGGTCCGCGATTTGCCACTGTGGCCGATTCGCCGACCAGATCGCGACGCGCTCCCCCGGCTGCAGACCTTCGCTGAGCAGGGCGTTGGCCAGCCTGGCGACCGCCCGGGCATACTCGGTCCAACTGATCGGGACCCAGCGCTGCCCGGCCTTGAAGAAGAGCGCGGGGGCGTCGGCGCGGCGTTTCGCGGTTTGCTGGAAGAGCGCCGGGACCGTTTGCGGGAGCGCCGGAGCGTCGTCGGGCCCGGGCTCGTGGCTCCGAACGGCCGATTGCATGCCGCCACTATAAGAGAGTTTTGCCGGGCCGTAGGCTCGCGGCCGCCCAATCCGTATCCTTACCTTGTGGTCGTGGGGACCTGTGAACTTGCCTTCAACCTTCCGGAGAACCGCAGCCTGAAGGGAAAGCGCCAGGTGAGCCGCTCCATCACCCAGCGCATCCGCAACCGGTTCAACGTTTCCGTGGCCGAGGTGGCGGATCTCGATCGGTGGCAGGTGCTGTGCCTGGGCGTGGTTTGTGCCACCAACGACCGGCGGCATGCCGACGAGATCTTGAGCAAGATCGTGCATTTCGTCGAAGATCAAACCGAGGATGCCGTGTTAGAACACAGCCGCATCGAGATCGTGAACACGTGACGCCGGCGATACGGAGCGAGCTCGACGACCTCGGAACGGTGGAGCAAGGCCCGCTCGCCGCCATACTGGCGGCCCTTGCCCGGGATGACCCGAATGGCGTCGTTGCCGCGCTCGACGGCCAGCTGCACCAAGGACGCCCTGGAAGTCCGTCCGCGCTCCGCCAGCAGGTTGGCGAGCGGCTCGCCACCGCGCTGGCCGAGCAGAGCGGTCGGATCAGCCGGTGGATCGACCTGCTCGCCGCATCGCCCTCCCCAACCGGACGACAGGTGGCGTGCCTCCTGCTCCCCAGCCGTTACCAGGACGACCCGACCGGGGTGCTTCGTGCCGCCCAAGCGCTCGCCGACGACCCGCACTGGGAGGTGCGGGAGGCCGCCGGTGGCCTCCTCGGCACGCTGCTCGACCGTGACTTCGATCGTATCCGCGAGCACCTCGAGATCCTGCGATCGTCGCGCTCGGAGAACCTGCGGCGCGCCGTCGTTATCGCGGCCAAGTACGCCGCCCGGCGGGACAAGCCGGAACGGGTGGCCGATCTGCTGAGCATGCTCGAACCACTGCTCCGCGACACCGAGCCCTACGTGCGTCGCAACCTCGGGCCGTTTGCGATCGGGGACGCGCTTCTCCGCGTCGACCCGAAGCAGACGCTGAAGTGCCTGCGCGAATGGTCGAAGGATCGCGACCCGATGGTGCGGTGGAATGTGGCGATGGCATTCTCGAGCGCGATCGGCTCCTTCCACTGGCCGGCCGCCAAGAGCATCCTCGAACGGCTTGCCAGGGGACCCGAGCCGATCGTCCGCAACGCGGTCGCCAAGGCGATGCGGCGCTGCCGCCAGCGCTATACCGATGAGGTGGAGGAAACTCGCCTGCGATGGATGAAGGACCGGGATCGGTCGGCAACCGCCCAGCTCGTCGGTCCGCTTCGCAAGCGCTGATCAGCTCCTTCCTACCGGCATTCCAGGCGACCCTTCCCTGGCCGCTTGACCCATTCCAGGTCGAGGCCATCGAAAAGCTGGATGGCCACCAGGGCGTCCTCGTCTCGGCCCCGACCAGCTCCGGCAAAACCGTCATTGCCGATTACGCCATCTACCGCGCGCTGGCAAGCAACACGCGCGCCATCTATACGACGCCGTTGAAAGCGCTCTCGAATCAGAAGTTTCGCGATTACACGCGGCGGCACGGGGAAGGGGCGGTCGGGCTGGTCACCGGAGAGAACACCATCAACCCGGGTGCACCGGTCGTGGTGATGACCACCGAAATCCTGCGCAACCTGATTTACGAAGAGCCGGAGCGGCTGGCCAACGTCCAGTACGTCATCCTCGACGAGGTCCACTACATCGACGACTTTCCACGTGGCGCCGTCTGGGAAGAGATCATCATCCAGGCGCCGGCCCAGATCAAGTTCATCGGCCTGTCGGCCACGATCAGCAACTACCAGGAGATCGCCGACTGGATGAGCCGCCAGCGGGGCGAGATCGCCACCGTGAGCGTTCGCAAGCGGCCGGTCGAACTGCGGCTCTGGCTGTCGATGCGGAACGAGTTCTATCCGTTGCTGGATGAGCGCGGCGCCATCCCCCGCGAGACCCGGCTGCGCGCCCAGAACGAGTCATCGACGGACTTCCGCCTGTCGCAACTGCGGCGCGCGCCGGAGAACGATCTGCTCCCGGTCGTCGAGCGGCTCCGGCGGCGCGAGTTCCTGCCGGCCATCTATTTCATCTTCTCGCGACGCGGCTGTCGCGAGGCGCTGGGCCGCTGCGCGAGTCACGGGATGGACCTGACAACCGATGACGAGAAAGCGGTCATCGACCGGACGGTGAGCCGTAGGCTCGAGCAGGTCCGCGATCCGGACGAGGCCGAACTCTACGCGTCCATGCTGGACGCCGACACGCTCCGGCGTGGCCTGGCCATGCACCACGCCGGCCTGCTCCCCTATCTCAAGGAGATCGTCGAAGACCTTTTCGCGCAGGGGCTGATCAAGGTGGTCTTCGCGACCGAAACCCTCTCGCTGGGCATCCACATGCCGGCCCGCGCCGTGGTGGTCTCCTCATTCACCAAGTTCGACGGCCAGAACTTCGCCGCCCTCACCTCCGGCGAGCTGACGCAGTTGATGGGCCGGGCGGGCCGCCGCGGGATCGACCCGATCGGCCACGGCATCATCCTCAAGGAACCGGATATCGATATCGGGACCATCTACGAGGCCGCCACGGGACAGGAGATGACCGTGGAGAGCAAGTTCGCGCCGACCTACAACATGGCCCTCAACCTCCTTCGCTATCACCCACCCGAGGAGGTGGACCTGCTGATGGAGCGGTCGTTCGGTCAGTACCAGAAGGGGCTGGCCAGGCGCGACCTCGAGGACCGGCTGGCCAACCTGCGGCACCGCGTGGCCGACGTCGCCGGCGGACGCTTCACCATCGAAGGGGAGCCCTGCTGCACCGACGAAACCTTTAATGAGTTTGCTCGTGCCAACGATGAGATCGCATCGCTGCGTGTGCAGATGCGCCGACTGCGACGCGATCACTGGCACAAGGGCCGCAGTCGTGGCCGTGGGCGAGGAGCCTCGACCCGGGACCCTGGAGGTCGGACACTGGCGCAGCTCAAGGACGAGGTCGTGCACTGGCAGGCGACCGCGAATCGCCTACCCTGCCGCCAGTGTCCCTTCCGGGCCGAACATCAGGCGCACCACGACGAAGTCAAAGAGTTGCGGGCGCGCTTAGACGCGTCCACCCAGGACGCGGAGCGAAGCCAGGGGGAGTATCGCCGGCGCATGGCGGCTTTGCGCGGGATCCTCGAGGAGCTCGGCTTCCTCAAGGACTCGGTACCCACCGACAAGGGCCATCTCGCCTCTCGCATCTATGGCGAAAACAACCTGATCATCACGGAGGCAATCGCCGACGGATGGCTGGAGGAGTTGACCCCGGCGGAGCTGGCGGCCTCGGTGGTGATGGTCACGGCGGAAGACCGCAACCGCGACCGCCCTCAACCACGCCAACGCATGCCGACCAGCGCAGTGGCATTGGCCCAGAAACGGCT
>JALYYC010000196.1 GCA_030946755.1 Candidatus Dormiibacterota bacterium
TTCAGGTCGTTGCCGACCATATCGATCTTGTGCAGCGCCCGTGGGCCGTTGCCGACGATCGTCGCCCCGCGGACCGCGCGGCCGACCCTGCCGCCCTCGATGAGATAGCCCTCCGTCACCGCGAAGACGAAGTCGCCACTGGTCACGTCCACCTGGCCGGCGCCGAGCTTCTTGGCGTAGAGCCCGCGCGGGGTCGCGGCGATGATGTCATCGACCGAATGTGCCCCGGCGGCGATGAAGGTGTTCGTCATCCTGGGGATCGGGAGGTGTTGGTACGACTGCCGGCGGCCATTGCCGGTCGGCGTTTGATGCTGCTGACCCGCGCGCAGCCGGTCGTACATGTAGCTCACGAGGACGCCATCCTGGATCAGGACGTTTCGGCGGGTCGGGACCCCTTCATCGTCGACCGCCAGCGTCCCCCACCGGCTGGGCAACGTGCCGTCATCGATGGCGGTGACGATCGGGCTCGCCACCGGCTGCCCGATCTTTCCCCCGAACACCGTGGAGCCCTTGCCGACGAAGTCGGCTTCCAGCCCATGGCCGCAGGCCTCATGGAAGAGCACGCCACCGAACTCGTTACCGATCACGACCGCCATCGTGCCGGCCGGGGACGGGCCCGCATCGAGCAGCGCGATCGCCCGCTCCGCGGCCGCCCGTGCGTAGACGGCGGGCGAGGTCTCGTCGAAAAACTCGAACCCCCGTTGCGACCCCGGGGCCTCCATCGCGGTCTGGATCTCCCCATTTCGTTCGGCGACGGCATGGACCATCAGCCGGATCCGCGTGCGCGAGTCGCTGTGCCGGATGCCCTCCGAATTGGCGATGAAAACTTCCTGGGCGCTCTGGCCGTAGCCGACGCCCACCTGCTTGATGTCGCCGTGGACGTCGCGGGCCGCGTGATCGGCCTCCATCAGGAGCTCGATCTTCGCCTCCGGACCGACCGAGTCGGGCGGGACGTCGACGGGTTGGGGCTTGTGCGGGGTGCCCGTCACCTGGGTCAAGGACAGGCTGCCGCCGCCGCGCCGGCCGATCGCGGCCGCGAGGTCGGCTGTCTTGAGCAACCCGCCTTCGGAAAGGTCCTCGGTGTAGATGTAGCTGACCGTTCCACCATGAATGATGCGAAGCCCCGCTCCATGATCGTTCCCGGAATTCACCCGCTGGACCTTGCCCTCTTCGACGCTGATCGCCTGGTTGCGCTTGCGCTCGACGAACAGTTCGACGAAGTCCGCGCCGGAGCGGAGGGCGCGCTTGATCACGCCGTCGACGAGGGATGGCTCGATCAGGGGCGTCGTCAGGGTCGTCCTAGCCGGCGCCCTTGGCGTAGCTGTGGAGGCCGACGATCCACAGGTTGACCGCGTAGAGGGTCACCATGATCGAGATGAAGCCGGCGGTCGCGATCAAGGCGGTGCGACGCCCACGCCAGGCCCGAAGCCCGTGCGCGTGCAGGTAGATCGCGTAGACCATCCAGGTGATGGCAGCCCAGGTTTCCTTCGGGTCCCATCCCCACCAGCGGCCCCATGCATGCTCACCCCAGATCGCCCCGGCCATCGTGCCGAAGGTCCAGATCGGAAAGCCGAGCAGGATCGCCCGGAAGGTCAACCGGTCGAGCGTCTCCAGCGAAGGAAGCCGCGCGGCGATCGCGGACCCGTGGAGCCACGACTTGACGCTCGCGCTTCGGTCCTTGACGAGGTACAGCCCGGCGAAGACAAAGCTCGAGACCAGGACTCCCGATGAGGCCATCATGCTGCTCACGTGGATCTTCAGCCAGTAGCTTTGCAGCGCCGGAACCAGTGGTTCGGGCGATTGGTAGAGTCCGTAGCCGACACCCATCAGCGCCACGACGACGAAGAGCGCGAGTCCACCGCCGAGTGAGGCAACCGGGTAGCGCACGGTCATCAGGACGAAGACCGTGACCGCGACGAGCGCGCACATCGAGCTGTACTCGTACATGTTCGCCAGGGGATAGTGCGAGTCCGCGAAGCCGCGGCTGATGATGGCGCCCAGGTGCACGGCCGCGCCGGGGACAACGAGGACCAGTCCCAGCCAGCGCAGCCCGTCCCGGCGATAGGCGAAGTACGCGAAGTAGAAGAACATCGCGCCGACATAGAAGAGCATCGCCGCGAAGTACAGATGGAGCGAAAGATCCGCGACCGACCCGGGCAGCCTGGCGATGTCGGCGCGGACGAGGAGAAATCCGAGCAGATAGAAGAGCAGCGGCGTGAGCCGCCACGCCATCAGCGGTGGTCGGTTGGTCGGCTCGGCCTGGGTTGCGACGCGATCGCTGACGGTCACGCGGGCCATCAGGCGCCCGCCCGGACCGGGGTCTTGACCGGCGTCAGGGGAATCATCTGCATGGTGTCGTCGCGGAACCGGACACGCTGGAACGTAATGCAGTTCACGGGACAGTGATCTTCGCAGATCCGGCAGTTCGTGCACCGGTCGTAGTTCACCAGGATTTTGCCCGCCTTTCCGCCAAACTCCTCGCCGAGGACGGTGTTGCAGATTTCGACCGACCCACCGCTCGACGTGTCGCGATTCTCCCCGACGACGACGACGTCGAGCGCCTTCTCCGGGCAGACGTCGTCGCAGGCGCCGCACAGGATGCAGGTCGACTCGTCGACGTGGTGGACCGTATCGCATTGGAAGCATCGCAACGCCGCCGTGATCGCCTGCTCGTCGTTCCACGACAGCTCCACCGGACTCATGTCCATCCGCTTGCCGGCGGGCAGGATGGGCGGTTCCTCCCTCGGGTAGTAGTCCGCTTCTCGATGGTCATCGGTCGTCTCGAGCACGGTCAGCGGGATCGCGTCTCGCGGCACGGCGGCCCCGAGAAATTCGTTGATCGCCCGGGAGACCCGATGGCCCCAGGCCACCGCATTCACGATGAAGGACGGGCCCTCGACGCAGTCGCCGCCGGCGAAGAGCTTGGCGACCTTGGTGTGACCACCCGTGTCCGCCTCCATCAATTTGCGGGGCGTCAGCGGGACGCCCTGGTCTTGCGCGAAGTCCATGATCTGTCCGGAGGCGAAGATCGCGTAGCGGCAGGGGATGACGTGCTCGCTGCCCGGGATCTTTTGCACGGTGTTGATCAACAACTTGCCGCTCTCCGGATCGAACTCGAGCTTCTTCTCGTCGACGCGGATGAACTCCACGCCGCTGACGTGACCGCGCTCGTCGGCCTTGATGGCATTGACGATCACCCCGGTATGGAGCTGAAGTCCGATCTCGCGAGCCTCGACGAGCTCGTTGCCGAAGGCGGGCAGCCGGTCTGCCGGCTCGATCGAGACCATCCAGGCCTTGCGCGCGCCGCTCTTGATCGACGTCTGGGCGGCATCCGTGGCGACCGCGCCGCCACCGATAACCACCACGTCATCGCCGCGGGGGAAGTTCTCAGGGATGATGTCGTAGGACCTGATCCGAAGGAACTCCATCGCCGAGATGACCTCGGGGAGATCCGAACCGGGCACCGGCAGGATGCGGCCGGTCATCATGCCGACCGACAGGAAGACCGCGTCGTAATCGTCGAGTAATTGCTGGACCGTGATGTCCTTCCCGACGTTCTTTTCGAGTAATACGTTGACCCCGGTGTCGACAATCATCTCGATCTCCCAGAGCAACTGGTCCATCTCGAACCGAAAGTGCGGGATGCTCGCGGAGAGGAGGCCGCCAAGCTTTTTCTCGCGCTCGTAGAGGTCGACCCCATAGCCCATGAGGCGCAAGTCCTGGGCGGCGGTGAGCCCGGCCGGTCCGGCGCCGACCACCGCAACCCGCTTGCCGTTCTCGGGCGCCCGGCGGTAGTCGATCTTCATCCGGCGCGCCCAGGCGTAATCCGTGGCAAAGCGCTTCAGCGACTTGATCGACACCGCGTTCTCGGGCCCCTGGACCCAGCCGCGCTTGCAGTCGGTTTCGCAGGGATGGTTGCAGAGGCGGCCCAGCATCGACGGGAACGGGTTGGTCTCGTGAATGACGAGCCACGAGTCGAGGTAGCGGCCCTGCGAGACATAGTCGACGTAGGTTGCGATGTCCTGGTGGATGGGGCAGGCACGCTGGCAGGGCGACACGGGCACGTTCAGGCCGAGGTCCTTGCGCCCGGTGAAGACCTTGTTGGAGGCCGTGTCGGTGGTCGTCTTCCCGATCTCGGCGAGGATGTCGGCGGCGCTCACCGTGCCGACCGCCCGCGACGTCTTCTTGAAGAGCGGGCCCTCGTCTTCGCTGAGCAGCAGGGCCGGCGTGTCTTCGCGGACCATGATGTCGGCACCCGACTCCATCGAGTCGGCCAGGTTGCGGCCCGGCAACGGGCGCCGCATGAATTTCTCAACCGGACCGGCGCCGTCCCCGTAGAGGGCCAGCGCCTCTCGGTGTGAGAACAGCCCAACCGGATACCCGTTGCGCAGGACGAGCAGCGCGTCCGCCCCGGAGGCGAGGAGCTGCGCCAGGGCGGTTGCCGCGTCGTCATCGGCCGAACAGGTCGCGCCGATCGGGTGCAGCAGCTTGCTGAGGGTCGGCATCAGCGGGAACTCATAGCGCGACTGAGATCCCGGAGCGTCAAGGCGCCCACGGGCATTCCGGCCTCGGTCGTGACGAGAACAAGGTGGCGGCCGGTTTCACGGAGGAGCGCGACCGCCTCGTCCAGCGCGGTATAGGGACGCACTTCCGGCAGCGGGGTTCGGATCACGTCGGCAACCTTGACGCCAAGCCGCGTCTTCACGTAGCGCTGCAGGATGTCGAGGTAGGACACGTACCCGAGGCTCCGCTGGTCAACGATGACCGGCAACTCCAGTTGCCGGTTCTGCGCCATCATCCGCGCCGCCTGCGCCAGGCCCGTATTCGGGAAGCAAAACGCAAATTGCCCCGACATCGCCTGCTCAACCGTACGCGCTTCGCGGATGGCTGTAGGCATCAAGCGCAAATTATAGGTGGCGCCCCGCGCCCTTCGGACGCGGGGACGTCATGCTCCCGACAGACGACTGTAACGGCGACGTGACGGAAGACGCCATGGCCCACCGTTATACCGGCGGAGTTGGCAGAGAACATCGCGGAGCGCTCGACGACCGACCTGGCCGACCCCAAGCCACGGATTGTTTTGCCGTACCGGAGCCCGTTCAACCGGTTCGTCCGCCTGCTCGGCATGGTCACCCTGCTGGGTTCCGCCCTCGGCCTGCTGGCGGCCGTGGCCGGGTTCCCCCTGAACTGGGGCAGCATGCTGGCGGCGCTGGTCCTCAGCATCGTGCTGATCGGCTACAGCATCCGGCCGAGCCTGCGCCGCCCACGGTTCTAGCCGGCCAGGAGCAACCGCCAGACCGCCGCCCTCATCACCCGAAGCCCGATCGCGAGGCAACGCTCGTCCACCCCGAACTCGGCCGTGTGATGAACCACGGGCGGCCCCTTAGGTGCCCCGCCTAAGAGAAAGAAGCAACCCGGCCGTGCCTTAAGGAAGTAGGCAAAATCCTCGCCAACCATGAGGGGCTCGAAGGGCACGACCGCCGCGGCCCCGAGCACCCCTCTCGCCGCCTCGGCAACCAGCTCGGCGACCGCCGGGTCATTGACCGTGGGGGGCGTGCCGCTGTCCTGGCGGAAGCTGCAGGAGCCGCGCATCGCCGTGGCGATCCCGCTCGCCAACTCGGCAATCCGACCGAGAAGCCGCTGCCGAAGGCCGTTGTCGAACGTCCGCAGCGTCCCCTGGATGACGACCTCGCCGGCAATGATGTTGTGGGCGCTGCCCCCGTGGATGCTGCCCAGGGTCACCACCACCGGCGACCGGGGCGAGGTCTCCCGGCTGACAAGCGTCTGCAAGGCGCCCACGATTTCGGCCGCGATCACAACCGCATCGACGGTCGCCTCGGGCATCGCCCCATGGCCACCCTTGCCGTGCACCGTCAGGGTGAAGAAATCGGCACTGGCCATCATGGCGTCGCCGCGGACGGAGACCTGCCCGGTCGGCAGCCCAGCCCACACGTGCAACCCGATGACGCGGTCGATCCCATCCAGCACGCCCTCGTCGATCATCACCTTGGCGCCGCCCGCGCCCTCTTCTGCCGGCTGAAACGCGAAGCGGACAGTGCCGGGCAGCCGCTCGGCGTTCGCAGCCAAGAGGGCTGCCAGCTGGAGCGCGATCGCCATGTGGACGTCGTGCCCGCACGCATGCATCACGCCGACCCGCCGCGAACGGAAGGGCAGGTCGCCCGCCTCGATGATCGGGAGCGCATCCATGTCGGCACGCACCAGCACGGAGCGACCTGGCAGCTTGCCCTTGATGTCGCCGACCACACCGGTGCCCGCGACAGCATGGACGTTTTCGACCGAGCCCATGCCCTCGAGCGCCCTGGCAATGTAGGCCGCTGTCTGATGTTCGGCGAAAGCCAGCTCAGGTTCGGAATGAAGATGGCGGCGGTGATCGATCAGACCCTGCTCGGTCTTCGCATCGAGCAGATCGTCGCGTAGCCCGGTCCCCATCCGGACATTCTGGCAAACGGTGGGACCGGCCGATTCGGTTCGGGAACCGTGCCCACGGTCTGGTCAAATCTTGTTGTGGACCGCAGCGCGATTCAGGAGCTGTTTGCCTTCACCGACTACAGCTGGCGCGCCTACGAGGACGTGATTCGGCCGCTCGGTGACGATGTGCTGATCAAGCCGGCGCCCGGGTCGGGTTGGCCGGCCTTGGTCGATGCGCTCCGGCACATCAACTGGGCCTACGTTCGCTGGCTGGCCGACCCGTTGCGCACGAGCGATAAAGCCGTCGAGGACGTGACCTCCTGGGAACAGCTCGAGTCCTACCGACGCCACGTTCGTGACCACGCCCGAACCTACCTGGATCGGCTCGGTGACCGTGAACTGGTGACACCTCGGGAGATGAACGTTGACGGCGAGACGCTCGTCTATAGTCCCGCCGACATTTTTGTCCACGCACTGCTTCACGAGCGCCAGCATCACGGTGACCTCAACACGCTCCTCTATCAACTGGGCGTCGAGGGGCCGATCGTCGAGTACCGGTTCTCGCTACCCGCCACTTGACCTGACATAAAGCTGCCAAACTGAATTCGATGCCACGATCGCTGGCGGAATATCAGCGCAAGCGCGACTTCACGAAGACGGCTGAACCGCGCGGTGCGCCGGATCCCAGCGGCCAGAATCGCTTCGTCGTGCAGAAGCACTGGGCGACGCGGTTGCACTATGACTTTCGCCTCGAGATGGAGGGCGTCCTCGTCAGTTGGGCGATCCCGAAGGGGCCGACCTTGAACCCGGCGGAACGGCGCCTCGCGGCGCATGTCGAGGATCATCCGGTGAGTTACTACGACTTTGAGGGCACCATCCCGAAGGGCGAGTACGGCGGCGGCACCGTGATGGTGTGGGACTGGGGCACCTTCGAGCTGGAGGAGTTGACCCCAGCCGAGTCCCTGAAGCGCGGCGAAGTGAAATTCCGACTGCACGGCGGTCGATTGACGGGCCGCTATACCGTGGTCCGCACTCGATCCGAGAAGGACTGGTTGCTGATCAAGAAAAAGGACGAAGCGGCCGATCCGACCTTCGACATCGAGAAATTCGACACCTCGGTGAAGACGGGGCGCTTGAAGGAAGAGATCGAACAGGGCAAGGATGCCGTCTGGTCGAGCCGCCGCGAGGAAGGCCAGGGCGGGCTGATCAACCTCGCCAATGCGGAAAACGGGCCGATGCCGAGGAGTATCGAGCCGATGAAGGCCCAGATCGTCGACGAGCCCTTCGACGACGACCGCTGGCTCTATGAAGTGAAATGGGATGGCATCCGGCTGGTGAGCTTCATCGACAACGACAAGGTATCCATCCAGACGCGTGCCGGCCGGATCGTGGACGCCGAATACCCTCAGCTCCAGGGCATCAGCCGGCTGGTGAACGCGAAGCAAGCGATCCTCGACGGCGAGGTCGTTGTCCTCGACAAGCAGGGTCGGCCTTCCTTCCAGCTGCTGCAAAACCGGGGCAAGGACTCCGGCCCGATGCAGTACGTCGTTTTCGACATCCTCTACTTCGACGGCCAGCGACTCCTCCGAGTTCCGCTCGAAGACCGGAAGCGCTTGTTGCGGGACGTGGTACGCGACGCGGGCGTGCTCAAGTACTCGGATCACGTGCTGGGTGAAGGCAAGGCGTTCTACCGAGCGGCCGAAGCAAACCACCTGGAGGGCGTGGTGGCCAAGCGTCGCGACAGCCCATACCAGCCGGGGGTTCGCAGCAGTGCCTGGCGCAAGATCAAGACCGCCCTCACGCAGGATGTCGTCATCGGCGGGTTCACCGCGCCGCGCAACAGCCGCAAGCATTTCGGCGCCATCCTGGTGGGCGTCTACGACGATCAAGGCAACCTGGTCTACGCCGGGCACACCGGCGGCGGCTTCGACGAAAAGACGCTGGCCGCACTCTCCAAACGAATGAAGCCGCTGATCATCAAGGACTCACGCTTTAGCGGCAAGCCGCCGCACACGAATGAAAAGCCCACCTGGGTCAAGCCCGAGCTCGTCGCCGAGGTGCGGTTCGCCGAGTGGACCAGAGACGGCGTGATGCGAATGCCCGTCTTTCTGCGCCTCCGGGATGACGTCGAGCCGGCCAGCGTTCGGCGCGAAGTCGTGCGCGACGCGGAGAACGAGAGCGCCCGGGCGGAAGCCGCACACAAGGAACCAGTGCGCGTGGCCTCGAAGACGGTCACCGTTGAAAAGCCGGCGAAACGGGTGTCGGGTCCCGTCGTTCGCGGTGCGCGGGCGCGGGTGCAACCGGACCTGCCGAGTACCCCCTTGAGCCGCGCCGCGGCCCAGATCTCAAAGCAGCTCGGCACCAACATTCCTGGTGCGACGGCGACCGAACTCGAGGCGCTCGACGCGATCGGTAAGGAGGGCGACTGGGAGATTGGGGGGCGCGTGGTCCACCTCACAAATCTCGACAAGCTGCTGTTTCCCGAGGACAAATTTTCGAAACGGGACCTGGTCCGCTACTACGGCGAGGTCGCCCCGGTCCTTATCCCCTACTACTCGCAGCGACCGCTGTCCATGAACCCGCACCCGAACGGCATTCACGGGAAAAGCTACTGGGTCAAGGATAAGCCGGACTACGCCCCGGCCTGGATTCCAACCTTCCGCTACGAGGACCAGAAAAGCCTCAAGAACTGGATCCTGATCGAGGAAGTCGCCACGCTCGCCTGGCTGGCCAACCATGCGGTGATCGACCTGCATCCCTGGTACTCGCGCCGGGACAAGCCGGAATACCCGGACTGGTCCGTCGTCGACCTGGATCCAGCGGAGGGCGCGACCTTCAAGGACGTGATCGCAGTGGCGAAGGTCGTCAAGTCCGCGCTCGACCACCTCAAGCTCCGGGCGCTGTTGAAGACGACCGGCCAGAGCGGCCTGCATATCTACATTCCCGTTGAACGCCGTTACACGCTCGATGAGAGCCGCGGGTTTGTCGAGAAGCTCTCGCACATGATCGCGGAGATCATGCCCGATAAGGTCACCGAGATCTGGGAGGTCAAGCGGCGAACCGGCAAGATCCGGATCGACTACACGCAGAACGTGATCAACAAGACGCTCGCGGGGCCGTACTCGGTCAGGCCAGCCCTCCACGCGCCCGTTTCCACGCCCATCAGCTGGGACGAGCTGGACGATCCGAAGCTTCGCCCCGACCGATGGACGATCACGTCACTCGGGGAGCGGCTGCTCAAGACGGGAGACCTGTTTTATGAGGCGCTCACGCTTCGGCAGCGATTACCGGCGCTCGGATGATGGATCCATCGACCCAGGCAGAGAGCCTCCGAGAGCTCCAGCAAAGGCTCGACCGCTGGATCAAGGCACACGGCAGGTATTGGACGCCGCTCTCGCAATATGCGCGACTCGCGGAAGAGGTCGGTGAGCTCGGTCGCGAGCTGAATTTCCGTTACGGCGACAAGCCTCGCGCAGCCAAGGATGCGCCCGGCAGCATTGCTGATGAGCTCGGTGACGTCTTGTTCGTGACGATCCTCCTGGCGAACGATCTCGGGATCGACCTGTACCCCACGCTCCTCGCCACCCTTGAAAAGTACGAAGGCCGCCTGGCCTAGCAAGGGCGACGCCTGCACCGCTTTTCCACAGGAGTTATGCACCTCCTGTGTGCTCGCGGTGGAAAAACGGGACCAACAAATGTTCCGTCTGGACTCGGGAAAGTGATGCCGTTATTTTTTGCTTTCCTCGCCTGTTCGGAACGCCGGTGCTCGAGAAATGCGTCGGCCGAGCGGAGGGGATGTAGAGCGGGCTTGACAGAGTGGGGAGCCAGCGCTACAATGCGCGAAACCTACATTTAGTGTCCATCTCGTGTCCTAGACCCCACATTTAGGGGGAGGAGTTGCGAACCAAGGCTCCGCGAAGGGGATGTCACCGGCGGCGGCAGACGTCGGGCGCGCGCTTCAGGGCGCAACCGCTCGGATGTGGACCAGGGGAGAACCGTGCTCAGAAACACGCTTCGCATGATCAACCAGCAGGACCAGTGGTTCAATCAATTGCGCCGCGAGGAATCGGCGCGACGGACGCTGCGCTACTCGCTCTACCAGGCGCTTGAGCAGGTGGAACGGCTTCTCGAGGCCGACATGATGGAAGTGCCAATCGAGATGCAGGCGCGATTGCGCCAGATCGTTGAAGCGGTTGATTTCCAGCTCGCCTACCGGATCGACCAGGCCGGGGCGAGCGCCCTCGACATCCAGGACATCATCTTCGAAGCACAGGACCGACTGATCAAGCAGGTGCGCACCGAAGCCTACTGACAAGGACCGCCTCGCCTCCTGCGGAACCGCCCGGGAATTTCCCGGGCGGTTCTGCGTCTGGCCAGGGATCGCATTACACGGATGGAATAAATTAGTCACATGGCGGACGCGCTGGAATTCTGGGACCTCTGGCTGCCGGGCCCGGGTGCCACCGGGCTCTCGTTTGCCCGCTGCCGCGTCCTCGCCAGGGATGCGCGAGATCGAATCCTCGTCCATGCCGCGCCGCAAACGCTCCAGGTGACCGTCCGCGACGCCGACGGCCGCGTCCTGGCTAAAGGCGAGAACCTCGTCCGAAAAGAGCCCGGTCCGATGAGCTACCTCGTGCGCACCGGATCCCAGATCAC
>JALYYC010000225.1 GCA_030946755.1 Candidatus Dormiibacterota bacterium
ATGGAGCGGGGACCGGGCACCATCCCGGGGTCGATCATGACTCGAGTCGTGCCCTCCCGTACGAAACTGACGGTACTGGCGACGCGATCGCCAATGTAGCCCGTAAACAGAAGGTGGAATTCCGCCGGCATTGGCCCGATTCTAAGCGTCGCCGCGCAGTATCATGTGGGTATGTCTGAGACAAGGCCGATGGCCGCCCTCGAGGGCGCCGGTCAACGACTTACCCCACAGCGGCTGGCGATTGCCGAGGCGCTGGCGCGGACCGGCAAGGAGGCCACCGTGCAGGAGCTGTACGAGCAGGTCCGGCGGAAGCACCCCTATATCGGCCGCGCCACGATCTTCCGCTCCGTCGACATGCTGGTCGAGGCCGGCCTGGCGCAGCGGCTGGAACGCCCCGGGCACGTGTCGGCCTACATCTGGTGCCAGCCCGGACATCATCACCATCTGATCTGCACCACCTGCCGCGCCGTGGAGGAGCTGGACGAAAAAGCCGTCGCGCCTCTCGCCGAAACGATCGCGACCGAGCGGGGGTTCCGGGTCGACCACGCCACCCTCGACTTTTACGGCGAGTGTCGCAACTGCTCCTCGCGATCTGGCCGCGGCCGCACGGTGGCACCCCGGCCGGCCAGGGCGCTGCCGACCCGCGCCGCGAGGTAGCTGCCGAACGCGATCGTCGTGATGAAGAAGCCGACCGGGTACGGGACGTAATAGGCGATAACGAGCCCGGCCCAGGTGAACAGGACGGCGAGCAGGGCGGAGAGCAGTAGGCCGCGACCCGGACGGGTGGTGAAGCGCTCCGCAATCGCGGCAGGCGCCACGATCAACGCAAAGATCAGCAACACGCCCACCGCCTGAACCGCCTCGGAGACCGCGACCGCCAGGATCACCATGAACGCAATCGAGAGGCCGAAGACGGGGACACCCTTGGCCTCGGCGACTTCTTCATCGAGCGTCGCGAAAAGCAACGGGCGGTAGACGACGATCAACGCCGAGAGCGTTAGCACTCCCGCGATCAGGGTGACCAGGACCTCTTGAACCGTGATGCCGAAGATCTGCCCGAACAGGATGCCGATGGCAAGCTGCGCCGATCCCTGGTAGAGCGCGGTGAACAACAGCCCCAGGCCCAGCGACCACGCCATGACCAGCCCGATCGTCACGTCGCGGCCTCGGAGCCGCTGGCCGAGCGCGCCCATCACAGCCCCGGCGGACATCGTGAACGCGAGCAGGCCAACGATCGGAGCGAGTCCGAGCACGGCGGCGCCGGTGGCGCCCGCAAAACCGATGTGCGAGAGGCCATGGGCGGCGAAGGACAGCCCGCGGAGGACCACGAAGTACCCGATGATCCCGGCGACGACGGCGACGATCGTTCCCGCCTCGAAGGCGTGCTGCATGAAGCCGTAGCGGAACAGCTCCTGGGCGTCGCGCAGCAGGTCCCAGCCAAAGTACGGCGCTACCGCCCCGATCGCAGCCAGCACCGATTCAGCCATCGTGATGAGCGCTCTCTGCTTCAAGCCCGACCACGAACATGTGGCCGTGGCTGTCGCGGAGGACTTCGACCGGTGCGCTGTAGAGCCGGCTCAGCTGCTCGGACGTGATGACCTCATCAGGCTTGCCGATCGCCACCCCGCCGTGCGCCACGTAGAGGACGCGGTCGACGATGGGCAGCAGGGGGTTGATGTCGTGAGCGATCAGCAGGACGGTGAGGCCGTTCGCCCGCGCCAGATCGGCAACCAGCTCGGCGATGACGACCTGGTTGCGAAGGTCAAGACTGGCCAGCGGCTCATCGAGCAGGAGCATCCTGGGCCTGCCGGCGAGTGCCTGGGCGAGGAGCAACCGCTGTTGTTCCCCGCCTGAGAGGCGGCCGATCGGGCGATCGGCATAGGCCTCGCCCTGCACTGACGCAATCGCCAGCTCAACCCGCCGGTGTTTGTCTCCGGCGTTGCCGAGCGCGATACCCCATCGCGTCCCATCGATGCCCAGCTCAACAAAATCGCGTCCGCGTACGTGCAGGTCTTTATCGATGTTCCGGCGTTGCGGGACATACCCAATGTCCGGGTTGCCCTGGTGCGGACGCCGGCCAAGGACCTGGAGCGTGCCGGCGACCGGCGCGAGCAGCCCCAGCAGCAGGCGGAAGAGCGTCGATTTCCCGCTGCCATTGGGACCGAGGACGACGATGAATTCACCCGGCTCAGCGGTGAAGCTGGCGTCCTGCCAGACCAGTCGACCGCCATAGGCCGCCGAGACGTGATCGGCGACGATGACGGGGCCGTCTGCGGGGGAGGACGCCATCTCGCTTCTAGTGTGTTAGGGCCTTCTGCAAGGCGACGAGTTGGGCATCCTGCCATTCCTGGAAGCTCGCGCCCCCCGGCTGCAGTGTCTCCGATACGCCGGCCACCGGAATGCCGTTCGCTACAGCGAGCCGCTTCAGGTCGTCGGTGATGTTGGTCGACGTCTGGACGTTGTAGACGAGCATCTTGACCTGCTTGGTTGCGAGCTGGTCGTGGAACGCACCGACCGTCTGTGCCGGCGGATCATTCCCTTCCGCCACCGCTTTCATGAAGTCGGGCGGCGATACCAGGTTCAGACCAAGCGCCTGGGCCAGGTAGACGAAGATGCTTTCCGTCGATGCGACCGGGATGCCGGCGAACGACGAGCGGATCTTCGCGATCCGGTCGTGGTACGGCTGCATGGCAGCGCGGAAGGTGGCCCGTTGCTGGTCGAAATAGCCCGCATTCGCGGCATCGAGCGCCTTGAAGTCCGCGGTGATCCGGTCGGCAACCTGCTCCACCCAGTCGGGGTTGTACCAGAAGTGCGGGTTGTCTCCCGCTTTCTTGTGCAGCAGATCCGCCACCGTTATTGTCTTCCGGTTCTGGTTTGGGTTCGCGGCAAGGAGCTTGCCGGCCCAGTCGTCGTAGCCCGCGCCGTTGAGAATGACGTAGTCGGCGGTCGCGAAGGCCCGCGCGTCCCTGGTGCTGCTCTCGTACACGTGGGGGTCGGTGTTCGGGTTGGTGACGATACTGGTCACCGAGGCGTGGTTGCCGCCCAGTTGGGCAGCGATGCTTCCCCAGAAATTCTGGCCCGCGACGATCTGCAGCGTCTGGCCGGGACCGGCAGATGCCGAAGGAGCGCCACAGGCGGCCAGCAACACGCTGACGCCGACAGCGGCGACGATGGCCGCGCGTGTGCAGGGGTTGATAGTCACCGTCACTTGATACTGAGTATCACACGGCGTCAGGTCTACCGTCAAGCGCAATCGCGGTGAGGCTTAACTGGCTCAGTCGATGACGGCGATCGCTTCGACCTCGATCAGGTAGCCGGGTTGCGCCAGCGCCTGGACGCCGACGAGCGTGGATGCTGGGAGGTCGGCATTGCCGAGGACGGCGGTTCGCGCTGCGCCCATTACCGGGAGAAGCTCGGGACAGTACCCGACGACGTAGGTGGTCAG
Organism: Candidatus Dormiibacterota bacterium; assembly: GCA_030946755.1. Classification (GTDB taxonomy): domain Bacteria; phylum Chloroflexota; class Dormibacteria; order CF-121; family CF-121; genus JALYYC01. The sequence continues at coordinate 3,446 of JALYYC010000225.1, forward strand.
CTTGGCAACGTCCGACGGCCTGGCGCCGGCGCCATCGAGCGCTGCTTTCAAATTGGCATAGACCTGCCTGGCCTGCCCGGCGAGGTCACCCTCCGCGACGGTATTCC
>JALYYC010000237.1 GCA_030946755.1 Candidatus Dormiibacterota bacterium
GCATTCCCTTCGAGCGTGCGGTCGGTCTCGCGCATTCTCAAATCCTCCTTGTCGCGCTCAAGGCGCGCCCTAAAGAACCGTTCCGCAGGCACCCGCGGTCCCTGGCCGCCGCCGTAATCGCCTGGGATCACGGGCCGCGACGCGAGACCCTTCATTCGCAACTGATCGTCTACGTCCATAGCGTCCTCCTTCCTAAAAGAAATCTCGGAGCCAGCGAACCGTCCGGGAGTACGCCGCGGACATGCCGGCTCCGACGGGGACGTGTCCGTTTTGTTGGTGACGCAGTTTCGTGCCCCAGCGGAGCAAGCCGATCGCGGTCGCGTACGCAGGGCCCGTGACCTGGTCCGTCATGCCGCTGGTCTGCGCCGGGGCGCCGATGCGAACCGGCAGGTCGAGGATCGTCTGGGCCGCCTCCGTGAAGCCGAGCAGGCGGCAACCGCCCCCGGTAAAGACGACACCGGCAGGCAGGAACCCGTCGTGACCACCGCGCCGCATCTCGAGCCGGATCATGTCAAGGATCTCCTGGGCCCGCGGCGCGATGATCTCGGCCAGGTGCCGCCGAGGCACCACCTGGACGCGGTCCTGACCGATCTGGTGCAGCTCGACCATCTCCTCGCGCGGGATGCAGGCCGGGATCGCGTGACCATAGTTGACCTTCAGCATCTCGGCTTCGGTGAGCGTCGTGCGCAGCCCGATAGCGATGTCATTGGTCACGTGCAGCGCCCCGACCGGCAGCACGGCCGTGTGGACGACGCTGCCCTCCGTGAAGAGCGCGACGTCGGTCGTTCCACCGCCGATGTCGACCACCGCCACGCCAAGCTCGAGCTCGTTGTCGTTGACGACGGCCTCCGCTGAGGCGAGCACCTGGACCACGAGGTCTTCGACGCTGATCCCAGACTGGTGCACGCACTTGACGACGTTCTGTACCGCGGTGAGCGAACCGGTGATGATGTGGGTTTCCACCTCGAGCCGCGCCCCGGACATACCGACGGCATCTTTGACGCCCTCCTGGCCGTCCACGACGTACCCGCGAGGAACCACGTGGATGATCTCGCGGTCATTCGGCACCGACACGGCGCGCGCCGCGTCGATCACGCGGCTGACGTCTTCCTGCCCGATCTCCCGGTCGGAGCGCGCCACCGCGATCACGCCGCGGCTGTTCTGACTCAGGACGTGGGTGCCGGCAAGGCCGACGTAGGCGGATTCGATCTTGTGGCCGCACATGCGCTGGGCCGCCTCGATCGCCTGGGTGATGCCCCGAACCGTCTTCTCCATGTTGACGACCACGCCGCGGCGCAAGCCGTCCGAGGGGGACTCCCCAACTCCGACGATGTTGATCCCGCGCTCAGTCGGCTCGCCGACTACGCAGCAGATCTTGGTCGTGCCGATATCGAGTGCTGTGACGTATTTAGAACGGGGCAAAAACCTTTCCTGGAACGTTGGCTGGAACTTGAAACCACATTATACGGTGCCTGAAGGGGAACGACCATACAAATTGTCCCGACTTCTGCACAGGGGGTTCCGACGCGGCCGGATCCGTAGGGTGGGGCGGCCCGCCCGAGCTGCTCGACCCTACAAGATATGGCGCCTGATGACGGCCAGGTTGTCGAAAATACGCACTCCAAACGCCACGATCGCCGCGAAGTAGAGCTCGACCCCGAGCTTGTCGCCCAGATAGGTGAGCCCGCCGGCGACGACCGAGTTCACCAGCAGCCCCGAGATGAAGACCTTGTTCTCGAAGTTGCCGTTTAGCCAGGCTTTCACCGCGCCCAGGATCGAATCGAGGGCCGCCAGGATCATCACCGCCGAATAGCGCGCGTACCCGGGCGGGATCTGGACCGGAGCGTTGAGGCCGATGAAAATTCCCAGCAGCCCGAAGATGGCGACGGCGCCGACCAGCCAGAGCGCCTCGCGGGAGCCGCCGGCGGGGAGCCTCATCGGGGGTGCGGCAACATCTGAACCGCGGGGGCGCCCGGGTTCATCACGTTGACGTAGCCGATGGACGTCGACCCCAGGTCGAGACGGGTCGAGAGCGCCCGAAGGGCCGCCAGCTTGGCCTCGAGCGTCGCCCGCTCGTCCGAGGTCGTCATCTGACCGAAGATGATCGGCCATCCGCGGTCCGTGTGGGCCGTGAGCAGATCCCGGCGATCGAGTTCGAAGGCGGTCAGGGAGATCTTGAAGGCAGCAGGAAAGCCCGCCCGCATCTGCTCGAGCATCGGGAGCAGGTCGGAGGTGATCGCCTGGTCACCGCTCCGGACACGACCGAAATCGGGCCGGTCGATCACCGTCAACCCCCTGGCCTCCGGCGCCGGGTCGAGGATCGTCCCACGCTCGTTGACATAGTACGTCGCCTCGCCGACCTGGAGGACCGCGCTCGGCCGCCATTCCGTCACGCGCACGGATACCTGATCAGGCAGCCCCACCTTCACGATCGCGCTTCGGACCCAGGGGAGCCCCTCGACCTGCCGCGCGAGGCCAGACTGGCTCAGAAAGAAGAGGTTGCGGTCGGTAGGGAGATGCAGCGCCTGCCGGATGTCGCCTTGTTGGACGTGGGAAAGGCCCTGGATCTCGACGTGGTGAGGGGTGAAGGCGGGCTGGGCGAGGA
>JALYYC010000240.1 GCA_030946755.1 Candidatus Dormiibacterota bacterium
TGCCCCGACGCCGCCGGCGCCGCGGTCCGGTTCACGGCCGCGGTGTTGCGTGAGAGGGTGACGATGGCGGCGCTGACCGCCGCGGTGGCGATCCCGGCGGCGAGGATCAGAACGATGAGCGTCGTCAACGGGAGGGAGGATCGCGGTCCGGCAGGGGCTGGAGCCGCGACGGGCGCGGCAGGTTCCCACGGCGTATACGCCGCCGGCTGCGGCTCGACCGGGCGCGGGTCCTCGTCGATCATGACTCCTGCCTATCTTGACGGTTGGTCATGAGAGAACTCTAAGCGACGGCTACAGAATCCCTAAGACTTCCGCGCCAGCAGGACCAGGTATTCGTTTTCCACCACGACCCCGCCGTTGGCTGGCTGGCACGACCCGGCGATCAGGGCCCGGGCCGCCTCGAGCAGGTCGGAGTACTTCGGGCCGGGAAGCATTCGGGCCAGGACCAGGAGGGCCGGATTCGTTCGCTCGAAGAAATCCCGGGCCGCCGCAACCGATGCGAAGTCGAATCGTGCCATGCGCCGGTCTGTGTCGATCGAGGCGGCCCACGCCCGAAAGCGCCGGGCGACAACCTCCGGATCGCCCCACGCCATCGCGGATTCGAGCGGCAAAGGCGAGGGCGGCGCGTAGGTCGTGGTCAACGCCGACAGCCGGCCCGAGAAACCCCCGGCGGTCCAGTTCGCCATCGCGACCAGCCCGACCGGCTTGATGACGCGAAACAGCTCGCTCGCGACGACGTCGGGCCGCGGGGCAAACTGGGCGCCGAAGGTTGAGGCGACCACATCGAACTGTCCATTCGGAAACGGTAGGGCCTCCGCGTCAGCTTCGTGCCATCCGATGTCGAGCCCCTCGGCAGCTGACCGCTCCCTCCCCCACTCAACCATCCGCGGCGTGAGGTCGGTCGCCACCACCTTCGCCCCGGCGCGCGCCGCGGCGATCGCGAAGTTGCCGTTGCCCGCGGCGACATCGAGCACGGTGGTGCCCGACTTGAGGTCACACCGGGCGGCGAGCGCCTGTGCCTCCGGTTCGATGAAGGCGGCGGTCAGGCGGTAGTCGCCCAGCGCCCAGAGCATCCTGGAGCCGTCCTTTACGCGTTGAAACGGGTCGACCATGGACCCGAAATCATAGTCCTGTCAGGCGGCCGGGATCTCGCGGCGCTTGTGCCGGTACATCGCCGCGTCGGCGCGCCCAAGCAGTTCGTCGAGCGGGCACGGCTCGTCCGGATCGTACTGGGCGACCCCCACGCTGAGTCCGAGCGTGTAGGCTCGCGTGCCCGCGGCATTGAAGGCGGCGACATTTTCCTTGAGGCGGGTGATGACGAGCTCCGAGCTTGCGTCCGTGCTTTCGGCGAGGAGCGCGCAGAACTCGTCGCCGCCCAGCCGGGCGATGATGTCGGACTTTCGAAAGGACATCACCATCAGTCCGGCGGTATCGACGAGCGCCCGGTCCCCTTCCGCGTGCCCGAAGCTGTCGTTGATGCCCTTCATCCGATCGATGTCGACGAACAGCAGGGTGAAGGGCTTCTTCGTTCGGTTGGCGAGCTCGAGCGGCTGCTGGCACAGCATCAGGAATCCACGCCGATTCGACAGGTTCGTCAGGGGATCGAGGATGGCGAGCTGCCGCATCTGCTCCAGCATCCGGTGGCGCTCCAGTGCGTACCGGATCGCGCGGCCGACGGCGTCGCCATCCACTCGTTGCTTGACCAGGAAGTCCTGGGCGCCCTCGTTCACCGCCGCCATCGCGACGCTCTCGTCTTCATCCCCGCTCATCACGACGACCGGGACATTGGCAACCTGGGCTTGAAGCGTCCTGAAGGTCTGGAGCCCATGGGAGTCCGGAAGCGAGAGGTCGAGGAGGACGACGTCGAAGTCGGCGGCGGCAAGCCGCGTCAGGCCGTCGGCCAGGGTGCCCACGCTTTCCAGCACGAAGATCCCGCGTTTGGCGTCCTTGAGCGCCTCGGCCATGAGGCGGACGTCTCCGGGGTTGTCCTCGATCAGGAGAATGCGAAGGGCGAGATCGGGCATCAGGCGCCCCGGGCGGGCACCTTCACGATCTTGACCCAGAAGTCTTCGATCGCCTTGACCACGGTGACGAAGTCATCGATTTCAACCGGCTTCGCGATGTAGCAGTTCGCATGCAGGTCATAGGCCTTCAGAATGTCGGTCTCGGCTTCGGACGTCGTCAGGACGACGACCGGGATGCTCCGCAGCTCGTGGTCAGCTTTGATCTCCGCCAGCACCTCCCGGCCGTCTTTGCGCGGCAAGTTCAGATCCAGCAGGATCATGTGGGGACGGACGGCGTCGGGGAACGCACCCCGACGGTGAAGGAAATCCAGTGCCTCGACCCCGTCCGCGGCGACGTGGATCCGGTTGTGGAACGTGGCTTCCTTGAGCGCCTCCCTGGTCAAGCGGACGTCGCCAGGGTTGTCCTCCACGAGCAGGATGTCGATCGGGTCATCGGCTTTGTTCATGCGGCTGCCTCCAGTTCATTCAGGTCATGCAGTGGGTGGAGCGTGAAACGGAAGGTCGCGCCCTGTCCCGGCTCGGATTCCACCCAGATCCGGCCGCCGTGCCGCTCGACGATCTTCTTGCAGATGGCGAGGCCGATCCCCGTCCCTTCGTACTCTTCGCGTTTGTGGAGCCGCTGGAAGATGAGAAAGATGCGATCCCGAAATTCCGGCAGGATGCCGATGCCGTTGTCGGCAACGGAGAAGATCCACTCGCCCTGGTGCTCTTCCGCGCCCACCCGGATTTCCGGATGGTCCTTTTTGCAGAATTTGAGTCCGTTCCCGATCAGGTTCTGGAAGATCTGCGTCAGCTCGGCGAGATCGCCCATGACGCTGGGCATCCGGCCGACCTTCACGGCCGCGCCCTTATCGGCGATGGCGATCTGCAGGTTGGCGAGCGCGCGGTCGAGCGCGAGGCGCGAGTCGGTGGGGACGCTCGGCTTCGCCTCGCGTCCCACCCGGGAGTAGGTGAGCAGGTCGTTGATCAGCGCGCGCATTCGGGTCGCGCCTTCGATGGCAAACGCCATGAACTCATCCGCGTCGGCATCCAGCTTGCCGGCGTACCGCCGCTTGAGCAGGCTCGTGTAACTGCTGACCATCCGCAGCGGTTCCTGGAGGTCGTGGGAGGCGATGTAGGCGAACTGCTCGAGCTCCGCGTTGGAGCGGGTCAGTTCAACCTGGACCTTCTTGTGCTCGGCGACCACCGCCTGCTCCTTCGCCGTCACCTCGCGGAGGCTATCCACCATCTGGGCGACGGCGGCCGACAGCACCCCGATCTCGTCGCTCCTGGCGAGTCTTGGTGGTTCCAGGGGTTCGCCTCGCGCGATGCGCTCGGCGCTGTGGGTGAGTAGGCCCAGCGGCTTCGAGATGCTACGCGCGGACCACAGGCCGGCCACGATCGTCACCGCGACCCCGAGGAAGCAGAAGATGATGATCAGCACCATGCCGGCCATCGCGTTCGCGCTGGCGGCGGCGGCGCTGGCCTCTACACTCCTGTCGACGGATTCCGCGAGCACCTCGGCGGCCCGCTCGACGGCCGCGACCAGCCCGTCATTATCCAGAAGGATGGAAAACGGGAGGCCTCCGGCACGCAGTTGGGCCATGTCGCCGGCGGCGTCGGCTTCTCGGGCCTGGACTGCGGCCTTGAGGCCGGCGAAGGGGCCGGCCAGGTCCTGCTTCGTGGCGGCGTAGTCATGGAGGCGCGCCACGTCCGCCGCCATCGTCGTCTTGATCGCAAAGTACGAAATCAGGAGGTCCTCGCGGGCCTGATCGACAAGCGACGAATTGGCATAGAGCTCGAGGTGTTGTTCTTCGAGGTAGGCCGCGCTTCGCAGGTCGTTCAAGGTGATCAGGGCCGGGACGTCCAGGTTGGTCAAGGCCTGGAACTCGGCGCGCGACGCCTGCGCCTTGCTGAAGGTGGTGACCGCCGTGCCCACGAGGATCACCAGGACGACCACATAGCCGGCCGCGATCTTCTGGAAAACGTTCAGCCTGAGGAGCCCGAAGACGCTCATGCCGCTACCATCTCCAGACCATCCATTGCGAGTAAGGAGAAGCGAAAGGTCGCGCCCGTTCCCGGCTCTGATTCGAACCAGATCTTGCCGCCGTAACGCTCGACGATCTTCTTGCAGATGGCGAGCCCCATCCCGGTTCCCGCGTACTCGTCGCGCTTGTTGAGGCGCTGGAAGACCAGGAAGATCCGGTCACGGTACTGGGGGAGGATGCCGATCCCGTTGTCGCGGACCGAGAAGACCCACTCGCCGTCGCGTCGTTCGGCGTCGACGCGGATCTCGGGCTGGCGCCCTGGGCTGAATTTGATTCCGTTGTCGACAAGATTCTGGAAGACCCGGGCCAGTTGCCCTTCGTTTCCCATGACCATCGGAAGATCGCTGATGCGGATCGTGGCGTGGCGCGCGTCAACGGCGGGTTGTAACGCGGCGAGCGCCCGGTCAAGGGCGACCCGCGAGTCAACCGGCTTGCGCAGCTTGTCCTCGCGCCCGAGGCGCGAGTAGATGAGCAGGTCGTTGATCAGCGATCGCATCCGGATGACGCCTTCCTGGGCGAGCCGGATGAACTCATCGGCATCGGCATCGAGCTTGCCCGCGTAGCGCCGCTTGAGCAGGCTCGTGTAGCTCCCGACCATTCGCAGCGGTTCCTGGAGGTCATGCGACGCGATGTAAGCGAATTGCTCCAGCTCGGCATTCGTTCGTCCGAGCTCGGTGTTGGATCGCTCCAGATCGCTGACCAGTTGCCGATTCGCCTCCTCACGCACGCCGAGTTCCTCGGCGAGCCAGTTGAAACCGACGACGATGGCATCCAGCTCGTCACGCTTTGGCGACAGCAGCAGACGGACCGCCGTGTTGCCCGAGATCAGCTGCATGAAGGCTTCCGCGATCGCATCGATGCGCTCGGTCTGTTCCGGCCCCGAAATCACGATGCAGCCATGGCCATGGGTCCGTAACGCCCGCGCTACGGGAAGTAGGTGCAAGGCCGCACTCAGACACCGTGGTCACGCTGCGTGACGGTACGGGCGATAGACGTCAGGCCACGTATTGCAGCGGGAGCTGGTGCTCGCGGCCATACGGCGAGCTCAACAGCCACGGAAGGACGGCCTCCGCGGGCATGGGCCGGGCCATGTAGTAGCCCTGCGCGGTGTCGCACCCCAGCGCCCCGAGGAGATCCCAGGTCTCGGCGTCTTCGACGCCCTCCGCCACGACCTCGAGACGCAGGTTATGGCCAAGGTCCAGGGCGGCGCGGACAATCGCCACCTTGTCGACATTGCCGGCGATGCCGATGATGAAAGAGCGGTCGATCTTGACTTCATTGACCGGCAGGCGGGAGAGGTAGGCCAGCGACGAATAGCCTGTTCCGAAGTCGTCGATCGATAGGCGGATTCCAAGGCGCCGGAGCCGGCCCAGGCGCTCGACGGCTTGCGCGGCATCAGCCATCAGCACGCCTTCGGTCACCTCGAGGCTGAGTAATTGCGCGCCGCCGCGGCTCAAGGCCGGCACACCTTTCAGTAGCTGCCCGATCCTCTCCGGAAGGTCCGGGTCGAGCAGATTTCGCACCGAGATGTTGACGGCGACACTGAGATCATGCCCCTCCCCGTGCCAGGCCATCACCTGGCGCAGCGCGGTCGTCAGTACCCAGTCGGTGAGCGGCTGAATCACCCCGGTCTGCTCGGCAAACGGGATGAACTGGTCGGGCGGCACCATACCGCGGCTCGGATGCTTCCAGCGAAGCAGCGCCTCGAACCGCACGACCAGCCCGGTCTTCATGTCGATCTGCGGCTGGTAGTGGAGGGAGAGGGCATCCTCGTGGATCGCCGCCCGCAGTTCGGCCATCAGGCTGAGATGGCTCGCGCCCGCTTCTTCGTAGCTGACGTTGTAGATCGTGCTGGTCGCCCGCGTGCGCTTGGCGACGTGCATCGCGATGTCGGCCCGCTGCATCAGGAGATCGGCGGTCTCTCCGTGATCCGGGTAGCTGGTAATCCCGACGCTCGCCTCGACGGCGAGCTTGTGGCCCTGGATGATGAATGGGCGCTCGAGGGCCGCTGAAAGCTTTTCCGCGATCTGACCGGCGATCGCCGGGGTGGCGCCGGCCAAAACGATCCCGAACTCGTCGCCGCCGATCCGCCCAACCAGGTCCTCGCGCCGAACGAACTCGCGGAGGCGAGGGGCTAACAGCCTGAGCAACTCGTCCCCCGCGGCATGCCCGAACGACTCGTTCACCTCTTTGAAGTGGTCGAGGTCGAGCAGGAGCAACGATATCGGCGCGCCCGGAGCATCGAGGATCAGGGCTTGGACGTGTTCCTCCAGTTGCAGCCGGTTTGGCAGTTCGGTAAGCGAGTCGTGCCGGGCGCGATGGCGTATCTGCGACTGCGCATCCTGGAGGGCGTCCTCGGCTTCCTTGCGCTTGGTGATGTCCTGGGCTTGCAACAGGAGTTGCCGCGGATGGCCATCCTGGCTCATGGTGGCCGACACGCTCACGAATACCCAGACCGGAGTGCCGTTCTTTCGAAAGAGTCGTGTTTCGGACTGGTAGTGAGGCACTGCAGGCGAGAGACCCTGAATGGCCTCGGCCTCGACCGCGCGACTGGCTGGATCCGCGAACATCTGGCTGGATTTTCCGAGCAGCTCCGCCTCCGTGTATCCGAGAAGCGCGCAGAACGCCGGATTCGCGGCCAGCACCACGGCCCCGGGCAGCGCGATGAGGGCCTGGCCTATCGCCATATCGAAAAACAGCCCACGGAAGCGCGACTCACTCTGCTCCAGCGCGGCGGCGCTCGTGGCTCGGCCGAGCAACTCGCCAAGACGTGTGTTGAATTCCAACAGGACCTCTTCCTGCTTGTGAGGCTGCTGGGAGAAGAACTCGGCAACCCCGACGAACTGGGATCCCGCCACCAGGGGGACCAGCGCTGCGGATCGGTTGCCGGCTCGCCTGGAGATCTCGGCAAGAACCGGATCGGCCGTCGCGGTCAGGTCTTCGATCCAGATGGGCTCCATCGACGCCCAGACCCGGCCAACCAGGCCGACGCCCTTCGCGTAACGATCCGACGATAGTTTCGCGCTGAAGTCGGCGGCCGGTAACCCCGGACGAAACCAGTGGCTGCGGCATCGCAGCGCCTGGCCGGATTCGTCCACGACCCAGACCTGCGAGATGTCCCAGTCCAGGTTCTGCCCGATCGCCGCGAGCACATTGGCCAGCACCGTATCCAGGCTTGCATCGGCCGCCATCGCCCGCGTCACCGCGACGTGGGCCTTCTGGAGCCGCTCGAGCCGCTTCCGTTCGGTGAGGTCGCGAACGAACACACTGGACGACAGAACGCCATCGATCCGGATGCGGGCCACCGACATTTCGACCGGGAATCCATGGCCATCGCGGTGCTTCGCGATCGCCTCCAACCACTGGTTGGCCCGCTCGCCGTCGTCGGCGCCTTTCGCATCGTGGACCATTCCGGCCCGATATGTCTCCTGCAGCTCGGCCGGCATGACGGTCTCATTGACCGTTCGGCCGATGGCCTCGGTGGCGGTCCAGCCGAACATGGCTTCGGCCTGCCGGTTCCAGGAGAGGATCTGCCCACCCTCATCGGTGGAGATCACCGCGTCGAGCGACGAGCCCACCATGGCGCTCAGCCGTGCCTGGCTCCGACGCAGCTCGCCCGCCTCGAGTTCGCGGGCCACAAGCGCGGCCAGCCGCGCGAGGTTGTCCTTGAAGATGTAGTCGGCGGCCCCACCTTTCATCGAGTCGACGGCGGCCTGCTCGCCGATGCTCGCCGAGACAATGATGAAGGGAATGTCGAGCCCGCTTTCCTTCAGCATGGCCAGGGCTTCCGGCGCCCCGAATTGCGGCAGGCTGAAGTCGCAGAGGATCAGATCCCAGCCGTCATGCAACCGAGCGCGGAACGTAGCCTCATCCTCGACCCGCGCCCAATCCGGGTCGATCCCGGAACGTCGCAGATTCTGAATCACGAGCTCCGCGTCCGAGGGCCGGTCCTCGACCAGCAGGATCCGCGGCTTCTGCCGAGGCACCGCTAGGCGACCCGGTCGATCGGTGACTTGTTGAGTGTCAGCCAGTACAGCCCCAGGTCGTGGACGATCCTTTTGAACCCGGCGAATTCCACGGGCTTGACGATGTAGCTGTTGGCACCAAGAGAGTAGCCGGCGATGATGGCGCGCTCCTCCGACGAGGAGGTCAGGAGGACAACCGGAATGCTGCTCGTCCGCGGGTCGAGCTTGATCTGCCGAAGAACCTCGAGCCCGTCGATCTTTGGCAATTTCACATCCAGCAGAATGACCTTGGGTTTCTCCGTCATCCCACGGCCGGCATCGGTTCCGGTGCCGAAGAGGAAATCGATCGCCTCAGCTCCGTCCCGAACCAGGTGGATTTGTGTCGTGAGGTTGCGACATACGTGCAGCGTGAGCTCCGCGTCGTTCGGATTGTTTTCGACCAGCAGGATGTCCAGGCCGCCAGCGCCGAGGGCCATACGGCTAGGCGACCCGGTCGATCGGTGACTTGTTCATTGACAGCCAGTACAGCCCGAGGTCGTGGACCGTCTTTGTGAACCCGGCGAATTCCACGGGCTTGACGATGTAGCTGTTGGCACCAAGGGAGTAGCCGGCGACGATGTCGCGCTCCTCCGGCGAGGAGGTCAGGAGGACAACAGGAATGCTGCTCGTCCGCGGGTCGAGCTTGATCAGCCGAAGAACCTCGAGCCCGTCGATCTTTGGCAATTTCACATCCAGCAGAATGACCTTGGGTTTCTCCGTCATGCCACGGCCGGCATAGGCTCCGGTGCCGAAGAGGAAGTCGATCGCCTCAGCTCCGTCCCGAACCAGGTGGATCCGGGCCGTCAGGTTGCGACAGGCGTGCAGCGTGAGCTCCGCGTCGTTCGGATTGTCTTCGACCAGCAGAATGTCTAGGCCGCCAGGGTCGAGTGCCATGCCTTTGTACCTCCTAGTGTGAAAAAGAATGTCGCCCCTTTCCCGACTTCGGATTCGGGCCAGATTCGTCCTCCGTGTTTGGTCAGGATGCGATGCACGAGCGCCAGCCCCACACCCGTGCCCTCGTATTCGTCGCTTCGGTGGAGGCGCTGAAACACGCCGAAAAGCTTGTGCGCGTAGCTCATGTTGAACCCGGCTCCGTTGTCCCGGACGAAGAAGACGGTCTCGCCATTGGGGTCGACCCTGACACCGACCTCGATCCGGGCCGGGTCTTTGCCCCTCGTGTACTTGATTGCGTTCCCGATCAGGTTGAGGAAGACCTGGTAGAGAAGGGCCCCGTCCGCCTCAACCGAGGGGAGGTCGGCAACCGTCAGATCGACCGGCCGGCCGGCCAGGTTTGGTTTAAGCTCCTCGACCGCCCGTTTGGCGATCGCCGTGGTGTCAACCTGTTGCTTGGTCAACGGCTTTCGCCCCATCATCGAGAACTTCAGCAGGTCGTCCACGAGGCGACCCATCTGCAGGGCGTTGGCGGCGACCAGGTCGAGGTAGCGGCGGGCCTCACCCTCGAATTCCTGCCCGTGCTCATCGACGAGGATGCGAACGAAGCCGTCAATGGCCCGAAGTGGCGCCCGCAGGTCATGGGAGACGCTGTAGCTGAAGGTCTCGAGATCCTTGTTATAGGTGTCCCGTTCGGCGATGCGCTCCTGCAACTCAGCGTTCAGCTTGTTGATCGCTTCCTCGGCGTTGTGCTCCTCTGTAACGTCGCGGGCCAGGACATAGATGAGCTGCTGCTCGGGGGCAGGCACCGAGGTCCAGTTCAGCCATCGATACGACCGGTCTTTGCACCGGTATCGGTTCCTGAATGAGATCGTGTCCGCCCCGGCGGACAGCTTCGCGGTCTCCGCGAGCGTGAGCGCCCGATCGTCGGGATGTACGAAGTTGATGTAGGGCTCCGCGGTCAGCTCGGCGGTGCTCTGCCCCGTGACCCGCTCCCACGAGGGATTGATCGTTTTGAAGATACCGTCGAAGCCGGCGATGGCAAACATGTCGCCGGACAGCGCAAAGACGGAGAGGGTGAAGATTCGATCGCGATCCTTCTCGCTGGCTTGCCAGGCGCTCAGCGCGCGCGAGAGGTCAGCGAGGTCCTCGATCCGGGTCGGGACCGCGGGGATTGCCTCACCGGCTGGGGCTGGCACGACAAGCGGCGCGGTCGGCACCTTTTCCACGGCAACCTCGACTGGCGGTCCAGGACCTTTACCGAGGGACGATCGCGCCCGCGAGAAGAAAGAGAGCTTCGCCACTGGTAGCTCATCCAGTGGCGAACCGAAACCCTTCCAATTGGACGCTGAGCGGCCCCTTTATCACAGGATCGGGCACTTCCTGCCTAGGCCTGGGGAAGCATTTCTCCATGCCGGTGGAGGGCCAGCCAGCGGCCGCCGACCCGGCGAAGAACCATCGTCACCTTTAAGCGCATCGGGCGGCGCTCGCCATCGACGACGACCGTGCCCTCCTCGGATCCGACCAGATAGGCGAAGTCGCCGGCGATGTTGCCACCCATTGGCAGGAACTTCATTTCTCCGTCCCTCAGGCGAGCGGATGCCTTGATCAGGCCTGGCCGAACCTCGTCCCATCCCTTCGCCGAAAAACCGAAGCCTCCGTGCAGCGTGACGCTGTCGTCGTGCACCCAGTCGTCGAGTTGCGGATCGCCGTTGAAAAAGTGGTTGTTGTGTTCCTGGTGCTCGCGGACCAACTGGTCAAGATTGCTGGTGGTTGCGGCAGTTTCCATCGATTTCCTCCCGTTCTCTCTCTCGGTCCAGTGGCACTGGATTAGACCTTCGGCACCAAGCGGCAGGTTCTCCAGGAACTCATTGACAGCTCGGTGGTTGGCTCCGTTGCTCGAACTCCGCTGCCCGTCCTCAAGAGTGATCCGTTCCAGGCAATTCGCGCCGAGCCCGACCAGCGTAAGCGGCTGGCCATGCTGGCGCATCTCACCCGCAGCATCCTCGAGCGTGCCGGTCCGGTGCACGCGGTGATCCGCAGTGCGGCGGCAACTGATCCGGAGGTCGCCGCGATCCGGCTCCAACAGCAAGCCTTTCGCTTACGAGCGCAGACCGAGTTCGTCCGCGTCCTCGCCGACGCAGGGCCGCTCCGCGATGGGCTCACGATCAAAGACGGCGGCTATCAGTACTGGCTGCTCGCCACCCCGGAACTCCAGCACATCCTGGTCCAGGAGCAGGGCTGGTCGCACGACCGCTATGAATCGTGGCTTCGAGGCACGCTTGAGGCTGTTCTCCTTCCCAACCGCACCTGACCTGCGGTCTTTGGGCCGCACCGAGTGAGCTTGATTGGGGCTGGGTAGAGTGATGATGTGCCCCTCACGTGCAGAGGGCTTGGGCCGTCAGGTCCCCAAGATGAGGTCCGCCAATGGGCTGGGCTAAGAGTCTTTAGAAGGTCTCGGAAGGGAGCGTCTTATGCCTACGATTGCCACAGACCCCAAGGTTCTCGGCGAGAAGTACACCCGCACGTTCAATTCGCACGACGAAGTCGCGCTCAAGAACCTCTACGCGGAGAGCGCCAAGTTCGTTGCCCCGGGCGACGTTCGAATTTCCGGAAGGGACGCCATCGCCGGTTACACCAATAACTGGATGAAGGCCCTGCCGGATGCGCGCATCAACGTCACCCACGAGATCGTCAGCGGCGCCTGGCTCGTCCAGGAGTTCACGTTCAGCGGCGTCCACACCGGCCCGCTGACCGGCCCGCTCGGCACCATCCAGGCCACCAATCGCAAGGTCACGGGCCAGTGCGTCGTGGTCAACCGCTTCGAGAACGACCTGATCGTCGAGAGCCGCCTGTACTTCGACATGGTCCAGCTGCTCACCCAGATCGGCGTCATGCCCGCCGTCATCTCGAAGAACTAGGGAGCCTCGAACTAAAAGATGGGGGGCACGTGTCCCCCATCTAGAATCCGCAGGTGAGCCCCCTTCGCTCGTCAACCCTCGGCGTGGTCGGGGCCGGGGTGATGGCCGAGGCCGTCATCGCCGGCGTGCTCGAGCGGAACCTGGTGCCGGCGACCTCCATCATCGCCAGCCACCCGCGCGCCGACCGGCGCAAGGTGCTGGCTGACAAGTACGGCATCGGGGTGACGG
>JALYYC010000251.1 GCA_030946755.1 Candidatus Dormiibacterota bacterium
CGACTCCAGCGACCGTACCCGAGGACCGGCCGAGCCAGCCGTTGATGTCCTCCTATTTGGTCTTGCTCCAGGTGGGGTTTACCTAGCCAGCCGGTCTCCCGGCTGCTGGTGGGCTCTTACCTCACCATTTCACCTTCGCCGCGGCTTGCGCCCCGGCTGTGTCTTTTCTGTGGCACTCTCCTTCGGGTCACCCCGACCGGGCGTTACCCGGCACCCTGCTCTGCGGAGCTCGGACTTTCCTCGACGGGACCATCCCGGCGCGGCTGCCTGGCGGACTCGCCAGCCATTTTACCCGTGGCTCGCCAGTGAGACTTATGCTCCGCTGTCGCGATACTCGACGATGCGCTCGACCCTGCCATCGGCGACTCCGCACAACCAGAGGAGGGCCGTCTTTCCAAGTTGGGCTTCGAGGATCGTATCGGCACCGGCTGCGCGTACTGAGCCGACCGACCAGGGTTTTCCTCTTCCGGGCCACTGAGACAGAAAGCCCTCGCCCTCCTGCTCCTGGCCGGCAGCGCGGTGGTACGTAAAGGGCTCAGCGAGCAGATCGCGCGCCTCGTCCGGCCGATCATCGATCAATGCCTTGAACACCTGCGCCACGACGGACTCGTTCGTTACGGGGACGAGGTCAGCCGGCACCAGTCCCCCGTCGAGCGCCTGGTTTGCGAGACGGTCCGCCTCGCTGTTCTCCTCGCGAGGCACATGCTCGAAGGTCACGGCCTCGAACTTTTGGATCAGCTCGAGGACCCGCCGATATAAGGGGATCATCTCCGGGTGCTTCACGCGGTAGCTACCGTTTAGTTGCCGGACCACGAGCTGGCTGTCCAACATCACCCGGACGCGGCGGGCGCCCATCTCCGCGGCGCGTTCGAGCGCCCTGATGACGGCGGTGTACTCGGCAACGTTGTTGGTGGCGAGTCCCAGCGCCTCGCCGAGCTCGAGCAGCACCCGGCCATCGACGCTGGCGATCACGACCCCGAGGGAAGCCGGGCCCGGGTTGCCGCGGGAGGCGCCATCGGTATGGACGATCACGCTCTCGACGCCGGTCATGCCAGTCGTTGGATGCGCCCGCAGGTTTCGCAGGTGATTGGCTCGGTCGCCATTCGGAGCGCACGGACCTGGCTGGTGGAGAGAGGCAGCCGGCAGCCGGTGCACGTACCGCCGCGCACCTCGACGACCGGAGGCGGCGGGCGGTGGGTGACCACCCTGTCATACAGATGCAGACGTGCCGGGGCGATCCGGCTGCGGTGATCGGCCACCTCGGCAAGTGTGTCCCGCTCTGCCGCCTCCTGCGCGTCGAGCTCGCGCCGGGCCAGAGTCGCTTCGTCCCCAGCCGCGCGCAGTTCGGCCTCGGCCTCGTCGAGCTCGCCGAGAAGTTCCATTTCGGCCACCTCCTCGAGGGCGAGCCGGCCCTTGAGCTGTTCCAGCTCGCCGGCGAGCTGCGACAGCTCGCGTGGGTTGTGGATGGTGCCCGAGTAAAGCTGCTGCTCGTGCGTCCGCGCTCGCGCTCGCTCTGTTCGTTCCTGCACCTCAGCGTCGCGAAGACGACCCTGGAGCTGATCGCGCCGCGCTCGGGCGACGGCCAGGCGCGGGCGCCCGTCCCCAGTCGTTGTGTCACCATCAAGCGTCTGGCGGAGGCGGGTCATCTCCTTCCGGACCTCGGCGAGGCGGCGCTCGACCTGGTAGAGATCGGCGAGCGCGGCCACGGGGTCGTCTGCCATGTGTTCCTACGATACCCGGGTATACGATTGTCCCTGGTGGCAGACGTCGTTGAGGTGATGCGTGCCGAGGACCCCGTTCGTCATCTCTTTGCCGCCGACGGGAGTCTCACGAAGGGCGCCCACGAGTCGCTCGGACTGGATTCCGAGATACTCCGCGACCTCTACCGAAAGATGGTCCAGATCCGGCGCGCCGACCAGGAGGCGCTGAATCTCCAACGCCAGGGTCAGCTCGGGTTATGGGGCCAGTTCCTCGGCCAGGAGGCGCTGCACGTGGGCGCCACGATGGCGCTACGCGAGACGGACTGGATCTTCCCGAGCTACCGCGAGTTCGGCATGGCGATGTGCCGCGGCGTCGACCCGGCCGCGATGCTGACGCTGTTCAAGGGCCTGACCCACGGTGCCTGGGATCCGCGGCGCTATCACTTCGCGCCATTGGCGATCCCGGTGGCGACCCAGGTGCCCCACGCCGTCGGCTTCGCGATGGGTTGCCGGTTCAAGAAGACCGACGAGACGGTCCTCGTCACCTTCGGGGATGGAGCAACCTCGGAAGGCGACTGGCACGAGGCCATGAACTTTGCCGGTGTCTTTCGCTCGCCCGTTGTCTTTCTCTGCCAGAACAACTACTGGGCGATCTCGGTTCCCCTCAGCAGGCAGACCGCCGGCTCGATCGCCGAGCGTGCCGTGGGCTATGGCTTTCCCGGCATCCGCATCGATGGCAACGACATCCTTGCCGTGTTCGCAGCCACGCGGGCCGCCGCCGACCGGGCGCGACGCGGCGACGGTCCGTACCTGATCGAGGCCGTCACCTACCGGATGGGCGCCCACACCAGCTCCGATGACCCCACGCGATACCGGCTCGCCGCCGACGTCGAGGCCTGGTCGACAAAGGACCCGATCGCCCGCTATAAGGCCTGGCTGACATCCGCCGGCCTGCTCGACGACGCCGCCGACCGGACGATAACCGAGGAGGCGGAACGGGTCGCGATGGAGATGCGCGATAAGCTCTCGCGCGCCCCGATGCCACCTGCGGGCAAGGCGATCTATGACGGCGTCTACCAATCACCCTCCGAGCCGTTCCTCAAAGAGCGGGAAGAGTTCGAAGCGTCGCTGGAGCAGCCCTGATGGAAGCCACCATGGCGAAGGCCCTCAATCTGGCCCTGCGCGACTCGCTGAGCGCCGACAAGGACACGCTGATCTTCGGCGAGGACGTGGGTGCGCTCGGTGGCGTCTTCCGTATTACCGACGGCCTCCAGAAAGAGTTCGGCGAGGAGCGAGTCTTCGACACGCCGCTGGCGGAGTCGGCGATCATCGGCGTCGCCATCGGCCTGGCCCTTCGCGGGTTTCGCCCCATCCCCGAGATCCAGTTCGACGGCTTCATCTACCCGGCCTTCGAGCAGATCGTCAGCCATGTCGCCAAGTACCGGAACCGGTCCGGCATCCCGCTCCCGATCACGATCCGGGTCCCGTTCGGCGGCAACATCGGCGCCGTCGAGCATCACTCGGAAAGTCCCGAGGCCTACTTCGCCCACACGGCAGGGCTCAAGGTCATCACGCCCTCGACACCGGCCGATGCCTACGGCCTGCTTCGATCGGCGATCGCGGACGATGACCCGGTCGTCTTCTTCGAGCCCAAGGCCCGCTATTACGTGAAAGATCAGATCGACCAATCGGCAAAGGTCCCGATCGGGAAGGCGGTCGTCAGACACGAAGGGACCAGCGCGACGGTGATCGCGTACGGCCCGACGGTGCAGACGGCGCTTCAGGCGGCCCAGGCCGCGGCAAAGGATGGCACCTCGCTAGAGGTCATCGACCTGCGCAGCCTCTCCCCCCTCGACATGGATACAGTGCTGACCTCCGTGAACAAGACCCATCGCGCCATCGTCGTGCACGAGGCGCCGGTGTTCTGTGGCTTCGGCGCCGAGGTGGCCGCGCGTATCAGCCACGACGCCTTCGATTTTCTCGAGGCTCCGGTGCAGCGGGTCGGCGGCTTGAACGTCCCCTATCCCCCATCGCGGTACGAGAAGCTCTACCTCCCCGACGTCGACCGGATCCTCGAGGCGGTCGATCACGTTCTCGCCTATGGCTGATCAAACCTTCCGGCTTCCGGATCTCGGGGAAGGCCTCACCGACGCCCAGCTGATGAGTTGGCACGTCGAGGAGGGCGCCGAGGTCGAGGTCAACGCCCCACTCTGCGACGTCGAGACCGCGAAGGCGGTCGTCGTCATTCCGTCACCGTATCGCGGCGTCGTCAGGCGCCTGCATGCGAAGCCGGGCGAGTCGGTGGACGTCGGCGCGCCCCTGGTCACGATCGCCGCCGAGGCCGAGAACGAGGCAGCCCCAAGCACGCTCGTCGGCTATGGCCCGGGGGCCGGTCCGGAAACGGGGATTCGTCGCCGGCCGAGGGCCACGCCACAGGCGGAGCCTCCTTCGGCCGACGTCCGCGCGGCGCCTTTCGTGCGGCAGCTTGCCAAAGAAAAAGGCGTCGATCTTGCCACGATCAGTGGGAGCGGTCCCGGCGGCCGGATTACCCGTGCCGACGTCGAGGCGTCCGGCGGTGGCGAGCGACGGGTCAGCGTGGTCGGCCTGCGCAAGGCGATCGCGCGTCAGATGGTCCGCTCTATCTCGACCATCCCGCAGTTCACCGAGTTCGCCATCTTTGATGCGACGACGCTCACCGAGAAGCGGGCCGCCGCGAAAGCCAGCGGCGCATCGCTGACTCCCCTCCCCTATTTCATCCGCGAGGTGGCGGCGTCCGTCAAAGCCTTTCCCATGCTCAACAGCTCCTGGGACGACACAAGGGACGAGATCATCGTCAAGCAGGCGATCAACGTTGGGATCGCGGTCAACACTGAGAAGGGCCTGCTGGTTCCGGTCATCCGGAACGCCGACGACCTGAACCTCCGCGCGATCGCTGAGCAAAGCAGCAAGCTCATCGAGGGGGCGCGGGCCGGGGCGCTGACCCCGGCACAAATGACCGGTGGCACGATCACAATCACCAACGTCGGGGCCAGCGGTCCGGTCGAGACGGGAACGCCGATCATCAATCCTCCCGAGTGCTGCGTCGTTGGTTTCGGCGCGATCAAGCCGCGAGCAATGGTCGTCGATGGCCAGGTCGTCGCCCGGCCCGGGGCATGGATCTCGATCTCAGTCGACCACCGGATCGTCGACGGGGCCATGGCAACGGAGTTCTTGACCGACCTGGTCAAGCGCCTGGAAACGCTTGATGGCTGAGCCGCACGACCTGATCTACGACTGGAACATGGTCGGAGCGCCACCACTGCCCGCCCACCGGGTGACCGTCCACGACGAGACCCTGCGGGATGGCATCCAGGGTCCGTCCGTCCGTGATCCTGAGGTCGACGTCAAGCTCCGGTTTCTGCACCTCGCCGATCAGCTCGGTGTCGGTTCGATCGACCTCGGACTTCCCGGCGCCGGGCCGCGCGCCGTGGCGCATGTCGGCCGCCTGGCGGAAGAGATCCACGATCAGCGCCTGGGCATCAAGGCTCTCTGCGCCGCCCGGACGCTCGAGGTCGACATCCGCCCGGTCGTCGAAATCTCGCAGCGAGTCGGCATCCCGATCGAGGTGGCGGCCTTCATCGGCTCGAGCCCGATCCGGCAGTACGCCGAGGGTTGGACGATCGAGCAGATGGTGGACAACACGCGCAAGGCGGTTCGCTTCGCGCGGCAGAACCAGCTGCCCGTGATGTTCGTCACCGAGGACACCACCCGCGCCCACCCCGACACGCTCAAACGGCTCTTTGGTACGGCCATCGAGGAAGGGGCGCAACGCGTCGCCGTCTGCGACACGGTCGGCCACTCGACGCCCGATGGCGTCCGCGCCATCATCAAACACGTCCGGACGATGCTCGATGCAATGAATCCGGACGTCGGCCTCGACTGGCACGGGCACAGCGACCGCGGCCTCGGCCTGATCAACGCGATCGAGGCGGCCGTGGCCGGCGCAGATCGGATTCATGGCTGCGCCCTTGGACTCGGCGAGCGCGTAGGCAACACGCACCTGGATTTATTGCTGGTCAACTTCAAGCTGCTCGGTTGGATCGACACCGACCTGAGCAAGCTGAAAGAAATGGGTGAGGTGATCGCCGAGGGAACCGGCATGGCGATCCCGGCGAATTATCCCGTTCTGGGCGCCGATGCGTTTCGGACCGCCACCGGCGTGCATGCTGCGGCCGTCATCAAGGCGATGCGCAAAGGCGACGACTGGCTCGCCAACCGGGTCTACTCGGGCGTGCCGGCGGATCTCTTCGGCTGCGAGCAGGTCATCGAGATCGGCCCGATGAGCGGCGAATCGAACGTCATTTTCTGGCTCGAGCGGCGCAGCATCGCGCCAAGTCCAGATCTGGTCCGGGCGATCATCGATACCGCCAAACAAGGGAACCACCTGCTCGATGAGTCCGAGATCGCTGCGATCGTCACCGAGCGATCAGTAAAAACCGGCCGCTAACGGCGTCGGCCCGGCGAAAGGAGCCGGTCGCAGTCTGCGCTAGGCCTGGCCAGAGGTTTGCCCAAAGGCTTCTTGACGGTGGCGTAAGGACGCTACTAGGGTGACTCGCGGAGGCTCTGACAACCATCAGCGAACACGCGTACGAGCCAGGTTCCACCGAACTCTTGCATAAGGTCGCTCCGCGGCAGCGGCCCGTTGAACACCCGGAAAACCATGCGGGGCGCGTTCCCGGCGTCGCCAGCATCCTCCGGCTGCAGCGGCTGGTGGGCAATGCCAGCGTGACCGACCTGGTCGGGACCTCGCTCAGCGTCCAACGCAGCGCGCCGGTCGCAGAACCCCCGGTCGCTGGCACCGTGGCCGACGCCCACGCTGCACTCGCGCCTCCGCCGGTCACGGCCTCCGCTTCAGGGCCCACGGTGTCGCAAGCGCCGGCGCCCGCGCAGACGCCCGAGGACGTCGCCAAGTCCAAGCCGCTCCTTCGCCTCGGTTCGCAAGGCGCAGCCGTCAACGAGCTGCAGACCCGCTTGAACCTGGCGGGGGCTCAACCCGTCCTGAAGGTCGATGGGATCTTCGGGCCGCGGACGCAACGAGCGGTCCGCAAGTACCAGGCCCTCAGCGCACTCTCGACGGACGGCATCGTCGGCGGGAAAACCTGGCTGGGCCTCGGCGTCTATAAGGAGACCCGATCCAACACGGATACGGATCGCAAGGCCGCGCTGGACAAGGTCACGATCGACACCGTCGGGCACGGGTCGTCATCCGCGGCCATCGCCGCCGCTAAAGCGATCCAGCAACAGGAGTGGTTGAATCTCGACCTGGCCGGGTTGAAGCAACTCGACGGATTGACGATCGAGTTGCATGTCATCCCGCACGACAAGAAGATGACCGACCTCGACGAGTTCACAGCCCTCAAGGGACAGACGACCTTCGACGGCCGACTCTGGGATGACGTGCGTGGCATCAATATGGGCAAGGACGGCACGAAGGTCAGGTCCGCGGTCGGGGAGGAGGCTCTCATCACCATCAAGGGCCAGCCAGCGGGCTATGGGCCCGGCTTCGTGGCGGCGCACGAAACCGGCCACGCCCTGAAGAATGCGCTGACCGCGGCACAGCTCACCAAGCTGACGAAGCTGTTCACAGATCGCGTCGCGGCACATGCAACCCCGGCACAGGGCTCCGCCGACGATGCGAACTGGCTATCCCCCTCGTGGTATACCGGCGCGAATGAAGACGAATACTTCGCCGATTCGATTGCCGCCTACCTGAACCATCCGTATGACACGGGTGAGGCGACGGTCAAAATGTATACGCCCGGCTGGCTTGCCGCGAACGATTCGGAAATGTATACATTCCTACAGGGCGTCTTTTAGGAGGGAACGTGACGCGACGCTTCACCGTCTACACAGAGAGCGACAAAAAGGTCCTGGAGGTCAGCGACCAGCCCGGTCCACTCGTCAGCGTTTCGGCCCCGCCGCCACGTCCCGGGCAAGCGCCGGCCACGCATCCGTTCCTGTCGGCCTCGGCTTACGATCCCTTCACCGACGGTGCGCTCCGGAACATCCTGCTGAAGTCGAGCAGCTTTGACGACTTCTTGGAAAAGCTCCGCGACGCCGGCTACCGGGTCGTGGTCGCGAAGGACTAAGCCCTCACACGGAGACGTCGAAGCGTTCCGGGTCCCACTCGATACCGAGTGACGACGGCCCGGCCATGTAGCCAAGCAGCGCCGAAGAGGCGACGACGGCCGGGCTCGCCAGGTAGCCGAGGCCGCCGACGCCCATCCGGTTCTGCCAGTTGCGGTTGAACGACGTGATCGCGACCTCGCCTTTCTTCAGCGCGTCCGGACCCTGGCCAAAGCAGGGGCCGCACCAGGAATCGCGGATCTCAGCCCCGACCGATCGAAGCGTCGCGGCGACGGATTCGCCGCCAAGGCGTGGCTCCGGGTTCTCGATGTCGCGCTTGACGCTGCCGGACCCGGGAAAGACGACGAACTCCTGCGGCGCCTTCTCGAACCCCTTTTCGCGGCCGGCGCGAATGACCAATGCCGCTTCCAGCAGATCGTCGTAGCCACCGTTGGTACACGAGCCGATGAACGCCTTGTCGAAGCGAAGCTTCTCCAGGGCGACTTCGTCCGCGGGAAAGGCATTGCCCGGCGCAAATGGCTTGGCGACGAATGGCACCAGCTCGGACAGATCCAGCGTCTCGTCGA
>JALYYC010000255.1 GCA_030946755.1 Candidatus Dormiibacterota bacterium
CGCCGTGTGATGCGTCACGGCCGGCCGTCCACCAACGATCCCGGCGTGGGCGGCGATCATGCCGCCGGTGCACACCGTGGCGACGGTGACGCCGGCGTCTTTGAGTTGGCGCAAGCGGGCGGGGAGATCGCCACGGTTCACCTCCGCCCAGGCGCCCTGGGGTCCTCGATTACTCCAGCCGCCGCCCGGCACGAGCACCATATCCGGCGTCGCGGTCAGTTTCCCGTCCGGTCGCACGCGCAGGCCACCCGACGCCGTGACCTCGGCGGCGCCATCAAGCGTGACGAGGCTGACCTCGATCGCGGCTCCGGCATTCGCGGCGTGCCGAAAGACCTCGAAGGGGCCGATCGCGTCCAGCTCGTCGAAGCCCTGGTAGAGGACGATGGCGATGCGCATTGCCTCTCAGCCTATCGTGTCGTGCCGTAGAGGTCGTCCGCGCTGTGGCGGATCGCCATGAAGCGCTCCGGCTCGTCGAGCGGCCTGAAGCCGTAGCGGTGGTACAGGCCGTGCGCGTCGCGGGTCGCCAGCATGAAACTGCGCAAACCCTGCAGATCGGGGTGGGCGACGACGGCATCCATCAGCCTCTTCCCCACGCCGGCGCCGCGACTCCCCTCGTCCACGAATACATCGCAGAGCCAGGCAAAGGTGGCGCGGTCGGTCACCACGCGGGCGAAGCCGACCGTCTTCCCATCCTCGGTCGCACCAAAGCAGATGCTGTTCGCCATGGCACGGTCGAGCACCGGCCGCGGGATGCCGCGACTCCAGTAGGCGCCGGACAGCCAGCGATGGAGGTGGTCACGATCCAGCCGGTTGATGTCGGTCGTGATTTCGATTGGCCCCATCCTACGGAACCACTACCTCGACAGGATGTGCGAATCGATAAGTGGAGAAGTCGCGGCCGTCCACCGTCAGGACCTGGGTCGCCTTGGGATCATCGTCCACGGTCATGAAGACCAGCGCATCCACGTACGAGAATGACTGATCCCGGTACTGAACCAGGATTTCACGGACGCGGTCGTAGCCTTTGCGAGCCACGAAGCGAACTTCAAACAACTCCGGGGCCTCGTCGACCAGCCCGAAGACGCCCAGAGCGGCGCTTGAATCCTTCCGAGGACTGACCCGTCGGTCGTAGCGCAGCTTTGTAAAGGCCTCACCAACGACGACATCTGGCACGACGATCGTCGTCTGGTGCTGCCGGGCGCCCAGGATATGGCGAACGGCCCATTCGTGATGCCGGTCGCCTCGGTTTATCGCGGCGATCAGGAGGCCGCTGTCAGCGACGAGCGGCAGCGCCGTACACCGTTTTATCGACGGTCGCCGACAGGTCCGCAGGGCCCTCGACCGAACCGATGTAACGCAGAAGTGGGTCGCCTTCTCCGGATTGGGCTGCCAGTCCAAGAGCCAAAAGGTGCACGATTAAGCCGCTCTGAGAAGCCCCTCGGGTCTTCGCCAGCTTTCTAAGCCGGGCGTCCAGGGCTGCCGGAACCGTGATGTTCTTACGTACGTAGCGCATGCCGCGCCTCATTATACACACTCAGATCTGTGCAATGCGCATTGCCACCGTTCCGAGGCACCTCTCCATCGGCCGACCTGTTTGCGATCAGCGGATCCGCAGCCTAACCGTCAGCCGCTGACGTCAATCGGCTCGACGGGAACATGACCCCGCACTAGATCGCCGAGGTGGCGCGGAAGCTCGCGCGGCGCAAAGGACTCCTGAGCCGCCGCGAGTTCGTCGAGCGTCCACCAACGCGGCTCGGTCATGAAGACACGCTCCAGCTCATCCCAACCACTGATGTCAACCTCGTGGGAATCGATCCGGACCAGGTAGAACCGCTCCTGCTGCTGCAGCATCTGCCCGGTTTCCGGGTGCGGAAAGAGGACGTCGCGAATCCAGACCATGGGGCCGATATCAAATCGATGAAGCCCACACTCTTCGGCCAACTCACGCCGCAGCGCGGTCGCGTCCGACTCGCCGGCCGCGATACCGCCGCCCGGCGTGATCCAGAAATGCCTCAAGCGGTCCCGGCTGGCGAATGCCTTGAAGAGCAGCGTGCGCCCTTTGCCGTCGATGAGAATTGCGCGCACTGCTTCGCGTGGAATCGGGACATCAGTTCCTGGCATTTGAGCTCACGTCTGGTTCGTGGTGCATAACAAGAGCCGGGGCCACAGTGACCCCGGCTCGCTGTGTCTCGATTGGTCGGTCGGGCTAAGTCTAAGCCATCTTCAGGATGCCGAAGGCCCCACCCTGCGGGTCGGCGACGATCGAGAACCGACCTCCAGGAAAGTCCATCGCCTCTAGCATCACGCTGCCACCGAGATCCTTGACCTTCTTCGTGGTGGCGTCGACGTCGCTGCTGGCAAAGTAGACGAGCCAGTGCGGCGGCGCGCCTGTCTGGGCCTGCATCGGCGTTCCGCCGCCGATGCTTTTGCCGTCGATCTGCCACTCGGTGTAATCGGGTTGCCCCTCGCCCATCGGGCTCGTCTTGGCCGACCAACCAAAGACCTTCTTGTAGAAGTCCTTGACCTTGTCGACGTCGTTGGTGTTCAGCTCCGTCCAGGTGTAGGTGTTCGGTTGCCCGGGCTCGGCCTCGAAGCCCTTGTGCGTGCCGGGCTCCCAGACGTTGAAGTAAGCACCACTCGGATCCTGGAAGACGGCCATCCGGCCGGCGCCCATGACGTCGAAGGGCTCGGCGACGACTTTGCCGCCAGCATCTTTGACCGCTTTGGCGGTCCTGGTCGCGTCGTCGGTCGCAAAGTAGATGGACCACGCCGTCGGCGCCTGGTCACCCTGCGTCCCACCGACAGCGCTGATCTGCTTCCCGTTCAGCAGGAACCAGGTGTAGCCGCCGGCCTGGGGATCCTCAATTTTGTTCGGTTGCCAACCAAACAGCTTCGAATAGAACGCCTTGGACTTCTCCAGGTCCTTGCTCGAGAGATCGACCCAATTCACGGTGCCGGGCGCGAAGACAGCAACCTCAGGCATATGCATTCCTCCTCAGGAACCATCGAAACGGACGAGGAAGGTCGAGTCTACTCCCCGCCGCCAGTCTGCGTCAGACCTGTCGATGTGGTGCCTGTTGTTAACTTAGCGCCGAGTTCGCTTACTTAGATCGCGACGCGTGTCCGCCTGCGGAGGGCGTACCAGACGCCGCCCGCAAGGCTGATCACGCCGGCCAGCAGAACCAGGACCGACCAGGGGGAGGTCGGAGCTGGCCCGCCACCGGTGGGCGCAACGGTATTGATACCAACCGCCGTGCAGTTGCCACTGGGTACGGTGATCTGGTTGGTATCCAGGGTCACGGCGCCGCCACGGGCGAGCGCCCGACCGGGGAGCAAGGTCGCTCCCGTGTTCATCGTGATCGAGGCGACCGCGATGATGGTGCCGACCAGATGTGTGCCGGTGCCAAGGGTTGCCGAGCTCCCGACCCGCCAGTACACGCCACAACCCTGGGCGCCCTGGGTCAGGCTCACCAACGAGTTAGAGGCGGTCGTCAGCGTGCTGCCGATCTGAAAGATGTAGATGCCGTTGCCGCGGAGCGTCAGGGCGCCGGTCAGTTGGGCCGACGAACTAAAGGTATAGACGCCGGGAATCAGGTTCTTGCCGCCCAGGTCCTGACCGGTCAGATTCTGCGTCGGCCCCCAGCTGCCCAGATCGTTGTAGGCGGTGACGGCCGAGTTCCGCGCGGCGAGCGCGACGGCATCCGTTTTGTGCAGCTGGCCATTGATGACACCCGGCGGGAAGCCGGTCACCGCTGAACCCGGACTGACGCCGAGATACCCGTTGACAACCGTCGATCCGGTGTTCGTGACCGTGCTGCTACCGAGAACGGCGAAATTGACGGCGTTGCCAATTCGGGGAGCGGTGGCGGCAAGCGCCGCCATGGGCCATGCGCCGAAAACCAGGGCTGAGACGACGAAGGAGAGGACGAGGATCGGTCGCTTGACCTTATTCATTTGAGATGCGTACTCCTTGAGTCTGTATTTCGAAATCCCCGCGCAGGTTAGCACAGGCCAACCTGCCACGGACTCAAGGCGTGGACAGCACAACGCGTGACGGTTCCCCCGTGAGTTGGCCGCAGCATCGCACACACCCGGTCCTGCTCGCATCATCCGTTCGGATGACTTTCGAAGCCGCCGGCCGATTTTGACGGTGCACAGGCCCTGAGCCCGCAACGTCCGTGTGACGGTCTCATTAAAGGCCACCCCGAGTCCAGATTCTCATGCGATCGCCCACGATCTGTCGTACTCTGGGCGGCCGATGCAGCAGAGCCTTCCTCCGACCCGACCACGCCGGGTCATCCGGGCGCTGCTCGCCGTGAGCCTGCTGACCCTGCTGCTTTCGACATCGGTCGCGGACACCCTCTACAGCCAGATCCAGGGCAAGTCGCAACAGCTCAACGGGGTCAACGGCGCCATCACGGCGACTAAAACCCACGTCCAGCAACTGCTCGACCAGGAGGCCGCGCTGCAGCGACAGATCGCCGGCCTCGATGCCAATCTGGCCCAGGTGGCGCAACAGATCCGGCAGGAGACGGCGGCACTCGTAGCGCTGGCCGCGCAGGTCGAGCAAGCCAAGCGTGATCTGGCTGTCAAGGAAGCACAGCTCAAAAAGCACATCCTCGATTTCGGGCTCCGCATGCGCGCCATGTACAAGACTGGCGAGGTCAATCCCCTCGAGCTGATCCTGTCAGCACAGAGTTTCACCGACCTGCTCAACCGCACCGTCTTCTTTGCTGCCGTCATTCGTGAGTCGCGCATCGAGGTCGTCAAGCTTCAAGCGGAGCGGGCCGCGGTCGAGGCGATGAAAGCCGACCTGGACGCCAAGTACGCGCAGCAGGCGGCCATCGTCAAGCAGATCAAGGACCAGCAAGCGCAGCTCCAGGTGCAGCGCGCCCAGCGGGCGCAGGCCGAAGCGCAGGTCGCCGCCATCGTGGCAGAGTTCCGACAGCAGCTGGCGCAGATGGAGGCCCAGCGGGCCACGCTAAAGAATCAGCTGCAGGCGTTGATCGCGGAGAGCGCGCGGGCCGGATCGACTGGACATTTCATCTGGCCGATGCAGGGCGCCATTACCCAGGGATTCGGCTGCACGTCGTATCCATTCGAACCCTACGACCCCGGCTGCCCGGGCGGCCACTTTCACTCCGGGATTGATATCGGGACCGACGCCGGAACACCGGTCCATGCGTCCGACGCCGGCATCGTCCACAACTACACGATGGCCTGCGGCGGCTACCTGTGCGGCTACGGCCAGTACGTCCTCGTCGTCCACTCAGCCGGATTCGTCTCGCTCTACGGTCATCTCTCCGGCTACGGCCAGGCGGACGGCACCGCCGTGGGCCAGGGCACCGTGATCGGCTACGAGGGCAGCACCGGCAACTCGACCGGGCCGCATCTCCATTTCGAAATCGACCTGAACGGCACGCCAGTCAGCCCCTTCGCCTATCTGCCCTAGCGGCGCTTCTTCTGCTTCTGCAGCCGCTGGTGCACCGACATCAGCGTTTCCCCACGGTG
The DNA here is from genome assembly GCA_030946755.1 of Candidatus Dormiibacterota bacterium. Lineage (GTDB taxonomy): Bacteria > Chloroflexota > Dormibacteria > CF-121 > CF-121 > JALYYC01. Next base: position 5,512 of record JALYYC010000255.1, read on the forward strand.
ACGGCTGCCGGGCCGTGGCCGCGTAGGCGGGAGGCGGCTCCCCCACCAGAGCAACACGCCGATTCCTGCCGCGAGCAGGATGATGACGATGGCCGGTCCCATCCATGGAGTGTAGTCACCGCCAAAAAAAGTCTTACGGAATCCATACCGGCCTCTTAGCGTGTGTTCAGGTCCGCGGATCACCATGGGCGCATGGAAGCAGCACGGGCGACCCACCGATTCGAGGAGGAAGGCCTCGTCGACGTCCTCTATGTGGGATCCGACTCCGACCTCGCGGACATGTACCGGTTGAAGCTGGAGCTCGATGGCTACCGCGTGCGGACGTTATCCACGCTCCACCATTGGTCCGGCGCGCGGCCCGACCTCGTCATCATCGACCTCGAGCCGCCCGATGGCACCGGGCTCACCGAGCTGAAGCGCTTGCGTGCCGATCGCCGGCTCGCCCGGGTCCCGGCGATCCTGCTGGTCGGCGAATCGGCGCACGACCTGGACGCGCTCGGGGTCCAGTTGTCGCCCTGGGAATACTTCATGCACTCGCGCCCCTCCGCCGTCAGCGGCCCCTGGTGGCAAGAAACCGCATCGTCAGACCACCACGCGATCGCCGCGTTAGGACGCTCGCGCCCGGTAGTTCACTGACCGTACGATGGGTCGGCAGTGCCGCCCGACCCATCCGCCTGGGATAGCCCGCCGACCGTTGAAGTCGTGCGCGCCGCCCTTCGGCGCGTCTTGCCCGAAGCCACTGAGCTGCCGCTGGACTTGCGGGCGCGGCAGGCAGACGTTCCATCGCCCTACCGGCATGGGATGGCATTCGTCGGCGACTACGTCGTCAAGTTCGCCTGGTCAGATTCGGCTCGGGAGATCCTTCTCCAGCAAGGTCGCCTGCTGGCCGCGCTGCCCGAGCTTCGCGTGCCGATCCCTCGACCGATCGCCATCGCGGAGGATCCGCCCCTGCTCGTCTATCGCAAGCTGCCTGGGAACGCCCTGCCCTGGACAGCCGAGGTCTGGACCGACGCCAGGAGGGTGAAGACGATCGGCCACCAGCTCGGTGAGCTGCTGGCGGAGGTGCATGCGCCGCGCGTGCTGGCAGCGATCGAGTCGGCGGGTCTCCGTCTGCGTGCCCCCAGCCCGCAATCGACCCCGGAGAGCTTGCGGCAGCGTATGTTCCCGATGCTGGATGCACGGCGCGCCGAGCTGGCCGAAGGGCTGGTCACGGCGGTCGCCGCGCGATTGAGACTTTCGTCGGCCAGGGTGTTCCTGCAGGGTGACTTCCACGGCCATAACCTGCTCGTGTCGGACGATAGCTCGCACGTCATCGGTCTTCTCGATTTCGAAGAGTCCGGGGCTGGCGACCGGGCCTACGACTTCCGCTATCTCCCGGCGCTCGGTCCGACCCTGGACCTGCTCTTCGCGGTGATGCAGAGCTACGCCAGGGTGAGTGGAGAGCGCGTTGACCTTTGGCGCGTACTCGCCTGGCACGTCCTCACGGACCTCGGCGATGCGCTCTGGCGGACCGAGCAAGGCGCCGACGTGGTCGACGGTCCGCTCGCGCGACGCTTCGATGATCTGCTTATCCGGCTGGCGCGAGCCGGCTGGTGATGTGGGGCATTAGTCCAGAATAGAGTCGTCGATCTTATCCACCGAGGAGGACGGATTTGCCGGGAAAGAAGAAGAGCCCATCGATCAAGAAGCCGAAGGCCTACGAGGCGCTCAAGAAGAAGGGCATGCCGAAGAGCCGTGCGGCCGCGATCAGCAATGCGCAGGCGAAGAAAAAGAAGAAGAAATAGGCCGACAGCGTACAGTAGCGACTGATGCCCGGCCAGATCTTCGAGGTGAACGACCTGAACGCGCGGCTCGCGCAGGGGGCGCAACTGGTGGACGTCCTCCCGGCGGAGGACT
>JALYYC010000012.1 GCA_030946755.1 Candidatus Dormiibacterota bacterium
CCGACGACGTAGGTGGTCAGCTTGGCAACGTCCGACGGCCTGGCGCCGGCGCCATCGAGCGCTGCTTTCAAATTGGCATAGACCTGCCTGGCCTGCCCGGCGAGGTCACCCTCCGCGACGGTATTCCCATCGGCATCCATCGAGACCTGGCCGGAGATGAAGACGAGGCGCTTGCCCGTGGCGACGACGACTTGCGTGAAAACGGCCGGCTTGAAGAGGCCTCGGGGAGTGAGATGTTCGAGTGTCAAGGGCGTTCTCCTTTCGCAGAATTGAGCGCGAGCAGGGCAAGGAACTCGTGGATGAGCGTCCCGGCCAGGAGTGATGTGACCTCGCCGGCGTCGTACTGAGGCTGGACCTCGACCAGGTCGAAGCCGACGAACTGGATGTCGCGCAGACCACGAACCAGGCGCAGGGCGTCACGACTGGTCGGCCCACCGACTTCGGGGGTGCCCGTCCCGGGTGCGAAGCCGGGGTCCACGAAGTCGATATCGAAGGTCAGAAATACCGGCCCGCTGCCAACCCGGTCGCGGACTTCAGGCAGGACATCATCGACGCCCCGCGCCAGCAGCTCCTCGGTTGGAATCAGGTGCAGGCCGAGCGCGCGGGCGCCGCCACGGTCCTCGGAGCCGTACAAGGACCCGCGGATGCCGAGCTGGACGGCGCGCGTCGTGTCGATCAGCCCCTCCTCGATGGCGCGCTTGCACCAGGTGCCGTGGGTGTAGCGCTCGCCCCAGTAGTTGTCCCAGGTATCGGTGTGTGAGTCGAAGTCGATCAATCCGACCGGGCCGTGGCGTTTGGCAACCGCCCGCAACTCACCCAGCGTGATGGCATGATCGCCTCCGATGGCCAGCGGCACGACGCCGGCGTCGAGGATGGGTCGCAGGCCATCGACCATGACCTGGTAGCTGGCCTGGATGTTTCCCGGGACCACCGAGAGGTCGCCGGTGTCGACCACGGAGAGATGATCGAAGATCTCGATCGCCTGCTCGACGTGGTACGGACGAAGCAGCCGGGAGGCTTCCCGAATCGCCGCCGGGCCGAATCGGCCGCCGATCCGGTAACTGACGCCGGTGTCGAAAGGGATCCCAACGATGGCAGCGTCGACGCCGTCCATGTCCGAAACCTGGGGGAGCCGCATGAAGCTGGCGATCCCGGTGAACCGGGGCGCCTTCATCGCGTCAACCGGCCGGTACCTAGGCACGAGCCAGCTCCGACTCGACTGCCTTCAGGCTCTCTTCGTGGATAACGCCCACCACCTGGTTGCGCAACTCGGTGAAACGCGGACTGCTGACCATGTCGAAATTTCGCGGCCGGGGCAGATCAACGGCCAGCGTCGTGCGGATCCGACCCGGACGGTTCGTCATGATATAAATCACGTCGCCGAGGAAGATCGCCTCATCGATGTCGTGGGTGACGAACAGCACCGTCTTGCGATAGCGCTGCCAGATGTCGGTCAGCATCTCCTGCATGACCTGGCGCGTCAGGGCGTCCAGGGCACCAAACGGCTCGTCCATGAGCAGCACGTCGGGATCGTTCGCCAGCGCCCGGGCGATCGCCACCCGCTGCTTCATCCCGCCTGAGAGGGCCTTCGGATAGGCTTCCGCGAACCCGTCGAGCTTCATCAGGTGGATCAATTCAGTCGATTGTCGCTTCCGCTCGGGTTTAGGGACGCGCTTGATCTCGAGGCCGAACTCGATGTTGCGCCGGACCGAGAGCCACGGATACAGGGAGTAGGACTGGAACACCATGCCGCGATCGGAACCGGGCGAATAGGCGGGCTTGCCATCGACCAGGACCTCGCCTTCGCTTGGGATGACAAGGCCGGCAGCGACGCTCAGCAGGGTCGACTTGCCGCAGCCTGACGGGCCGACGATGCACGCGAACTGTCCATCGGGCACCGTCAGCGAGATCTGCTGCAGGGCCCGCACGTCGCCGCGCCGCGTGCGGTAACGCATGGCGACATCGACAAATCTGATCTCGCTCACGCATGCACCTTTTCGACATAGGGGAACGCCCAGCGATGGATCAGACCAAAGATCGTGTCCGTGATCAGGCCGAGGATCCCGATGGTGATAATCGCCGCGATGATGCGGTCGGATCGCAGAAATCGCTCTGAGATCAGGATGAAGGCGCCAATCCCACGCTCGGCCGCAACGATCTCTGCGACGATCAGGTACGTCCATGCCCATCCCATCGTGATTCGTAGCGCGTCCACGACCTCGGGGAAGGTCGCGGGCAGGAACACCTTATAGAAGACTTTCCAGCGCGAGGCCCCGAGCGTGTAGGCGACATTGAGCATCTCGTCAGGGACCCGGTGGGCGATGTCCATCACCATCAGGGTGAGCTGGAAGAAGACCCCGATCCAAATGATGATGAGCTTCTCGTTCTCATCGAGTCCGATCAGCAGGATCAGCAATGGGATGAACGCGGAGGCCGGCATGTACCGGATGAAGTTGACCGGCGGCTGAAAGAACGATCGGACGACCTCGAACGAGCCCATCAGCAGGCCGAGCGGCACCGCCATGACGGCGGCGATCAGAAAGCCCGCGACGATGCGGAAGGTGCTCCACCCGACATCGGACAGAAAGCTCCGGTGCTGGAACATATCGATCCAGGCCGTCCAAACCCGCTGGGGGCTCGGAGCAAACAAGGGATCGTTGATGGCGAGCGACGCGAGGCTCCAGCCGGCGAGGATGACCACGAAGCTGCCGATGCCGAGCGTGATGACGGTCGCTCGCGGAATCGCCTGCTTCGGCGTCAGGTAGGTGCGGAGCAGCCCGCGGCGCCGGCGCTGCCCTCTTGCAGGAACCGCCGGCGCCACCTGGGTCGCGGGGACCCGCTCGCTCACGAGTCCCTACAAGCTATTGATGAAGCTCGGATCGACCGCGTCGCTCGGATTCACGGTGGTATCGATCTTGCCCTGGGCCTTCCAGAAATCGGCTGCCGCCTTGACGACGTCGTAAATCGCGCCGTGGCTGCTGCTGGTTCCGATGACCTGCTTGCCCTTAGCCAGGTCGAAGAGGGTCATGGTCGAGAGATCTGCCGTCACGTCCGCCGGCGACTCCTGGACTGCGGTCCCGATCACGCTGAGCGCTTCAGTCTTGTTCGACTGCATCCAGTTGTAAGCGTCGTAGTACGCCTTCATGAACTCCTTGACGGTATCCGGATACTTCTGGACGAAGTCCTTGCGGAAGGCGAAGCTGTCCATGATCAGGTCCGGGTACTTGGCGGACGACACCAGCACGTGGCCGTCTGTCCGTACCTTGGCCTTGCTGAGCCACGGCTCCCAGGTAACGGCGACGTCGACCTTCGAGGCGACAAACGCCGCGCCCGCCTCGCCCGATTTCATGTTCTGCTCCTTGACGTCGCCGAGGTGCAGCCCGTTCTTCTCGAGTACCTGCGCCAAAAACCATTCCGACACGGATCCCTGGTTGACGGCGACCGTCTTGCCCTTCAGATCGGCGACGGTTTGGATCGTGTTCTTGGCCAGGATGCCGTCGCCTCCGACGGAGGCGTCGATGGGAAACACCTCGACCGCTGCGACGCCGTTCGACTGTTGCCGGGCAAACGCGTCCACCGTCGACGCCATGCCCTCCAACCGTCCTGCTGCCAGGGCGATAAAGCGGTCATTCGGGTCTTCGACATCCTTGAAGTTGACGTCAAGGCCGTGCTGCTTCCAGATGCCCTTGGCATTCGCGAGGTAGATGAGCGCATAGCCGGTCCAGGTCGAGGAGGCGATATGAATCGTGCCGCTGTACTTGGTGCTACCGCCCGAGGTGTTTTCGGAGCCGCAGGCGGACATGACGA
>JALYYC010000211.1 GCA_030946755.1 Candidatus Dormiibacterota bacterium
TGTGGCGACGCTCACGATGATGCCGACGAGGAGGGCCCCCAGCAGCCAGCGGCCCCAGGAGGCGAGGTTGATGCTGGTCAGGTAGACGACGGCTGCCGCCACCAGGAAGATCCCGGCCGTTCCGAGGAAGGCATTGCTCACCGCATCGGGCCTCGACGCCGCGATCACCGGCGCGATGAAGAGGCCCTCGACCACCGAGAAGAGGGCAAAGAGACTCCCGGCGAGCACCTGGTTCTTCGACCGTGCCGTTGCCTGGATGGCGAAGATCAGACCCAGCGCGACGATCAAAAAGATGAAGGGATTGACGTTGATCGGGATCGCGCCAGTGAGGTAAAGATAGGCGCCGCCGGCGGTCAGCGCCAGGGAGAGGGCGAGCCACGCCATCACCCGGCTGAGCAGGGAGCGCTCCACCTGGACCTGGCTTTGCAGCATCTCGTGCGGCAGCATCACTCTCGACGCTAGCACAGCGGTTTATCCGCGGCGCGTTTCCTATACTCATACGTCGCGTGACACGGTTCTCCCGACACCTCTCCGCGGGTCTTGCCGGCGGGTTCCTCCTGCTCTCGGCCTGCGGGACCACACCCACGCCAACCGCGAAGGCGACGCCGACGCCGACCCCCACCCGGCCTGGGCCCGCGATGGTCCAGATCGAAAACTCGCCCCTGGCCCGGCCCCTCTCAGGCCTGCAACAGGCCAACCTCGTGTACGAGTACCTGGCCGAGGGCGGCATTACGCGGATGACGGCCATCTATTTCCAACCGTCCGGCAGCCAGCGCATCGAGCCGGTCCGCAGCGCACGGCCGGTCACGTTGCGGCTGCAGCGCGCCTACCACGCGGTCGTCTTCTTTTCCGGAGCCAACATCAAGGTCCTGCAGGCGATTCAGCAGCAAAACATTCCGGCGCTGACGGAGGGGTCGGACGGCGGCATCTACTTTGCGCGCGACCCCTCGCGGCGCGCCCCGCATAACCTGTTCACCAGTGGCGACCGCCTCGCCCAGGGCCTCAGTCGGTATGCACCGCGTGTCACCTACCAGCTGCCCGCCCCCGGCGTGCCGGCGGCCAGCCCGGCGGCCCCGGCCGCCACCCATATCCAGTTCGATCAGACCTCGTTCCATCGGGTCATCTACGGCTATTCCGCCGGCGACGGGGCCTACGCCTATTCGACCGTTGACGGTCCGTTGCTGGACCGGAATACCGGGCAGGCGATCAAGCCGGTAAACGTCATCGTCCTTCAGGTCGCGCATCACGATGCCGGCTTCACCGACGTCCTCGGCGCGCCGGCGGTTGATTTCGACCTGCTGGGCACCGGCCCGGCGGACATCTTCAGCCAGGGTCACCACTACACCGCCACCTGGAACCTGGCCAATCCGGACCTCCCGCTGAAGTACCTTGGCGCCGACGGCAAGGTCATGCACCTGCCCGACGGCCTGACCTGGGTCCACCTGGTCGATCCGGGAACCCCGATCGCCGCCAGCTGATCAGCCGCGGAGCGCCGCGCTCAGCACGCCCGGCAGCCGTCCCCAGTTGCCCGTCGCCTCCAGGGCGCTGAGCCGCCGGCCCAGGGTCCGAGCCGCGCGGTGGGTGGGGAAATGAATCGGCTTTGGCGCGTTCACGAGCGGCTGCTCCAGCACCGTCTTCTCGACGCCTTCCAGCATCGCGGTGTTGTGCACGACGCCGAGTCCGCTCTGGATGTCCGCGAGTGATGAGCTCGGGTGGCCACCCCACGGCGCCCCAACGGCGAAACCATACGCGCCCCAGATATTGATCCCGACCGTCCCATAGCGGAGCGCCACGACCGCCCGATCGAGTCCGGCGCGCAGCGTTGGATCGGCGAGCATTTTCGGTGGGACGACGACCGTCGCCACCAGCGTGCCCCACAGCCGCCCGTTCGCAAACCGGACCGCCTGGTCGAGAAACTCGAGGGGATCGTCGCTCTTAAAGGACGTTTGCGAAAGGATGGAGCAAAACGGCTCCGTGTGGAAGGCCGGATCGCTGCTTTGGTTCGGGTCCAGGTCCCGCATGATCGTCCATGGCAGCGCCCCGGCCGTGGGTTCGCCAATGATGTCGAGATGTCGGTCGCCGCTGGTCAGCGCCTGGTAGCGCGTTTGCGCGCCGGGATAGTAGGCATACCGCGGCGGGATCGATCGGAGGACGCCTTCGATGGCCTCGATCATCGCCGCCCGACCGGCCGCCCCACCGCCGGTGATCAGCATCTTGTTGGCGTTGCAGTTGAAGGAGGCATTGTTCGCGACCCCGGCGGCGATGTTCTCCGCCTGCCAGGCGAGTTGTGCCTGCGTGTAGGCGCCTGGGACGACGATTACCGGTGAGATGTTGCCCAGCTCCGAGGTGATCGGCCTGGTGAGCAGGGGAGCTTGCTGCGCCTTGCGAGCCTCCCGGCCCGGGCCGGGAGGTCCCCAGACGAGCGCATCGTGCGTGCGGTCCGATCCGGTCAGGTGGATCTCATCCACGGCCGGGTGGTGGGCAAGGTACTCGCCCTCCTCCACGCCTCCGTAGGCGATCGCCAGATATCCGGCAGCGATCGCGTCGGCAAAGGCCTGTTCGAGGAACGGTCCCAGGTAGGCGTTAACGGGGTTCATCTTGACGAGGCAGACCTTTCCCTCGTTGAACATCTTGGTTGTCACGTCGAGCGGCGTGATGGCATTGACGTTGCCCGCCCCCAGCACGAGGACGACCACCCCGGCGTGACCCGGCCGCCGGTAGAAGGCGGCACGATCGGTCGCGTGAGCCCCGGGCTGCAGGTGGGCTCGGGCTCGGATGCCCCGAAATAACACGGCATCGAGCGGGCCCGCCGGAAAGATCGCGCTGCGCTCCCGGCCATCGATGGTCTCGTCGACGTCGCCGACCCTGGTCGTGCCGGAGCGGGCCAGCGATGCCAGGGCGTCCCGGAGCAGCCGCATGTTGTGCAGCGTGATGACCGGGCCCAGGGTCCACTCCTCTCCCTCGAGTTGGCTGCCCATCGGAATCCGCTTCGCCTCGCAGGCAGCGCGCACCGCGTCCGGCGCGACCCGGGACAAACCGGCCGACATCGCCTGGAGCAATCCGCGCCGCGCATCGACGGGGAGGACGGCAAAGCGTGGGGCCGCCTCCCGCAACCGGCTCGCCATGTGATCCAGGGCGCTTCGCGTGCTCTGCCGCGGGGTGGCGACGGCCATCCATCGAGTCTAAGCGCCGGTAGACTCAGCGCATCGTGATCGCCGGCATTCTCCTCGCTGCGGGCGAGTCCAGGCGGTTCGGCCGACCCAAACTGCTCGAACGCTGGAAGGGAGAGCCGCTGGTTGTCCGGGCTGCGCGCTCGCTGCTACGCGGCGGGCTCAAGCCGGTGGTCGTGGTGATCCCGGCAGGCCCCGGGATCGGCGCCGCCCTCGATGGACTGGGCGCCGAGACGATCGTGAATGCGGAGCCCGGCCGCGGCATCGGACATTCCGTCAGCCTCGGGATCGAGGCGCTCCCGGAGGTGACGAGCGCGGCCCTGATCGGCGTCGCCGACCAGCCATTCATCGACGAGCAGGTGATACGCCAACTCTGCCAGGCATTCGTCCCCGGACGGATCGTGGTGCCTCGTTACGGGGCGCACGGTGGGAACCCTCGAGTCTTCGATCGGCGGTTCTTCCCCGAGCTTGCCGCCCTGGATGGCGAGATCGGTGGCCAGGCGGTCGCCGCCGCACACCCTGAGATGATCGTGGATTGCCCGTTCGCGGAGCGCGTTGGTTGGGACGTGGACGGCCCCGAGGACTTCACGCGGCTGCTCAGCCAAGAACCGAGCGGAGGCCTCTGATCGCGGTTGTCAGGGCCCAGAACGCCACGCCCAGGAGGAGGGCATCGGTCCGCCAACCGTACAGGTTGCCGGCCGCCGCCATCGTGTTGACCGTCGAATGGACTGTGCTCATCGTGGAATCTCCTGAGCACAGGATCGTCCCCGTGCGTGAGAAGGGGATCCGGAAATCGTGAGAGGAGGCTGAGAATCATGGCCGATGCGGCGGTGCGCCTGGCCCTATGCGCCTCGATTGGGTTCCGCGAGGTGGGGACGTATCGCCGTCACGGCAGGCTCGACGGGCAATGGCGCGACTGCGTCATCGTCGAGCGGTTGATCGGGGAGGCGACCCGCCGGCCTTAGCCGGCTCGGATCTCCCGCGCCGAGGCCTCCGTCGCGGAGTCATCCAGCACCTGCAGGAATCGCTCGATCAGGTCGACGTCCCACTGTGTGCCGGCGCCAGCCTGCAACGCTCGCACCGCGTCAGCCTTCGCCAGCCGCGGACGATAGGGGCGTGCCATGGTGAGCGCCGCGAACGTATCGGCGATCGCGATGACGCGAGCGAAGAGCGGGATCTCGGTGCCGGACAGCCCGTCGGGATAGCCCCGGCCATCGACGCGCTCGTGATGATGGCGAATCGCCGGCAGCAGGCGATCGGCATCGGGAAGGGCCATCAGCAGCTGCTCGCCAACGACGGGGTGTTGCTTGACCTGGCGGAACTCGTCGGCATCGAGCGAGCCGGGCTTGGCCAGGATCGCAGCCGGCACGCTGAGTGTGCCCACGTCGTGAAGCAACGCGGCTTTGTAAAGAAGTGTCAGCTCATCCTCCGCAAGTCCAAGAGCCGCGCCGAGGCGCATCGACCAGTGGGCCACCCGCTCGGACATCCCCGCCATCCACTGGTCGCGACCGTCGGCCGCGCGAGCCAGCGAGACGATGACCCCTTCCAGCTCCTGGAGTTGGCGATTCAAGCGGCCGATGCGGAGCTGGGCGTTCACCAGCCCGACCACCATGCCCTTCTCAACGGGTTTGACCGCGTAGTCGTCGGCCCCCGCCTGCAGCGCCCGTTCGCGCTGTACCTCGTCGTTCTCGTCCCCGAGCATGATGACCGGAATTCCGCGCGTGCCCGGCGCCGACTTGATTGCCCGGCAGAGGTCGAGACCGTCCATGTCTGGCAATCGGAAGGCACAGAGAACGAGCTGACAGACCTGGGCCGCAAGCTGGCGCAGCGCCGACGTTCCGTCCTGCGCGACGACCACACGATAGCCGGCTGCCTTGAGAGAGGCGTCAAGTGGCGCGAGGTGTGTGTCTGATTCGTCCACCACCAGGACCGTGCCGCCCTCGTTCGTCGTCACCAGGGTGGTCATCACTGCGCCTGCTTCAAGAGCGGCGCGAGGCTGGCGAAGTCACGCTCGGCCGCCATCCGCATGAAGGCAAAGGCCAGATCGACCCGGCCCCGCTGGCGCAGGACATCCGCATACATCGCGCAGACCTCCCCTAGCTTACCCGCGGCACGCCGGCTGGCCAGCAGCCTCAGGGCAGCGCGGAACTGGCGGTCGGCAACGACCGGCCGCCCAAGGCGCTCAGCTGCCTGGGCCTCGACCGCCGCGGCGTAGGCACGGTGCAGATGGTCGCCCGATCGGTGTGCCGCCTGCTTGCTCTTTTTAGCCAGCGCCAACGCCTGGACCGGGTCCCCGCTCGCGAGGATATAGCGGGCGAGCTCGCCCCCGGCCACGCCGATCGCGAAGTCGTCGCCCAGGGCCTCGGCCCGTTGGAGACATCGTTCCTGCAGCTCGCGGGCCTCCTTAATGCGGCCCGCCGCGTAGTGGACGTCACCCAGGTTGCCGAGGATCCGGTTGGCCGTCTGCTCCTGGCCGATGCGGTTGTAGAGCGCTAAGGCTCGATTGCTATGGTCGATGGCGCGATCGAGATCGCCCATCGCGCGCGCCGAGACGCCGAGGGACATGTGTGCGGTCGCGATCCGTTTGAGGCTTTCGGCATCAGTGGCCGCGGCCAGCGCCTCCCGGAAGTACCGATCCGCCTCAGGCAACTGGCCCAGGCCGTAGCACTCGCGGCCGAGGTTATGGAGAACCCGTGATCGTAAGCCGGGATCGGCATGCTTGCAGTCATCGAGCCAGTGGAGCGCCCTCAGGTTCGCCTCGATGGCGGCGTTGAACTGCTCGAGCTGTTGGAGCACCGTTGCAATTTCCACGTAGATCGCCGCGCTGAGCTCAGGGTCGTCGGGGGGTGCCGCCGCGGCCGCCGTCTGGTGCTCGACGAGGGCGTCCGCGAGCCGCCCCAGGGTGTCGAGGGCGATGCCCTTGATCCGATAGAGGTCGGCGCGCTCGTTCGCCGTCGACGCCAGGGCCAGGCCTTCCTCGACCAGCTCGAGGGCATGGGTTGGCTCCTTCGCTCTGACGGCCAGCTCGGCACTCTTGCGGAGATAGGTGACCTCATGGGGTGACCGATCTGCGGTGAAGTGTCCGAGCGGTAAGCCAAGCCGGTCGGCAATCACGCGAAGTTTCGCCAGCGAGGGCGTCGCCCGGTTTCGTTCCACCTGGCTGATGAAGCCCTTGGTGACAACCCCCCTCGCCAGCTGCTCCTGGGTGAGACCGCGTGCCAGGCGCGCCTGGCGTAAACGCTCGCCGACCGGGTTCATTTCCGTCTTGAAAGTATAGCGCTGCTAAACCGGTTACGGAAAAGTATATTGACAACAAATTCAACCGGGTGTTAAATTCCGGCCGAGCGGTCGGGGCACCCGGTGATCCCCAAGGAGGGTGCCCAATGTACCGTTTTGCTGCCGTATTCGCCGTCGTCGCCGCCGTCGTGCTTTCCGCCGCTGACATGCTCGGCGGCGGCCACTAGAGCGGTTTCGGTTTCGGGGGACTTGGAGGGGCGCTTGCCAGGGCAGGCGTCCCTTACTTTCCCCCGGGTGCCCGGCCCGGTTTAGGGAGAAGCCGAGGCGGACGCGCTGGGCGACGCGCCCGGCGAGGGGGCCGGTTGAAGCGCGGCGAGCTGGTTCAGGAGGGCGCCGACCGTCTTGATCTCGGTCGCATAGCCGACGAAGTCGCCAGCCGCCAGGTCCTTTTGCGCCGTGTCATAGTGCTGTTTCGCCTGGGTGATCAGCTGGGCCGCGGTTCCGCTGATCGCGGGCCCGGTCGTCGGGCCGGTTGGCGTTGATGGCGCGGCGACACCAAGGAGCGACGCCAGGGCCTGGTCCAGCGTGTTCTCCATCGCGACGTTCTGCCCGGTGGCGACGATGACCTTTTTCAGCTGTGGCTTGGCCACGTTCGCCGCCTGCAGGTAGACCGGTTCGATATACAGCAACGACGATTCGATCGGCAGAACGAGCAGGTTCCCGCGAATCACCTTGGAGCCGGGGGCATTGAGCAGGGCAAACTGCGACTTGATGGCCGGCGCCTGATCGATGTTCGACTCAACCTGCTGGGGGCCGACGACCAGGCTGTCCTTGGGAAAACGGAAGTCGAACAAGGTGCCATAGCCGGGCTGGTCGGACCGTGCCGCCAGGTAGGCGATCATGTTGGTCTTCCCGTTGGGGGTGTAGGGAAGGATCGTGACGAACTCCTCCTTGGGCTCGCCGGGCAGACGCATGATGACGTAGAAGGGCCGAAGCGCGGCCGGCCCGGTCGTCTGATCCTGGGTTTCCTTTGCGATCTGCCACTGGTCCTCGCGGGTATAGAACGTGTTGGGGTCGTCGACGTGGTAGGTCTGGTACATCTCGGCCTGGATGTTGAAGAGGTCGCGTGGGTACCTGATGTGCGCCTGGAGGCCGGCCGGCATCGCGCCGAACGGTTTTAGCAACCCGGGGAAGAGGGATCCGTAGGTGTTGATGATCGGGTCGTGCGGGTCGATCTGGTAGAAGGTCGTGCTTCCATCGTAGGCATCGACGACAACCTTGACGGAATTTCGGATGTAATTGGCGCCCGCCAGCGTGCCCGTGCTGTCGGGCGGCATCCGGCTGTAGGGGTAGTGATCGCTTGTGGTGAATCCGTCCAGGATCCAGTAGAGCTTGCCATCGACGACCACGACGTACGGGTCCTGGTCGAATTGCAGAAACGGTGCAAGGGTGGCCACCCGGTCCTGGACGGCGCGATTGAAGAGGACCTTGGTCTGCGAGGTCAGCGGTGGGCTGATCAGGACGTTGATGTCGCCGAAGCGGACGGCAAAGGCCAGCTTTCGCAGGGCGGACGAAAGTTGAACGCCGGTCGTGCCCTGCCAGTGCGTCAGGTGCGTGGTCTCTGCCAGGTAGTCAAGCTCGGCCTGGTTCGAGTCCACCAGCACGTAATCGGTGGCGTGCCGGCCGAAATAGATCGCCCCCTGGGTGACGGCCGGCAGGCCGACGGGCGGAATGTTCTTGAGCGTCAGGACCGGGTCACCTTCGGGCGTAGCCTGGTTCGCACGCGCCGCGACCACGCCATACCCATGGGTGTACTGCAGCTTGAGGTTGACCCAGTTCTGGGCGGCAGCACTAAGTCCGGCCGTGTCGAGCTCGCGCGCGGCCAGGAGCAGTTGCAGGTACTGACCACCGAGCTGATAGCGGTCCACCGCGACATCGAAGATGCTGTAGTAGGTGCGGAGGCTCTGCTGGTTTTCGAGCGCCAACGGGAGAGCCAGCTGTGGGTCCCAGAGGCGAGCGTTTTGAACCGTCTGCGGGTTTCGCGCCACCGCGTCCGCCGTGATCGTGTCGCGTGGCGTGAACGGACGGTCCGTAATCGCCGCGAGGCCGTAGGCCTGGCGGGTGAACGCAATCTCGTTCTTGATGTAGGGCGTTTCACGCGACTGCTCGTTGGGCGCAACGCCGAACCGTTGTACGACCCCTGGAAAGACGACCAGCAGGATGAACGCCGCGCCTAGCCAGAGGGGGATCGCCAGCGCAAGGGGCGCAAGGGAGTCTCGGCCGGCGTTGATCAGGAGCGCGATGGCAATCAGGCTCATCAGCACGACCATGATCCAGTAGGCGGGGATGCGCGCGGAGACGTCCGTGTACCCGGCTCCATAGACGAAATTCCGCTTGCTCAGCAGGAGCTCGTACAGATCAAGCCGGTAATGCACGGCGAGCAATGCCATAAAGGCCGCGCCAAGCACCGAGAGGTGGCGGGCCGCACGCGGGGGAAAGGTAAGGGTCTGCAGACCAAGCCCGGCCCGCGAGGCGTAGAGGCCGGCGACCGCCAGCGTCATGAGGATGACCACGGCGAGGAGCCATCCCCACAGGAATCGATAGAAGGGCAGCGTGAACACGTAGAAGCCGACGTCCTTGTGCCAGATGGGATCGGTGATGCCAAACGACTTCTGATTCAGAAACGTCAGCGTGGTCTGCCACTGGCCCGACCCGATCCGTCCGAACAGCAGGCCGAGCAGAAAGATGACCAGCAGCGCCAGAACGGTCGCCGGCGCGGTAACGAGCCGCTGGCGGATCCCGATGGACGACAGCCGGCGTCCCCCTGTACTCAGCGCCACCAGGATGTTGCTGGCTCCGATGATCCAGAAAAGCACCGCGAAAACAAAGAAGCTGACGATCTGGGCCACGAAGCGTGTGCCGAACACGCTGCCATAGCCGAGCGCGTGAAACCAGAGGTAATCCGTGTAGAAGGTTGCGAATGGTTTGAGCAGGAAAAGCAACAGCAGGGCGATCGCCGCGATCACAATCCAGAAGACGGCGCGGCGGGAGACCCGTATCTGGGGGAAGCTCGGCTCGGTTGGGAGCCGGCGGAGCGACGGTCCGCCACCATCGAAGAACCCGCCGGGGGGGACCCTCCTAGACACGCGGCAAACCCCGCGACCCTAACCCAGGGCTGAAAGCGGTCCGTCCGGGATAGCGTGCGGCCTTGCCCACCTCTTCTTCGATCCGCAGGAGCTGATTGTACTTCGCGACGCGCTCCGATCGCGAAGGTGCGCCCGCCTTGATCTGGCCTGCGCCCGTTCCCACCGCCAGGTCGGCGATGAAGGTGTCCTCGGTCTCTCCGGACCGATGGGAGACGACGGTTCCGTAATGCGCGCGCCGGGCCGCCTCCATCGTTTCAAGGGTTTCGGTCAGGGTCCCGATCTGGTTGACCTTGATCAGGATACTGTTGGCCACGCCGGTTTCAATCCCCCGCTGAAGGCGGACGACGTTCGTGACGAAGATATCGTCGCCGACCAGCTGCAGCCGGTCGCCCAGGCGCTTCGTCAGTGCCGCCCAGCCCTCCCAGTCATCTTCGGCGAGACCATCCTCGAGCGAAATCACCGGGTACCGACGCGCCCAGGTTTCCCACAGGTCGATCAGTTCCGTCGTCGACAGCGAGCGCCCTTCCCCGGCGAGGCGATAGCGGCCGTCCTGGTAGAGCTCAGAGGCGGCTGGGTCGAGCGCGATGAACACTTGCTCGCCTGGAATGTGCCCGCTTCGCTCGATGGCCTCGACGAGGAGCGTCATCGCCTCTTCGTTCGCCGCCAATTCGGGGGCGAAACCGCCTTCATCCCCCTGGCCGGTGTCGAGGCCACGCTCGTGGAGCAGCTTTCGTAGCGCGTGGAAGACCTCCGCTCCCCATTGCAGGCCCTCGCGGAAGGTCGCGGCACCCGCCGGGACCACCATGAACTCCTGGAAGTCGACCTTCGTCTGGGCGTGCTTTCCCCCGTTGAGGATGTTCAACATGGGCACGGGCAACACCGCCTCCTCGCCGGACCCGAGTCGGCGGTAGAGCGGCTCCTGCTGGGCAGTAGCGGCGGCGCGGGCGGTCGCCATCGAGACCCCGAGAATGGCGTTCGCCCCCAACCTCGATTTGTTCGCGGTTCCGTCGAGTGCGATCAGGGTTTCGTCGATCGCGCGCTGGTCCAGTGCGTCACGGCCGCGCAGGGCGGACGCGATCTCGACGTTGACGTGGTGGACCGCCTCGAGCACGCCCTTGCCGCCAAAACGGCGCGGGTCGCCGTCACGAAGCTCGACGGCCTCGTGCGCGCCGGTCGACGCCCCCGAGGGGACCGCCGCCCGGCCAAGGCTCGACGCCAGCCGCACTTCCACCTCGACCGTCGGATTGCCGCGCGAATCGAGGATCTCGCGGGCGTGAATGCCGGTGATTCGGCTGTCCGTCATGACTCATCCTCCAGGTCCGGCTCCGCGCCGGCCGGCCCCTCGGCCATCTCGTCCACGGCCTGCTCGAAATCGTCGCCCATCTCGTCGTCGCCCATCTGCTCGCCCATGTTGCGGGCCCAGCGGGCCATGCTACTCGGATCGTTCTCATCGACACCGCTCATCGCGCTGCCGTCGACCCGGTCGAGCCGGGCGTCTTCGGAGAGGACCTGGGCGATTCGAGAGATGAGTCGGGTCAGGTGGCGGCCGCCACATTCGGGACACGCCGGGGCGGCCTCGACGGCGCTCATGCTGCGGAAAAAAATTGAGGGGCGCCGCCCGCAGTCCACACAGCGGTATTCGTAGATCGGCATCTTCAGCCTAAACTTAGCGCATGGCAGAACAACGACCGTCAGACGGTACCGAGAAGATTCGTGAAGTCGTTCGCGATGGGTTCACCATCATGGTGGGCGCCGCCAGCTGGGCGTTCGAGCAGGGCGACCGGTTGGTGGGCACCTGGATGGACCAGGGCCATATCAGCCGCGAGGAAGGCCGCCGCCGCTTCGACGAGCTCGCCGGCAAGACGAAGCAGGCAGGCGAGGACCTGGGCCGGCGCGTCCAGGACAGCGTCAAGAACGCGCGCACGTCGATGCCGCTCGCGACCCGCGATCAGGTGGCGACCCTGGAAAAGCGCATCGAGGAACTGACGCGCCAGATCGACTCGATGAAGGCGGGGGCTGGCGGCTCCTCGACCCCCACAATCCGGGAGCCGCGACCGCCGGTCAGCTAGTCGCCGCCACCGCCGCCGCCGTTGCCCTCGCCTCCGTATGCCGGAGGCGGAGGCTGCGTCGCCTGCGCCACCTGTTCAGTTCCGGGAAGGAGGTAGGCGCTGTAGCCACCCACGTCGATTGGGTGGAGCCCGGGCGGAACCCCGTACCAGGCGTCCGGCTGGCCGTTGAGCGCCGCAAGCATGAAGGCGTGGAAGATGGGCGCGGCGCCCACGATCCCGGAAACGTTCTGCATTGCCGTATGGTCGGCATTCCCGACCCAGACGGCAACCGCCAGGTTCGGCGTGTAGCCGACGGTCAGGTTGTCGCGGAAATCGTTGGTCGTCCCGGTTTTGGCGGCGACATGATGACCGGGGATCACGAGGTCGCTGTTGGCCCCGAACTCGAGCTGGCGATTGCGGTCGTCGGCGAGCATCTGGCTCATGATGAAGCTCACCTGGGGTGAGAGCACCGGCCTGGCGTTTGTTCCCGCGTTGTAGGTGAAGAGCGTTGCGCCGGTCTGGGACGTGATCTTGACGATGCCCTGCGGGTGCCGGGAGGTGCCCTGCGCGGCCAGGGTGCTGGCGCCGGCGGCCATCTCGAGCAAGGGAACCTCGTAGCCGCCGAGCGTGAGGCTCGGCTGATAGGAGGCCGAGGGCTTGTTGAGCGACTGGAGTCCCATGCTGCGCGCGACGTCCACGACGTGCGGGACCCCGGTCCCGATCTCGACCTTGACCGCGGGGATGTTCAGCGAGTTGCCGAGGGCGTGGGGGAGTGGTTGCCAGCCGTGATACCAGCCGTCGTAGTTGTGCGGCGTGTAGGCGCTGCCGTCGGGCATCCGGACGGTGATCGGCTCGTCGAGGACCCATGAGGCCATCGTGAATTTGCCCGATTCGATCGCCGCCGCGTAGGTGAAGATCTTGAAGGCGGATCCCGGTTGCCGTGGGATGACCGTCATGTTGTACTCGCCGCCCGGGACGTCCAGGCCGGCCGACCCGACCATCGCGAGGACGGTGCCGGTTCGCGGATCCACTGCCACCAGTCCACCATCGGTCACGTGATGCGCTTGTAGGCTCATCACCTGGCGGCGGACCTGTTGCTCGGCGATGGACTGAAGGTTCCAGTCGAGGGTGGTGATCACGGTCAGGCCGCCCTTTTGCAGCAGCTCGTTGCCGTACGTTTTCTCCAGCTGCGCTGAGACCCAGTGCACGAAGTGCGGCGCCTTGACGTCGGGTTGGGTCGAGATCGGTTGGAGCGACAATTTCTGCGCAACGGCGGCCGCCGCCTGCGCCCGGGTCAGGTCCTTCGCCCGCACCAGCGCGTCGAGGACGACGCGCTGGCGGGCCTTGGCGCCGGCGAGATTCGTGTAGGGATCGAGGTCGGAGGGCGCCTGGGGAAGGCCGGCCAGGAATGACGATTCGGCCACCGAGAGCTGCGACGCGTGCTTGCCGAAGTACGTGTTGGCAGCGGCCTCCACGCCGTAGGACTGATTACCGAAATAGATCCGGTTGAGGTAAGCGTTCAAGATCTCCTGCTTCGAGTACTGGTGCTCGACCTCGATAGCGAGGATCGCCTCATCGAGCTTGCGCAGTACCGACCGGTCGTCCGACAGGTAGATGTTCTTGACCAGCTGCTGGGTAATCGTGCTCCCACCCTGGTCGAAACGCAGGTGCAGGAGATCCTGGAGGCCGGCCTGGCCGGTGCGAAGGATGTTCAAGGCGCCATGCTGGTAGAAGCTGCGATCCTCGACCGCGATCATGGCCTGCTGCATGCTCGGCGCGATCTGCGCCAGGGGGACGATGTGCCGGCGCTCCGAGCCCTGGTGGATATCGGCGAGGAGCACCGTCCCGGTCCGGTCATAGATCCGAGTCGACAAGGGCAGGCGGGCCGTGCTCAGGTTGGAGGTGGAGGGAAGGCCGGCCCAGACGTAGAGCAAACCGGGGAGGACGATGAGCAGGACGGCGGCGAAGACGGCGCAGGCCACCATCCACGGTTGAACCCGACGGCCCAGCGCGCCTGTGACGCGCACCACGGGACGTCCGCAGGCCGCGCAAAAACGGCTGTCGGCAGCCGTCCGGTTGCCACAGGCGGCGCAATACGATCCAGCGTGCTGTCCCATTTTCTCCCTCGAACGCAGCCCCGGTGTCTGACAATCCGGGTTCGGGCGATCCGACTTACGGATTAAATTATAGCGTCGGGCTCAGGTTTTGAGAACGGTCGCTCCCAGGACGGTCGCCAGGTGCGCCAGGGCGAAGCGCTGGACTTCGTCGCCCTCGTGACCAGGGGCGTCGAAGGTTGCCACCGCCTCGGCCGGCACGAAAACCCGGTAGTCCCGGTTTCGCAAGTCCGCGACGGTATGCAAGACGCAGATGTCGGTACAGACGCCCACGACAGTTACGCGGTCCGGATGGAGGGCCTTGAGGACCGCGTCGAGGTCCGTCTCGAAGAAGCCGGAATAGCGCCGCTTGCGAATCAAGCGGCCGGATTTCAGGTAGGGGCGGAGCTCGTCGACCACCTCTGCCTCGGCGGTGCCGCGAACGCAGTGCACGGGAAAAACCTCGAACTCGCGATCGTCGGGGTCGTGGGTGTCGGCCAGGAAGATCAGCCGGTCCCCAGCGCCGAGCCGTTCCTCGATGGCGGCCCCGATCCGCGGAATGGCGCTAAGGCACCGAGGAGAGGCAAGATTCCCCGTCTTGCAGAAACCGTTGAGGACGTCCACCACGATGGTGACGCCCGCGATCAGCGCACCGCTTCGAGCCGTGGATTCGGACGGTATCGGCGACCAACCTTCCCGCAGGGGCGGCCTTCCACCATGACGACGTCTCCAGTGAAGTCGTAACTCCCTTGAAAGAAGGCGCTGCCAACTCCGTAGGCATCGACCGGCACGCCGTCACGCTCAAAGCGTTCGATCTTGGCGACGTTGAAGCCGCCGCTGGCCACGATTTTCACATGCTCGAAGCCCTCGCGGTCGAGGGCCTTTCGCACCAGCCAGCACAGCTGGGCGTTGACACCCCGCGGATCGAAGTCACCCATCACCTGCTGGACGTTGACATCGACAAGCGTCTCGGAGGTGTCGAGCCGAACTCCCCACAACCGATCGCCCAGGGCGCGGGCCACCTCCAACGAGGTACGGACGCAGTCGTTCTCGAAGTCCGCCAGCACCACGAGATTGGTGGCCGGATCCGTGTGCTCGGCGAACTGCTTCGCGGCCAGGACGGTGTCGCCGCCATAGGCGGCGATCAGCGCATGGGGGACCGTCCCGATCGCCCGGCCGCCCCACCAGGACGCCTGGGCATCGGTCGAGACGCCGATCGCACCGGAGATGTGGGCCGCATAGCCGTCTCCGGTCTGCACGAGGTGATGATCATGGCGGGCCGGCATGAAGATGATCTGCTTGCCGTTGGCCGCCTCGACGACGTCGCGCACATTCGTGGCGATCTTCGTGCGCCGTGTCAGCACGCCGAGGTAGACGGTTTCGAGCCGGGCGAAGAGTGAGTAGTCGCCTTCGATCGTCATGGCGGTCTCCCAGGGAGCGATCGGATCGCCGTCGTAGAGGGCGTGGACCCGGAGTGCCGAAAAATCTTCGGCGCAGAGCTTGAGGATCGCGATCGCCTCGTCCATCCCGCCGATGATCGCGCGGTTCTTCTGGAACACCTGCATCAGGACCTGCGGATGGCGGCGGTCCGCGCGCAGCACGTCGACCGTGCGATTGAAATAGACGTCGCTGTAGTACCCCTCGCGAATGCGTTCGACCGGGAGGCGGAAGACGCCCGGGTCGAGGCGCTCGCGGTTGAGGCCAAGGCCGGGTCGGTCCGTCCGCGCGTGTGTGGCCAGGCTGAGCCCGATGTTATCGAATCAAGCGCCGGCGCCGATCAACCGGTAGCGCTGGTAGCGCGCCTCCAGCAATCGATCGAGGTCGACCGCTTCCAGCTCGGCCAGGTGGCGGCGCAGTGCCGCAGCGGCCGCGTCGGCCGCGAGCCCGTAATCGGTCTGCGCGCCCCCGGGCGGCTCCGGGATCACCTCGTCGACGAGTCCGAGCACCTGCAGATCGGGGGCCGTGAGCTTGAGCGCTTCGGCTGCCTCCATCTTGCGACCGATGTCCCGCCACAGAATCGAGGCACAGGCCTCGGGCATGGCAACGCTATAGATCGAGTGCTCCATCATGAGCAGCCGGTCGCCAACGCCGATCCCGAGCGCCCCTCCGCTCCCGCCCTCACCAAGGACCAGGGTGACGATCGGAACCCGCGCGCCGGCGAACGCCACCAGGTTCTCGGCGATCGCCCAGGCGATGCCTCGTTCCTCCGCGCCGGCGCCGGGAAAGGCGCCCGAGGTGTCGACCATGGCGACCACCGGAAACTGGAATTTTTCCGCCTGGCGGATCAGGCGCATCGCCTTGCGGTAGCCTTCGGGATTCGCCATCCCGAAGTTGCGCATCGCCCGCTCCGCCGTGGTGCGCCCTTTCTGCTGCGCGATCACCATCACGGTGCGGCTGTCGAAGGCGGCCGGTCCGCCGATGATGGCGTGGTCGTCGCCGTACAGCCGGTCGCCGTGCAACTCGAAAAAGTTGCCGAAGATCGCGTGGATGTAATCGAGGGCATAGGGCCGATCCGGATGGCGGGCGAGCTCGACCTGGGACCAGGTCGCCGCGGCGGTGGTGCCGTTGCTGCTCATGGGCGCAGCGTCGACGCTGTCGCCGCCGCCCGCGCCTGACCCTTCAGCTCGAAGTCGGAATGATAGCCGCTTCGGGTGTAGAGATCGAGCAACTGCCGGAACGCGGCGGGCAGCTCGGGGCGCGGGACGACGAGATCGATCATGCCGTGCAGCCAGAGAAATTCGGCCGTCTGAAAGCCGTCGGGCAGCGTTTCATAGGTGGCCTGCTGGATGACGCGCGCGCCGGCAAACCCGATCATGGCGCCGGGCTCGGCGAGGATCACGTCGGCCAGCGTGGCGAAGCTGGCCGTGACCCCGCCCATCGTCGGGTCCGTCAGGAGCGAGAAGTAGGGAACCCCTGCCGCGGCCAGCCGGCCGAGGGCGGCGGCCGTTTTGGCCAGTTGCATCAGGGCGAGCATGCCTTCCTGCATCCGCGCGCCTCCCGAGGCGGAGACGATCAGGAGCGGCAGCCGTTTGGCCGTCGCCCGCTCGATCCCGTTGGTGATCTTTTCCCCGGTCGCGGCGCCCATGCTCCCGCCCATAAACGCGAAATCCAGGCAAACGATGACGATCGGGTGGCCGGCGAGCGTCGCCTGGCCCCAGGTGACGGCCTCGTTGGCCCCGGTCTTTAAGCGGCTCTGCTCGATCCGCGTCGCGTACGGCTGGGAATCCTTGAAGCCAAGGACGTCGCGGGCGGTGATGGCCGCGTCCTCTTCGACGAACGAGCCCGGTTCGACCAGCATGGCGATCCGTTCCTGGGCGCGAAGGCGGAAATGGTAGCCACACCGGTAGCAAACGCCAAGCGCGGCCGTGAGCCGAGCCGGCTCGAGTGCGGTATCGCAGCGAGCGCAGGTGAGGCGGTCGACTTCCTCGCCAACGCCGGCGCGTGGCGACGGAAGCGCGACGTATCGCGTCTTGGCGCGAAACACCTACGCGGCGACCCCGGCGGGCGCTCCTTCCCACTCGATCACGCACGCCCCCCAGGTCAGGCCCGCTCCGAAACCGACAAGCACGAGATGGTCGCCCTCGGCAAGCTGACCCGCCGCCACGGCGTCCTTGAGCGCAAGGGGAATCGACGCGGTCGAGGTGTTGCCGTACTGCGCGATGTTGTTGGCCATGACGCTGCTGGCCACCCCGAGCTTCTTTCCAGCCGCCTCGATGATGCGGGCGTTCGCCTGATGCGGCACGATCAGCTTGACGGCCTCGAGCGGGACATCGGCTTTTGCCAGCGCCTCGAGGGTGGCCTGCGCCAGGATCTCGGTCGCGAAGCGGAACACCTTGCGGCCGTCCATTCGGATCTCCGGCCGGCCCCGCCCCTCCGCGTCGTCCGCGCCGGGTGCCACGTAGATCAGGTCGCCCCCGGTGCCGTCCGAGCCGAGCAGGCACGATTTGATCCCCGCTCCATTTCGACCCGGGCCGAGGACGACTGCGCCGGCGCCATCGCCGAAGACGACGCAGGTGCCGCGGTCCTTGAAATTCAAAATCTTGGTGAGCGTCTCCGTGCCGATCACCAGGGCCTGGCGCGCCTCGCCGCCGCTGACAAACCGATCGGCGACGCTCATCCCAACAAGGAACCCGGTGCAGGCGGCCTGGACGTCGAACGCGGGACCGTGCGCTCCCAGGCGTTCCTGCACTCGCGAGGCAACCGACGGAAAGGTCGAGTCGGGGGTCGAGGTGCTACAGACGATGAGGTCGGTGTCCTCAGGGCGCAGACCGGCAGCCTCGAGCGCGTCCAACGCCGCCCCGATGGCCAGGTCCGTCGAGGTTTCGTCGACAGCCGCGATGTGGCGCTCGACGATCCCGGTCCGATCGCGGATCCAGCTGTCCGACGTCGCGACCATCTTTTCCAGGTCGGCGTTGGTCAGGATCCCGGCCGGGACGTAGGTGCCGACCGACTTGATGCTGGTGCGCATACCTCTCCCCGCCGAAGAATCTGACCAGTATATACCGCGATTCCGGCCATGGTTACGGCCTCCGACGATCTCGAAACGCCCCTCGTCGGGGCTCGGTCAGGTCGCCAGGACGCTGACCCGACATACGCGATCCCTGGGGCCGTCGAACTCGGCAAAGAAGATGCCCTGCCAGCGACCGAGGGACAGGCGGCCGTCCGCGATCGGGATCGTCTGTGAGGTGCCGACCAGGGTCGCCTTGATATGCGCCGCCGCGTTGCCTTCGGCGTGCCGGTACCCGGCCTCCCAGGGCACCATCTGATCGAGGCTCGCGAGGATGTCGGCGAGGGCGTCGGGGTCGGCGTTCTCGTTGATGAAGACGGCCGCCGTCGTGTGGGGCACGGAAACCACGCAGACACCCTCCGAAATGCCACTGGCGTTGACGACCGCCGCGACATCCTTCGTGATGTCCATGGCTTGTGTACGGGCGCCGGACCGGATCGTAAGCGTCCGACTTCGCGCCGCGTCCATGCGCACGGGATGGTAACAAGCCACCCCTTCAGGTCGAGTTTGGCCGGCGCGCACCCGATAATGGTCCGAATGTCTCGGGATCTCCCCATCGGTAACGGCTCCCTGCTGATCAACTTCGACCGCAACTATCAATTGCGGGACATCTACTATCCGTGGGTCGGCCAGGAGAATCACACGAACGGAGAGCAGTGCCGCTTCGGGATCTGGGTCGAAGGCGGCTTTACCTGGCTGGACGACCAGGCCTGGGCTCGCGATCTCGTCTACCAGGCGGACACGAACGTCACCAACGTAAGCCTGCGCCACCCTGGCCTCCAGGTCAGCCTCACCTTCAATGACACGGTCGATCTCGGCCGCGACCTGCTGATCCGTCGTGTCCGGGTGGTCAACGAGGGCGCGGAGCGGGAGATCCGGCTCTTCTTTCATTACGACTGGCACATCTACGGGACCGAGGTGGGCGACACCGTCATGTACTACCCGGCGGTCAAAGGCCTGGTCGCGTACAAAGGTCGGCGCTACTTCGCCGCCTGCGGCCAGGTGGGCGATCGGATTGGCCTCGACGCGTACGCCTGCGGAAAAAAAGATGTCGGCGGCGCCCAGGGTACCTGGATCGACGCGGATGACGGAGTGCTCGGGAACAATCCCATCGAGCAGGGTTCTGTCGACATGACGCTGGCGCTCCACCTCGGACGGGTCCCGGCCGGCCAGTCGTCCACCGCCTATCACTGGCTGATCGCGGCCAAGGACCTCAACGGCCTGCAGGAGGTGGCGGACGTCGTCGTGCTTCGAACGCCGGAAGCGTTCCTCGAGCGGACGCGCTGCTACTGGATCGCCTGGGTGAACAAAGAGGAGCGGGAGTTCGCCGACCTGTCGCCGGCGGTCGCGGAACTGTACCGCCGCAGCTTGCTCATCGTCCGAACCCAGGTCGACAACGGGGGGGCCATCCTGGCCGCGAACGACTCCGAAATCATCAAGTTCGCTCGCGACACCTACAGCTACATGTGGCCACGCGACGGCGCGATGGCCGCCTACGCGATGGACCAGGCCGGCTATGTCGACGTGCCACGCAAGTTCTTCGAGCTCTGCGCCCGGCTGGTCACGGCGGACGGCTACTTCCGCCACAAGTACACGCCGGCCGGCGAGCCCGGCAGTAGCTGGCATCCGTGGGTCGATGCCGCGGGGCGGCCGCAGTACCCGATCCAGGAGGATGAGACGGGGATCGTTCTCTACGCTCTATGGAAGCACTACGACGGGCACCGGGACTTCGAGTTCTTCAAGACCTATTACCGCCCGCTGATCATCCTCGCTGGCGACTTCCTGGCGAGGTACATCGATCCCGTGACCGGCCTCCCGCAACCGAGCTATGACCTGTGGGAGGAGCGCCGTGGCGTGATGAGCTTTACCGTCGGGGCCGTCTGGGCGGGACTGCAGGCGGCCGGGAATTTCGCAGCGCTCTACGGCGAGACCGCACTGGCCGACAAATACCGTCGGGTTGCCGATGCCATGAAGGCCGCCACGACCACGTGGCTCTTCGACACCGAGCTCAACCGGTTCCTCCGCCGTATCTATGTCCGGCCCGACGGCACCACGGCAAAGGACCTGACGATCGACTCGAGCGTCTACGGGCTTTTCTACTTCGGGATGCTGCCCGCGGACGACCCACAGGTCGTCAGCACCATGGAGGCGGTCTATGACCGGCTCTGGTGTAAGACCCAGGTTGGTGGCATCGCCCGCTACGAGAACGATTACTACTACCAGGTCAGCCAGGACATCCGGAACGTCCCCGGCAACCCCTGGTTCATCTGCACGATGTGGTATGCGCAATGGCTCGTGGCCAGGGCGACCAGCCCTGGCGAGCTTCGGCGGGCCCGCGAGATCCTGGATTGGGTGGCGAACTCCGCGATGCGCAGCGGCGTTCTCTCCGAGCAGCTCGACCCCTACAGCAAGGCGCCGCTCTCGGTCTCGCCGCTGACCTGGAGCCACGCCACCGTCGTCTCCCTCGTGCACGAGTACGTCAGCAAGTCCGCGGCGCTGAGCAATTCGGCGGACGCGCCCCGCGCCCGAATTCCAGCATAGGGCCCGGACCCGATGTCGACACAGCGCCGGCTTTGCTATTCTCGACACCGTGCGCGGCGTGATCGAGGCGATGAAGGCCGACTTCGGCTGTCTGCTGGTCGCCGTGCTGTTCGTTGTCATCATGGCGTCGACGGTGATTTTCGCGACCATCTTCACTCCACCCGCTCATAATCCTTTCGTGTAATGGCTGCTGGACTCCGGCGCCTGGTCACGGACTCCCGCCAGATGACGCGGCGAAGCTTTTTCGCCATGGTGGGTTGGCTGGCCTTCGCCGGCGCGAGCCTCGTCGCACTGGTGCAGAGCGTCCGCTACTTGCAGCCAAATGCGTTGTACGAGGATCCCGCGGCCTTCAAGGCCGACCCACCCGGCACCTATGCGGTGGGCTCGACCACGGTGCTGATCGACAAGCGCGTGGTCATCAACCGGGACCCGGAGGGCTTCTACGCCATCAGCCTGATCTGCACGCACCTGGGGTGCACGCCGCGTTACTTTCCAGATGTCACGAGCGACCTGGTCGCCGCGGGGACCCAGATTTCGAAGGATCCTGGGACCGGCCAGACCGCGAGCAAATCCGACCCGGTCCTACCGGGCTTCAAGTGTCCGTGCCATGGGAGCCGTTACTTCCGGGACGCCGTCAACTTTTTCGGCCCGGCCCCGCGTCCGATGGACCGGGTGCACCTGGAAGTCGCCCGTGACGGCAAGCTGTTCATCGACCGGTCGATCATCGTCGATCGGAACTTCCGCTTGAAGGTTTGATCGGGGAGGGTTCATGAAGGTCATTCGAGCCGCGGTCGACGAAGTCTATTCGGTCCTGGGGCAGATGGTCGGCGCCGTCTTCCGTCACGGCCTGCCACTGACCGACAAGATCGCGGCCCGTACGGCGCTGACGAACTTCGTTCTCCATATCCACCCGGTTCGGGTCCGGCGATCCTGGATCCGGATGTCCTACACGCTCTGTCTCGGCGGCCTCTCCTTTTTCCTCTTTATCGTGCTCACGGTGACCGGCCTCTACCTGATGTTCTATTACGTGCCCTCGACCAACCACGCCTACCAGGACATGCGTGATCTCCAGTTCGTCGTGACGTTCGGCGGCTTGATCCGGAACATGCACCGCTGGGCGGCGCATCTCATGGTGATCACCGTCTGGCTCCACATGGCCCGCGTCTTCTTGACCGGCGCCTACAAGAAACCGCGCGAGTTCAACTGGGGCGTCGGGACGTTTCTCCTGCTCATTACGCTGCTGCTGAGCTTCACCGGGTACCTGTTGCCCTGGGATCAGCTGTCGATCTGGGCGGTCACGGTAGGCACGAACATGGCGAAGTACGCCCCGATCGCCGGGCCCTACACGCGCTTCCTGCTGCTCGGTGGCAAGACCGTAGGTGACAGTGCCTTGCTCCGCTTTTACGTTCTCCACGTGGTCGGGTTACCCCTCGCGGCCTTCCTCCTGATGGTGATTCATTTCTGGCGTGTCCGCAAAGACGGATTCAGCGGAGGACTCTGACACTGGCCACCGACGCACGCGAACGGATCGACGCACGGGAGCGAGCCGAGGCTCGGCGGCGGCAGAGGGCCTCCGACGTCCCGGTCGCGATACGGGACGACAGTGACGACGAGATGATCGTGTCGTTCCCCGAGTTCGTCTTCAAGGAATTCATCGCCGCCGTGGCGATGACGGTCTTCCTCCTGCTCGTGTCGATCTTCCTCCAGGCACCGCTGCTGGGGAAGGCAAACCCCGGCATGACGCCAAACCCCTCCAAAGCCCCCTGGTACTTCCTTGGCCTCCAGGAACTGCTCTCGAGGTTTCCGCCGCTGATGGCGGGGGTGGCGTTCCCCACCTTCGTGATCGTGCTGATGATCCTCGTGCCCTTCCTCGACCGCAATCCGAGCCGGCGACCCGCCGAGCGGAAGGTGGCGATCATCCTCTTTGCCCTCTACATCACGATCGTGGTCGCGCTGGTCGTTATCGGCACCTTCTTCCGCGGCCACGAGTTCGTCTGGGACTGGGGATGGGTGCTGGGCAATCCCCAGTGTGAGCCGGGGGCGGCATGCTAGGCCGCTCGTTCCTCGTGGTCAGCGCCTTGTTCCTCGCCCTGCTGGCGTTCGCCTTCTACCAGGACTTCAGCCGGCCGTGGGTGCCGATCCAGCAGAAGTACGCGCAGCAATATGGCGCCGACTTCCCAATCCAGGTGCAGCAGATCTTTCCCAAGGTGCAGGTCAACAACCAGTTCGTCGTCGAGCGATGCATCACCTGTCATGTGCCCGACATCGCCAAGCTGGGACCCCAGGAGGCGGCCAAACGCCTCGGACCCAATCATCCCGCGGTGGTGAACGATGCGGTCTTCGCCAAGTACGGGCAGGACACCCTGGTCTGCCGTCCCGCGGCGGCAACCGCCTCGCCGGGTGCGTCGCCCAAGGCGTCCGCCAGCGCCAGCGCATCGCCGAAGGCCTCGGCCTCCGCGAGTGCCGCGGCCTCCAATCCGCCGAAGGGCAGTGGGAGTGCTGGTGGCCCCGGCACGCCGGCCCCCGGGACCGCGGGATCGGCGCCTGGGTCGCCATCGACGCCGGGCGCGACGGCCGTGGCGACGTGCCTGAACCGACAGGCGCAGCCCTACTACGTGCTCGACGCCAACGGCAAGGTCGTGACGGATCCCCAGACGAGCAAGCCCGTCGTCGCCCAGTTGACCGGGTTCATCCCGAGCGCCTACAAGGGCCTCGGCATCGACGAAACCGGTTGCATCATCTGCCATAACGGCAACCGGCAGGCCACGTCGCAGGGAGGCGCCCATGAGAACCTGGTCCCGAATCCGTTCGGCGTCTACGACAAAGCGCCGGCGCTGTACGAGAACAGCTGCGCCCAGTGTCATGGCGCGACCGGGGAAGGCGGGAAGGGGCCGCCGCTGAACGACAAGGACCGCCTTGGCTTCTTCAACGACGACTACTATCACCGCTGTATTTACTTCGGCAACCAGGGAGAGGAGCACAGGGGAACGATCATGCCGGCCTGGGGCGTTCAGAAGCTGCTCCCGCAGCCCGTCAGTCAGAACATCGACCTGCTGGTGCACTGGATCCGGATGTGGCAGCAGTACGCGAGTTTGCCATGAGAAGGCAACAGCTCAAGGACCTGATCGGCACGGCGATCGCCTTCGCCATCCTGGTCGGCTTCACGGCCCTCGTGATCATCGCGGAGAACCTCCTCGATGTCACCAAGGCCCACAAGGCGGGTG
>JALYYC010000034.1 GCA_030946755.1 Candidatus Dormiibacterota bacterium
TCTTCGCGGTGACGGAGGGCTATCTCATCGAGGGCGGCAGGGTCGGCCGCGCGGTCCGCGGGGCGACGATCGTCGGCAACGGCCCACGGGCGCTGCACAAGATCGATATGGTCGGCAACGACCTGAAACTCGCCCCCGGCACCTGTGGCAAGGAAGGCCAGGGCGTTCCCGTGTCCGTTGGCCAGCCCACGATCCGCATCAGCGAGCTGACCGTCGGCGGCACCGGGGTGGTCGCAAGCGGCGCGATGCGTCCGTGAATCCGGCGGCGGAGCGGGTATTGGAGCGGGCGCGGCGGCAGGGCGCTGAGGATGCCGAGGTCTATCTTTCACGGGGGACCGAGTTCACCGTCAAGGTCTACAAGCAGGAGATCGAGTCCCTCGTGTCCGCCGAGAGTCGCGGAATCGGCCTGCGCACGCTCCGCGAACACCGCGTGGGGTTCTCCTACACCTCGGACACCGATGACCTGGCGCTCGATGCGCTGGTGGACGAGGCATTGGAGAACGGCCGCTACAACCACCCGGACGAGGCCAACGTGCTTCCGGACACGCAGCCGATCGAACCACTCAACGGGCTCTTTTCACCGGCGCTTGGCCGGGTCGATCCGCAGCGAAAAATCGACTTTGCCCTGGAGATGGAGCGCCGCGCGATCTCGCTCGACCCTCGGGTCAAGCGAGTCAGTGAGGCGGTCTATAGCGATGGGTCGGGACAGGTCGAGATCTACAACAGCCGCGGGTTGGGCGTCGATTACCAACGCAGCGTGGCCTACGGGGTGCTGGAGACGATCGCGGAGGCAGGCACCGAGATGCAGTCGGGCTTCGCCTTCACCCACGGCCGAGACATGGATGCGCTCGACCTCGACGCCGTCGCGCGTGAGGCGGTGGAGAACGCGGCGGGCCTGCTGGGCGCCTCGCGGGTGCCGACCGCCAGGGTGCCGGTCGTCCTGCACCCGCATGCCGCCGCCATGATCCTAGGCATCCTCTCGAGCGCCTTCTCCGCCGACGCGGTTCTGAAGGGCCGGTCGTTGCTGGCCGGCCGTGTCGGGCAGCCGGTGGCCAGCGAGCTGGTGACGATCACCGACGACGCCCGGCTTCCCGACGGGCTGGCCAGCCGGCCGTTCGACGGGGAAGGCTCCCCATCCCGGCGGACAGAGTTGATCCAGCGTGGGACGCTCCGCGGTTATCTGCATAACACCTACACGGCGCGGCGCAGTGGCGACCGTTCCACGGCCAGCGCGGTGCGGTCCTACAAGAGTGTGCCGGAGGTGGGCGTCACCAACCTGGTCCTGACGCCGGGCGACATCGACCGCGATGCCCTGCTCGCCAGGGTGAGCGATGGTCTCCATGTCTCGCAGCTCCACGGGCTCAACACCGTCAATCCCGTCTCGGGCGAGTTTTCGCTGGGCCTGACCGGCCACTGGATCGAGAACGGCCAGCTGACCCGGCCGGTGCGCGAGCTGACCGTCGCGGGCAACGTCATCGACCTGCTGAAGCGGGTCTCGGCCGTGGCCAACGACCTGCGCTTTATCTTCGCGGGCGGCTTCGTCGGCAGCCCGACCATCCTGATTGACGAGCTGCCTGTCGGCGGCCTCTAGCGTCAGCGCGGGAGGGCGGCGGGCTCCGTCCTCACCAGGCCCAGTACGGCGAGCAGTCCGGCCGTCACGTCGTCTTTCCGAATCGCCGCGCGACCGTCGCGCAACGCCCGGGTCATGGCGATCACCTGGCCGCTGAAGGTGAGATAGCTGGTCAGCATGCTGCCGCGGACGGCGCGGATCTTTCCCTCGCCGACCTCGGCTTCGACCGCGCCGATCAGGCGCCCGGCCCGCCGGAGCAGCGGGTAGGCGTCGTCCTGCGTCAACTTGATCCGCCGCAAACGGTGAAAGAACGCGACATCCGGTTCCTCGGGCGTGGGACCCGTCAGGAAACTCACATCGTTTCGCAGCAGCCGTAGCATCGCTAAATAGGCCACGTCGAGCCGCGCCGCGCCGGTGCGCTCCTGTGTGTGGCCGTAGTGCCAGAGGATCACTGCATCCGCGAACGAAAAGAAGACGTTCCGGTACAGCGTGTCGCCGCTGAGCGTCGAGGCGAGCGCGTTGCGAAGCCCGGCCTTTGCGTTTTTGAGGGCCGGCCGCTCGAAGAGGTCGTCGACCAGGCCCGCCCATTGGGGCCGAGACGCGGTCGAGGCGGTCGCCATCACCGTGAACGCCGGAACCGCGACGAGTTGCTCGATCCCCGCCGCCAGGGGCGTCGCGTCCCGACCGCCGATCTCGAGGAGCGATGCGCGCGCCTCTGCCACGGCGGCGTCGACCAGCGTCGGGCTCACGATGCCTGCTCCATCACGGGCCAGCGGATTCGCGACCCCAGCTTCTCCAGGTAGCGGGCGTCTATTACCACCCTGGGCGCCACATAGTCGTCGCCGTTGAAGCCGTGATAGTCCGTCCCGACGGTCATCAACAGGTTGTGCTGCCTGGCCAACTCCTCATACCGCAGGACTTGCTCCGGGTTGTGCCGCCTCGTGTACACCTCGAGGCCGTCCACCAGTGGCAACACCGCCTTCATCAGGTCCTGGTCAGGGACCGACCCGGGATGGGCATGGACGGCCAGGCCGCCGGCGGCGTGGATCGTCTCGATCGCCTCCTCCGGCGACGGGATCGGTGCGTAGAAGTCCGGCGGCATCTGATCCACCGCCGCCCGCACACTATCCCAGGCGTCCTTCTCCGTCATCAGGCCATGCTGCAGGATGATCTTGAGGACCGCGCCTGGCATCACCATGGCCTTGTGCCGGTACACGTCGAGGCCGAGTTCCCGGCCGATCCCCTGGCCTTCCAGCACCGCGATCCAGGCCTCAGTCTGCAGGCGAAGGACAGCCTGGGTCCGGCGGATCATGGCAAGGAGGCGCCGGTTCTCCATGTCCACGCCGTGGCCGAGGATGTGCCGCATCTGGTTCGGCGGGTAGGTGGTGACCTCCAGGGCAGGGAGGAAGCCGAGCCCACGGCGCTGGGCCGCCTGGGCGGCACGGGTGACTCCGAAGAAGGAGTCGTGGTCGGTCAGGGCCATCACCTGGACCCCCTGGTCGGCCGCCAGATGGGCGACCTCATCAGGGTCGCGCCAGCCGTCACTCACCGTGGAATGCATATGGAGGTCGGCCAGCACGGAGCTAGTTTAGCCGGACCCAATCGAGATCAGGTCGAAGCCGTATTTTGCCCGGTGATGGATTTTCTCGAAAGCCCCGTTGGGTATCAATAAGAGCAGGCAGCAACCGATTTCTGTAACAAAATGGGTGGTAAGAACGATGCTTGGGGAACTCGAACTGACGCGGTTGATCAACGATAACGAATATCCGGCGCGAGTGGTTCAGACCGGGATCCTCTGGGTCGAACTCGAGATCACGGACCTGAAGACCAGCGTCGTGCGCCGTGAGCGGATGTCGAAGTCGGCCTTCGCGGACCTCATCCTCGACTGGCGGGAGCGCCGGACGCGGAGCACCCGGCAGATCGGTCCGGCCTTGCGCAAGATCGGAATCGCTGCTTAGGGCAGCAGGATCAGTTTCCGGCCCGGCGACGATGCCTGGCGCTGCCAGGCCTGCGGGATCTCCTCCAAAGGAAGCGTCTCGTACTCGACAACCAGCCGGCCGGCGGCGGCATGCCCGGCCATCGTTTGAAAGGCGCGCGCCTTGACCTCCCAGGGGACGGCGAAGTTCGTATGGCCCAGAATCGTGAGCTGACGCCCGCGAACGAGGGCGGACGCCAGGTTGGTTTCCGGGCCGGCTGCCTGGCCAAGCTGGACCAGCCGCCCACCAACCCGTAGGGATTTGAGCGCCGCGAGGCCCGGAGCGCCCCACAGTGGGTCGATCACCAGGTCGACCTCTCCACCGGCGGCTTCCTTGAATCGATCGGTCAGGCCGTCGTCGCCCGGCAGGGGCACGGTCGCATCCGCTCCCAGGTCCCGTGCCCGGCGAAGTCCCTCGACGGATCGGGCCGCCGCCACGACCCGGCCCGCGCCGAGAAGTTTGGCCGCCTGCACGGCGATCATGCCCAGCGCGCCGCTCGCCCCGAGCACGAGGACGCGCTCTCCTTTGCGGAGTCCACCGCGCCATTCCAGCCCAAGCCAGGCCGCCAGGGCGGGGATGCCAAGGCAGGCGGCCACCACGTCGGTCACCCGTTCCGGTAGCTCGGCGAGGTGGGCCGAGTTTGTCAGGCTCTGCTCGGCCATTGATCCGTGTACCCCGTCAACCTCGAAGTAGACGCGGGTCCCCGCGGTCACCCCAGAGCCTGCGAGCACGCGGCCGACCCCTTCGCGTCCTGGCACGTACGGGATCGGGGGCGGGGTGCCGTAGAAGCGCCGGTTGGCGATCGACAGATCGACCGGATTGATCGGCGCCGCCAGGACCTCGATCAGGGTGGCCCCGGCGCTCGCAACTGGTGCCGGCATGTCGCGAACGACGGGTGGATTACCGTACTGCTCGATTACCGCGGCGCGCATCGAGTCTTAGTTCCGGCGGCCGAAGATCCGCAGCAAGATCAGGAAGATATTGATGAAGTCGAGGTAGAGGCTGAGCGCCAGGAGCAGGGCGTTGTTGTCGCCGGCGCGCTCCGCCTTGACCCGCCAGAAGTCGTAGAAGGTCAGGCCGACGAAGACCACACCGAGGCCCGCGCTGATGGCCAGCGTGCTGATTGGCAGGCGGAAGAACAGCGTGGCCACGCTCAGGACGATGCCCACGAGCAGGGCGCCCAGCAGCCAGCGGCCCCACGAGGCGAGGTTGATGCTGGTCAGGTAGACGACCGCGGCCGCCACCAGGAAGATCCCAACGGTTCCGAGCAAGGCCTGGCCGACGGCATCGGGACTCTGTTTCGCGTAGTAGCTGATCACCGGCGCGATGAACAGTCCCTCGACCACGGAGAAGACAGCAAACAGGCTACCCGCCAGCACCCGGTTCTTAGACCGCGCGGTTGCCTGGATGGCAAAGATCAGCCCGAACGCCGCGATCAGGAATATCCACGGGTTGACGCCGACGCCAAACCCGTTGACAAAGAGGTAGACGCCGCCGGCGGTGAGCGCCAGGGACAGGGCAAGCCAGGCCATCACCCGGCTGAGCAAGGAGCGCTCGACCTGGACCTGACTTTGCAGCAGCTCGTGTGGCAGCATCACGCTCGACGCTAGCACAGCCGTTAACCACGGCGCGTTTCCTATACTCATACGTCGCGTGACACGGTTCTCCCGACATCTTTGCACTGGTCTTGCCGGCGGGGTGCTCCTGCTCTCGGCGTGCGGGACCCCGGCGGCCTCGCCGGCCGCGACGCCCACGCCGACCCCGACCCGACCCGGACCGGCGATGGTCCAGATCGAGAACTCGCCGCTGGCGCGACCGCTGTCAGGCCTGCAGCAGGCCAACCTCGTCTACGAGTACCTGGCCGAGGGTGGGATCACGCGGATGACCGTCATTTACTTCAAACCGTCCGGCAGCCAGCCGCTCGAGCCGGTCCGCAGCGCGCGTCCCGTGACACTGCGCCTGCAGCACGCCTACCACGGGGTCATCTTCTTTTCCGGCGCCAACACGAAGGTCCTGGTCGCGATCCAGCAGCAAAGCATTCCCTCGCTCACGGAGGGGTCGGACGGCGGCGCCTACTTTGCGCGCGACCCCTCGCGACGCGCCCCGCACAAT
>JALYYC010000062.1 GCA_030946755.1 Candidatus Dormiibacterota bacterium
CGGTTCCGCGATCCGTATACGCCACGGCCGTACAAGATGCCCTTCAACGTGCCGATCCAATTCCACGGGCGCACCGTTGAATTTCCGATCCTCGGGATCTTTGGGATCCTGGGGGTCTCGACCATCCTCTTCGAGGTCATCCTGACGCATGATGTCGGCCGCATCGCCGGGCCCGGCTGGATCATCCTGGCCGTGGTGCTCTACATGCTGCACCGGAGCCGGCAGGGCCTGCCGAAAGTCGGGAACGTGCCGCGCGACTGGGAGGCGACGCAACGGCGGGTGCTGCTGGAGGCTGAGGAGTACGAGTCGCTCGAAGAGTACGAGGAGGCCCTCGCCGCCCGCGGGCCCAAGCCCTGACCGTCAGCCCGAGAGTTTCTTTAGCTTGGTCAGGCGGCCGCCGATCAGCCATTCCGTGATATACACGTTGCCCTCTTTATCGAGAGCGAGACTGTGCGGGCTGTTCAGCTTGCCCGGTTGCAGCGACCGCGGGCGGCGCGGCGCCCCGTCCTCGGCCACCTCATTGGGCCAGCCCTCGCGCGAGGGCGCCTCCTTGTCCTCCGCCACGTAGCCCACCAGGCGATCCGCCGAGTCCAGCACCGTCAAGCGCGGCGGACGGAACTCGAGGACGAGGAGACGGTCGCCATCGACGGCGAACCAGGTTGGCCGGGAGAGGAACTCGGCCCCGACCACCCGCCGGAATCGGCCCTCGAGGTCGTACACCTGGATCCGAGCGTTGTTCCTGTCGGCGACGTAGAGCTCGGGCTCGCCGCGGCGGCGGTCGATGAAGACCGCATGCGGTCCCTTGAAGCGGCCCGCGCCTTCCTCGCCCGACAGGCTGCGGAGATAGCGGCCGCCGGCATCGAACCGATGGACGTAGCTCTCACCGTAGCCGTCGGCGACCCAGATGTCCCCGTTGCCACCGGTGCGCGTCTCATTGACGGCCACGCAGGTCGGCCGATAGTCGCCATGTCCGTAGGCGGCGACCTCCGGCTTGGACAAGCGGTTCAGCACGCGGCCACTTAAAGCGAGCTTCACCACCGACGAACCCTCGCTGGTGGGGGGCGGCTCGTAGCCGGAGGCCGCGGCTTGCTTCATCGCGGCATCGGCGATCCACAGGTAGGCCGCCTCGCCTTCGCGGACGGCGGTCATCCCATGGGCGTCGCCAATCTCGGCCTCGACCGACCGATGCAGGGAGCCGTCCGCCTCGAAGAGCAAGAGCGTCGGCTTCGAGGGATGCACGGTGGCGATCTCACCATTTGGCATGGCGGCGATGCCGTGATGGGGCCAGGCCGCGGCGGCGGTGTCGTCTTTCGGCATGCGCGCCCAGTTGTCGATCCACTCGTAGGTGAGGTCGCCCGCGCTGACGGTCACCGGCGCGACGTCACGCATGGGCGTTCACCAGGGCGGCGGCGGCCGCGACCAGCGCCGCATTGTTGGCGGCGGGCGAGCCGTCCGGCATCAGCAATGTGTCCTCCAGTCCAATCCGAACATCGTAGCCGCGCGCGACAGCAGCGCGAAGGACGGGCCACGTCGCAGAGCCCGAGCCGTGCTGGACGATTGGCCGGTGGATGCCGCTGCCTTCGAGGACCCGCGCGATCGCCTCGGCGGCCGCGACCGGGTCGTCCACGCCCGGGTCGTCGACCTCGATCAGCACGCGCAGCAACCGATCGACGTAAGCGCTACCGGCGAAGACGCGCGCATCGGCGACCGAGGCAAGCCCCGCTTCGATCCCAACTCCTTTACGGATCAGCAAGTCGCAGAGCTCGTCCGTTCCATCTTCGGAAAAGTTGACGGAGCAGAAGTCGGGAATCCGGGTCCACTTATCGATCAGCGCCAGCCGCTGGTCGGCGCTCTTCACGATCCAGAGCCCGGTCGTCAGTCCGATCGGCAGGCCCGGACAGGCGGCGCGGATTGCGTCGATCGTGTCGGCGCAATGCTCGGCATCCAGGGTCTCCCGTCCAAAGCGATCGCGGGCGTGGACGTGAACGGCGCCGGCACCGGCGGCACGCACCTTAACTGCATCGCTGGCCAGGGAAGCAGGGGAGAGGGGGAGGGCCTCATGTTCGTGGCGGCCGCGCGAGCCGTTCAGCGCCGCCTTGATCAACACCTTCGCGATTGTAGGATCAGACGGGTGAAAACCGCCGAGAAGCGCCGCTTGACCCCGGAGCTCGTCGCCAAATTTCCGCGCCCCGGGATGGCGATGCCGGGAAGAATCCGCTACGCGCCCGACTCGAAATTCGTGACGTATCTCTTCAGCGCGCATGGGGACCTCGAGCGCGAGCTCTGGCGCCTCGACCTGTCGAGCGGAAAGAAGGAGCACTGGCTCGCCCCGCCGGGCGAGGCCGTCACCGAGCTGAACATCAGTCGTGACGAGGTCCTCCGCCGTGAGCGGCAACGGCTGCGTGAGACCGGGATCACGGATTACCTCTGGGCGGAGAAGGCGACCGTGATGCTGTTGCCGCTGCGCGGCGACCTCTATCAATGGAAGGATGGCGCCACCGCGAAACTGGCTGGGGGCGGCATCATCGACCCGCAGATCACGCCGGATGGCCGTCGCGTGTTCTTTGTCCGCGATGGCGAAGTCTGGTGCGTCGATGCCGGTGGCGAGCGGCAGCTGACGAGCGGCGCATCGCCCGGGGTGGTAAACGGCCTCGCCGAGTTCGTCGCGCAGGAGGAGCTGGACCGCCAGCACGGTTACTGGCCCTCACCGAGTGGAGACCTCGTCGCCTTCGAGCAGGTCGATGAGCGGCATATCCCGATCTATCCGATCGTCCATCAGGGCAAGCCGGTGCTCGAGGTCGAGGAGCACCGCTACCCGTTTGCCGGGATGGCGAACGCCCGCGTCAAGCTCGGCGTCGTCCGCGCCAGCGGCGGGCGGCCGACGTTCATGGACCTGGGGATCGAGGAGGGCTACATCGCGCGCGTGCACTGGCACCCGGACGGGCGCCTGCTGGTGCAATGGCTCTCGCGTGACCAGCGTCAGCTGGAGCTGCTCGCCTACGACGTCGTGACCGGAGCCGGGAAGGGCATCCTGGTCGACGCGATCAAGCCGTGGGTCAACCTGCATGACGATCTGTGGATCGTCGACGCCACCGGGGAGTTCACGTGGTCATCAGAGCGCAGCGGCTACCGCCACCTGTCGCTCCATCGACCGGATGGTTCCCTCATCCGGCCCCTGACGAGCGGCGAGTGGCTGGTCGAGGCCACGATCGCGCTCGACCAGCAGCGGCGCCAGCTGTACTTCCTCGGCTGGCGGGAGACACCGCTCGAACGGCAGCTGTTCCGGGTCTCGCTCGATGGCGGGGAGGCGGAGCAATTGACCCGCGAGGACGGGACTCATGCGGCCGTCATCGCCCCCGACTTCTCGACCTTCGTCGAGATCGCCGACGACCGGATGACCCCACCAGAGATAACCGTGCGCGCCACGAGTGGCGCCGTCCGCCATTCGCTCCACAAACCGGCAACGATCGATCTCGAGCTGGCGCCGCCGGAGTTGCATTCCTTTCGGACCGGTGATGGCACCGAGCTCTACGCGGCGGTCTATCGCCCGCCACGGTCCGAGAAGGCGCCGGTCATCGTCTCGGTGTACGGGGGGCCGGGGCCGCAGACGGTCAGCGACAGCTGGATCGAAACGGTCGACCTGCGGGCGCAGATGCTTGCCGAGCGCGGATTCATCGTCCTCAAGGTCGACAACCGTGGCTCGGCGCGGCGGGGCCTTAAGTTCGAGGCGCCGATCGCGCATCACATGGGCGGCATCGAGCTCAAGGACCAGGTCGAAGGCGTTCGCTGGCTCGGGACCCAGGGCGACGCCGATCTCACCAGGGTGGGGATCTATGGCTGGAGTTACGGTGGCTATATGACGCTGATGTGCATGCTGCGCGCGCCAGACCTCTTCAAGGTAGGCGTCGCTGGTGCTCCGGTCACCGACATGGCGGGATACGACACGGCCTACACCGAGCGATACATGGGCACGCCTGCCGAAAACCCGGACGGATACAGGGATTCATCCGTGCTCACCCACGCGGATGCGCTGCGCGGCAAGCTTCTCGTGATCCACGGCATGATCGACGAGAACGTCCATTTCCGCCACACGGCGCGCCTGATGCAGGCCCTGATCGATGCCGGGAAACCCTTCGACACGCTCCTCTACCCCAATGAGCGGCACATGCCACGCTCGGAGCCCGACCGCGCCGACATGGAGCGACGGGTGCTCGAATATTTCGAGCGACATCTCTGAGTCCCGCGTGATCCGCGCCGTTCTGTTCGACTTCGACGGTCTCATCATGGAGACCGAAGAGCCACTGTACATCGCATGGCAGCGGATTTACCGAGAGCGTGGGCACGAAATGCCGCTGGACCGTTGGCTCACGAATGTGGGCACCTGGCCGAGTCCCTTCGATCCGGTTGTGGATCTCGCCGAGCGGACCGGCAAGCCAGTCGACGAGACCGAGCTGAACGCGTTGAAGCGTCGCTACTACGACGAAGCCCTGGCCCTCCAGGGTCTGCTGCCGGGTGTCCAGCAGTATCTCGATGACGCCCAGGTCCTCGGAGTGCGGTTGGCGGTCGTCTCGAGTTCCTCACGCAAGTGGGTCACAAAGCACCTTGACCGATTCGCGATTCGAGAACGCTTCGAGGCCATTGTCTGCAAGGACGACGCCGGGCGGGCCAAACCGGACCCGGAGCTCTACCTGACGGCGCTCAAGCGCCTGGAGGTAAAGGGGAACGAAACGATCGCGCTCGAGGACTCGAGAAATGGCGTCCTCGCCGCCACGGCTGCGGGCATCACCTGCGTCGCGGTGCCAACGGCGATGACGAGCGGGATGGACCTCAGTCAGGCGGACCTTCGAATCGCGTCGCTGGAGGCGGTGCCGCTCGCCGAGCTTATTCGTCGGCTGAGCCAGGGGCGATCGCCGCGACCAGGGCCAGGTCTCCCGGGCGCACCGATTTCGGATTGAATTTCCGAACGCCGGC
>JALYYC010000094.1 GCA_030946755.1 Candidatus Dormiibacterota bacterium
TTGCGATGCCGCCTTCGTTCCTCCGCCGGGTCCACCAGGGTCTGGTCCGCCGCCGTCCTGTGGTATCCCAGAAGAGGATCAAGAAACCGCGGCCGATCCGGGTACCGCGCCCTCCGGGACGCAGCTAACCACCCCCGCGACCGTCGTGGATGCGGGTGTCAGGCTCGGGGTGAACTACGACCTGCCCACGACGACGCGTTGGGTCGTGACGACGGGCGAGCAGACAGCGTCGGGGACGTACCACTTCAACTGCAACATCCATGACTTCATGCAGGGGAGACTTAACGTCGCGCCGGCTCCGTCGGGCGATGACGGAAATGGCGGAGGCGGCGACCGAGCGAAGACCTGAGGTCTCGTCGATCCAGGCGCACCAAGAACCGCCGGGCTGCGTGGCCCGGCGGTTTGTTTTGCCTTGTGAGACAGGAAGCAGTTGTTAGGGCGCAGGCGGATGATCATCGATTCGTGTGGGCCTGGCCAGGTGGTAGATGCGCGTTGCGTTGCCCACGAAAAACTTGGTCCGGTCTGTCGGCGAGACGCCCGCCAGAAGCTCCTCGACAGCCGTCAACCAGGTTTCGTACCCTCGGGCCAGATTGCAGACGGGCCAATCACTTCCGAATAGTAGGCGCTCCCATCCAAAGCAGTCCACCGCTCGATCCCAATACGGGGCGAGATCATCAGCGGTCCAGAGGTCTCGGTCGGCTTCGGTCGACATGCCAGACATCTTGCAGACAACATTCGGGAGGGCGGCGAGCTTGGCCAGGTCGCCCCACCAGGGTTCCAGGTCACCGGAGCGAATGGGGGGCTTCCCGAGGTGGTCGAGGATAAAGCTGGCATCGGGGCACTGTCGAACAAGGTCGGTTGTCGCCCGAAGTGAAGGCGGGAAGAGCACAAGATCAAAGCTCAACCCGATCTCGCCAAGACGGCGGACGCCGGCCACGACTTCGGGGGAACTCGGGAAATCGGGAGCCTCGAATTCGAAGGACCGCCGGATCCCCACGATGCGGCGATCATCGAGTGCCATGAGCCGCTCGAGATAGGTGGCGATCTCGGGCCGCTCCACCGGCGCCCACGCCACGATCGCCTTGATCCTGTCCGATTGATCCGCCTGCTCGCGGAGCCAGGCGAGCTCGGCCATGCCGTCGGCACCGGCTGAGGCGGCTTCGACGCAGACGGACGCCGCCACCCCCATCGACTGCGCCACCTCGTCGAATGCGGCGACGGGATAGGGACGATTCAGGGCAGGGATCTGCGCAAACAGCGGGTAGTGAAGCCGGCGTGTATCCCACAGATGATGGTGGGCGTCCACAATCTCCACTAGGTGGAGCGTGTGGCTGGACCCGACACCGCGGAGGGGAACTCCGGTTTTGGTGCGTCATCCATCGGGTACCAGGGACGGGTGGCGCGCGCGAACGGCAGGCTTCGCATATCTGGAGCGGTCGGGCCCGGCAGGTCGAGCACGTGCTGTCCCTTCATGATGGCACCGTAGGCGTTGCGGAAATTCATCATGTTCTTTGCGCCGACGAATTTGGCGGTCTCGGGACGCAATCCAACCGATCGGTATTGCTCGTCTTTCCAGTCATAGGTCGGCAGGCTCTGGACGAGGATTTGAATACTGCCAACCTGCAGCACCGCCGACGGCCCCATCGACCCGAGCGTCCCGCCGAAGACCCCGCCCGTATACGTGAATTGGCCGTCGGATGTTTTGATGACCTGGCCGCTGACGCGAAGGGGCTTCCCCCAGCGCGGATCCACCCGGTGTCCCAATTCCAGGGTTACCTCGGACCCGACGCCGGCGCGCACGCAGGCCTCGGCGCCTTCGGGGTCAACCACCATCGCGATGGCGGGCTCGGTCACGCGAGCCTCGCGAAGGCCGGCGACGAGGTCGATGCTGTCCCCCGCGGCGCCGCCGCCGGTGGTGTCGGCGGTGTCCAGCAGAATGATCGGGCCACCGTCGACAATCCGTCCTCGGCGGACCGCCTCGCCGACGCTAACGGTCTCGACGAGGAATTCCTGGCGTCGGCCCCAGTAGCGCGCAGCCAGCGTGCCGGCCTCGCGCACCGCCAGCCCGGGGTCGCCGTCCGTGATGACCACCGTGCTGCAGCCCATGTCGGGAATGTCCACGTAAGATCCAACGAACTGCATCGAGGTCGACAGGATGCCCGGCACGCGTTCCAGGGCTTTGGCTTCGTTCATCAGCTGCGCGAAGGGTCCGTCGCCTTTGGTGGACGCGTTGAACGCGGTCAGGATCATCGGGACCCGCATCCAGGCCATCAGCGGGTTGACTTCTCCGCGAGCCGACTGGAGGAGCAGCCGAGCGGCCCGTTCTCCGGTGCTGACCGGATCGTCGTGCGGATATTCCTTGTAGCCCAGGATGGCGGTCAGGCACTCGACCATTGGCCGCGTCACGTTGCCGTGCAGATCCAGGGTCATGACGACGGGAACCCGCGGACCAACCAGCTGGCGAACCGCCTGGCCAATGTCGGCCTCGGGGTCATCGGTGCCGTCCGCGACCATCGATCCGTGGCAGGAGAGCAACACGCCATCGAGCTGACCGGCTTCCCGGATCCGCGCCAGCAGATGCTCGCGCAGGTAGCGGTAGCAGTCCCGGGAAACAACGGCAGAAGAATTCCAGCGCGAGGCGAGGAGCGGAACAACCGTCGCCCCGGACGCTTCCACGGTCGCGATCATCCCTGCGACCTCATTGCTCTTGTCTCGAAGCTCGAACACGTCGGCGCCTTCATAGAGGTAGCCCGTCTTGCGCACGGTCTCGAGGTCGCAGCTAAAGGCGGAGAACGTGTTCGACTCACAGGAGATCTGGCCGACGCCAATCCGCAAGCTCATCGGCCTCGCGCGGCGCTCGTCTGGTACGGCGGCTCCGCGTGGTAGTACTGGCGGCCGAAGGTCAGATCCGAGTAATTGCCGTCGAGCATCAACTGGTCCTTCGGGACGGCCAGCCGATCAACCGTGGCCTGGTAGAGCTCGATCCCGAGCCCAGGGCGATCCGGCAGTTGTAGGATCCCGTCCTCGATCCTGAGCGGCTCGCTTAGCAGATCGTCGATCGATGGATTCCCGGTCTGATCGACCTCAACCGTCACGCCGTGCGGAATGGAGGCGACCACGTGGGCATTCGCCATGACCGCGACCGCATCACTCCAGGTGTGAGGCGCGATCCGAACGCCGTGCTCGGCGGCCAGGCGCGCGACCCGCATCGACTCGGTGATGCCTCCCGTGCGGCAGGCGTCTGGCTGCGCGATGTCGACCGCCCCGGCGCGGATGATCTCCCGGAAGCCCTGTGCCCCGAACTCGTTCTCGCCCGCTGCCAGCGGCACGGTCAGCCTGGGACGGAGCGCGACGTAGGCATCGAGGTCCTCCGGAGGAAACGGCTCCTCGAACCAGAAGACCCGGTGCTCGGCGAGCACGGATCCCATTCGCTCCGCGACCTCCGCCGAATAGCGATGGGAGCCATCGACCATGACGTCGCCGTCGGCGCCAACGCCGCGCCGGGCTGCCGCCACGGCAGCGACGTCGTAATCCTCCGAACGCCCCAGCCGCATCTTCACCCGACGGAAGCCACGCTGGCGGTGTCGAGCCGCCTCCTGCTCAATGGCCGCCACATCATCCTGCCAGAAGAGGCCGCTGGCGTACGCCGGGGCGACGCCACGCTCGCCGCCGAGGAGCCGGTAGACCGGCTGGCCTGCCGCCTTGCCTCGCAAGTCCCACAGGGCAATGTCGATCCCGCCGATGGCCGAGAGCGCCGCGCCCTTCCGGCCGTACCAGCGGGTCAGGCCGTACATCTTCTCCCAGAGTGCCTCGACTTGCAGCGGATCTTCACCGATGAGGTGGGACCGGAGGTTGCCCTCGATGATGACGCGGACGAGGTCCGGATGGCTGTACGCGGCGCCCAGGCCAACCAGTCCCGAATCGGTGTGGACGCGGACGAGCGAGGTGACCCGACTCGTGACCGTTCCCCCGGCATAGCGGAAGCCGTTCCCCGTCGGGTAGTCGAACCGCAGATTGATGACCTCGACGTCCTCGATACGCACGATTCCTCCTCTCCCTTAGTGCAGGCCGAATACCCGGGTGGTCGGGATGCCGCGCCGGATCTCCTCGCGATTCCCATCTTCGCGGCGCTCCCGGGCGCGGGCCGATTCA
Source organism: Candidatus Dormiibacterota bacterium (assembly GCA_030946755.1). Lineage (GTDB taxonomy): Bacteria > Chloroflexota > Dormibacteria > CF-121 > CF-121 > JALYYC01. The sequence goes on from JALYYC010000094.1 coordinate 4,153, forward strand.
ATGATGTCGTCAACCCGGTCGGCGGGCAGGACGCAGACGCCGTTGCGATCACCCACGACCCAGTCCCCGGGCCGGACCAGCACGCCGTCGATGCCGATCGGCTCCGCCAGCACCCCGGGGCGGCGCTTGACGGTGCCGTGAGATGCGACGCGCAGGCCGGCAATCGCCGGGGGCGGCGAGAGGCGCTCGATATCCCGCACGCCGTCCTCGACGACGACGGCTGCCAGGCCCCGCGCTCGAGCCGCCTCGACCATCAACTCGCCGATCACGCCGTACAGCCCGCGGCCCCCGCTCGCGACGCACAGCACGGCGCCCGCCGCCGCGTGCTCGAGCGCGAGGTGGATGCCCAGGTTGTCGCCGGCCGGGATCCCCGCGGTCTCGGCCTCGCCGGCGAAGCTCTCGCCCACCAGCACGCGCATCGACCGCATCAACCCACGGCGATGGTTCGCCTCGTGAAGGGTTGGCACGCCCAGGGCGACCAGTTCCGCGGCCCGTCCGATCTTAGAGCCCCTCCGCGAGGTGCTCGATCAGCCGCTGGGTCTTCTCGACGTGCCGGCTGACGAGGGCCCCCACCTCGTTCGGGTTGCGGTTGGCGAGCGCCACGGCGATCTCCCGGTGCTCCTCCTGCGCCGCTCGCTTTTGGAGCTCGTCCTGCAGGACGATCAGGCGATAGCGGTCCGTGCGTGTCCAGAGCTGATCCAGGATCCCGATCAGGACCAGGTTGCCGCAGTTCGAGTAAATCGCGTGGTGGAAGGTCCGATTGTTATGCAGGAGGGCTCGGGGCGTGCGCTCGACGCGCCGCCCAGCCACGCGCGCGATCTCGGCCAGGACATCACCGGATGCGGTCTCGGCCGTCAGGGCCGCGGCGAACGGGTCGAGTTGGAGGCGCACCGCATAGAGCTCGTTGAGCTCGCGCCGGGTCAGGGGTGCGACCGTCATGGTTCGATGCGCCTCGAGGCGGACCAGCCCTTCCGCTTCCAACCGGCGCAAGGCCTCGCGCAGCGGCGTGATGGAGAGGCCGAGTCCGGCCGCGAGCACTTCCTGGTTCAGCGTCGATCCAGGCTCGATGGATCCGTCCAGGATGCGGCTCCGGAGCTCCTGGTAGACCGCCTCGGCTTTGGTGCTGACGTGAAGCGGAAGCCCGTCCTGCACCCGCGCTTTCATGAGACGCTCTCCGCGCCGCCATCCACGGCGATCCGTGCCCCGGTGACGTAGGCCGGCGCATCGAGAACCAGGTAGCGAACCACGCCGGCCACGTCCTCCGGCGTGGCCAGGCGCCGCTGGGGGACATGGTCGGCGACCCAGGTCTGGAGCGCCTGCTGATTGCTGCCCAGAAACGGGGTGTCGGTCACGCCGGGCGAAACCACATTCACCCGGATGCCGCGGGGCGCGACCTCGGCGGCCAGCGATCGGCATAGATGTTCGAGGCCTGCCTTACTCCCGCTGTAGGCGGCCCGGTTCGGCAGCGAGCGGGATGCCGAGATCGAGCCGATCCCGATGATGCTCGCGTTTGGCTGCCAGGCGCGGTCGAGCAGGCGACGAATGAGCAGCGCGGGTCCAACCAGGTTGGTCAGGAACGTCGCCTCGATGTCCTGGGGCATAAGGTCAGGAAAGGCGCCCCGCAGGGGTACCCCGGAGGCAAGGATCACCCAGGCGATCTCAGCGTCGCCGCCGCCGGTGGCGATCTTTTCCCGGCCTTCGGCGGTCGCGACATCGCCGGTGACGACCTCCGACCCGCCGCGCAATGTCGCGGCGACCGCCCGAAGTGGTGCCTCGGAACGGCCAGCCAGCACCATCAGGTCGGCGGAGCCGTCCAGCGCGCGGGCGCAGGCAGACCCGATCCCGCCGCCGGCGCCAACGACGAGTCCGACGCTCATGGCCACACCTGCCCGACGAAGGTTGCCGGATTCGTGCCGGCCAGCTCAGCGATCAGGCTGGAGTTTCCCTCGCTGGCGAGGGCATCCAGCAACTTGCGCGAGAACTCGAACGGGTTGCCGACATGGGCCTGGCCCGCATCAGAGGTGAAATAGACAAGGCTCCCGGTCTCCCGGAGGCTGGCGGCTCGCGTCAGGAGGTCCGCCTGCGGACGATCGGCGATCGGATGGGCCGCGGTGTACAGATCCAGCTCGAACGCGCAGCCGAGTCCCGCAAGCACCCGCGCATCCTGATCGGAGAGGTAGAGGCTATGGGTGACGCTGCAGTAAGCACCCATCTCCGCGGCGGTTCGCGCCAGCTCGAGGCGACCCGCGACACCAAGGTGCGAGGTCGCAAGGACAAGCGGCTTCTTCAGCCGGACGAGCTCAGATCGCAGCTCCGGCCACCAGGGCGGCAAGGAAAGATCCCAGGCGAGGCCGCCTGCCGAGTCGCGGGACGGGCCCCAGATCCAGCGCGCGCCTTGAGCCACCGCGTCCATCACGCTCTTCGGACTGGCGAAGGCATTGAGGGAGGCGGAGCCGATGGCGTCAGGCGGCCCGGTGGGTAGGGCCGAACATCTCGCCGCTGTGTGCTCCTCGTGCGATTTCCAGACGAATCCCCGGACACCCGCCTCGCGAGCCGCCTCCCAGACGCGCAGGCCATCGCCCCACCGCGGGGTGACAGACGGCGCGGGGTGCAGGTGGAGATCCCAGGTAAGCTGCGGCATCAGTCCATCAACAAGCCGCCGTTGACGTCGATGATCTCGCCGGTCAGATAACTGGCGTCCGGCGAGAGCAAGAATGCGACGACGCTTGCCACCTCGTCCGGACGGCCCAGGCGGCGCAGGGGAAGTTGCGGTCCGCGATCCCGGATTCCCGGAACCCCATCTAAAAAGGCCGTGTCGACGATGCCGGGAGCCACGGCGTTGACTCGGATCCCCTCCGGGCTGAACTCTGCCGCCAGCGTCTTGGTCAGGCATAGCACGGCGGCTTTTGCCGAGGCGTACGGGGCGCCGATCAGCAAGCCGCCGGTTTTGGCGGCCTGCGACGTGAAGTTGACGATGCCACGGTCGGGGTGACTCGACTCGCGCAAGTGCGGGATCGCCGCTCGGCAGATCCGAACCGTTCCCAGCACGTTGACGTCGAAGTGCCGTTGCCAGATGTCATCGGTGGCCTCGAGGAATTTCGCCGGCCGGCCCATGCCGGCGGCGTTGACGATGGCGTCGATCCGGCCGTGCGCGGTGCGGACTCCCTGCACGAAGCTCGTGACCTCATCGGGGCGGGTCACGTCGCAGCGGCTGACACCATCGCCGGCTTCCAGGTCGGCTGCCGCCACGGTCCATCCGTCGGATCGCAGGCGCTCGGCGGTTGCCTGCCCGATGCCGCGGGCAGCCCCGGTCACGATGACGACTGGGCTGGTATTGGTCATGATGCTTTCCTCCCGGCTACGGTGCCATAGGCGTCGATGGAATTCTTGATCGCGCTCTGCCGGAGCACTCGCTGCGACCGTTCGCTGTACCAGCCGACGTGCGGGGTGATCAGGACGCGTGGATCGCTTGCGAAGCGACGTAGTGGGCTCTGCGGTTCCAGCCGCGCGTCCAGCCCGAGGCCGCCAAGGCGTCCGGAGGTCAGTGCGACGGCTATGGCGGTCTGATCGATAAGGCCCAGTCGGGCCGTATTGACGAGGATGGCATCGGCAGGCATGAGCGCCAACCGTCGCTGGTCGAGAAGGTTGGCGGTCGCGGGCTCGAGGGCCGCGTGCAGAAAAACGAAGTCGGCGCGCTGTAGGGCGTCTTCCAATGGGAGGACGCGCAGGCGCAGTTGGTTGGCGGTCGCCTGCCCGCGGGTCGTGACGACCACCACGTCGTAGGCGAGATCCCGCAGGGCGCTCGCGACCGCGCTGCCGATCGATCCGAGGCCGATGACCGTGACGCGGGTCCGACCGCGGACCGGTCGCGTCTTCGCAACCGCCTGCCAGTCGGCGTCCAGCCAGTCCCTATTGTTCCAGCCGCCGAGACGCCGTTCCAGGCCAAAGCCAAGCGCCAGCGTGTGTGCCGTCATCTCCGGGATGCAATAGTCGCGAACGTTGACCACGGCGATCTGGTGTTCGGCTGCCGCCGCCTGGTCGACCGAATCAAGGCCGACGCCAAAGCGACCGATCACCCGGCATCGCGTCAGCTGGGCAATCAGGGCATGATCGATCCGTGTCCTGACATGGACGACCACGTCGGCCCGTCCGAGTTGCTCCGCCGAACCGTCCCAACGCGACAGCTCCCAGCCATGGGCGACCGCGGTCGACGTCTCGATGTCGAGGGTGTCATAGAGGCTGTCGAGGACGACGAGGTATCGTGCGCTCATAGGTGCGCCTCACGCCAGGCGTCGGGCACGATCGTGCTGGCGCTGACGGTGACCCGATGGGATCCGAATCGTCCCACGAGGCGCTCGACCGTTGGGCGATCGGAGGCATCGGGAAGCTCGACGATCAGGTTGGCGGCCACCTCGAGCGCAGCCGGGATCACGCTAAGACTTTGTCCCGATGCCCCCACGAGGATCATTGGAAGGCCGGGATAGGCGCGCGCGAAGGGGATCACGAGCTCCCACGGAATCGCTGCCCCCTGGTAGTCGATGACGAGTCCCAAGTTCTCACGTTCGCAGGTCTCCGGCAGAGGCGAGAGCATCCAGTCGAGCAGCGGGTAGCCGTGGCCGTTAGGCCCTGGGCAGACGCGGACGAGGCGGTCGGTGCGGGCTCTGACCGTGTCAAGGGCACGCTGCAGGAATCCTTCCTCCGTCGGGTTGACGTCGACGATGCTCACAGATGCGCTTCCAGGTAGACGACCAGCTCGTGGAGGCTCGCATCCGCACGTGGGGCGTCCGCCGCCTGCCAGATCTTCGCCGCGTGCTCCAGGAGCGGAACGACCGCCTTGGCTACCGTAATCGACGCGCCCCGCGCCTGGAGCACCTCGACCGCGTCGGCCAGTTCGCCGGCCCGCCGTGCCGCATGGCGGCGATTGGTAGTGACGAGCAGGGCAAAAAAATCCATCGCCTGCGTGCCGACGTTGTTCTCAACCGAGGCCGACACGATTCCCTGGCGGTCGATCGGCTCGGTCAGCGCCAGATACTCCAGGACGAGCCCTTCCAGGCTCTTCATGAAGATCGAGCGGGCGTACTTGAGCAGCGCGGCATCGCCGGGCTTGCGGCCGGCAATGTCGACGTGAAAGCCGAGCGCCTCGACCAGCGGTCGGTGGATGTCGGCGCGCGCGCCACTGATCGCGACGCGCGGCTGGGCCCGGGTGGCGTCAAGTGTGTCGAGCAGCGCCACGTCGATCATCTCGGAGGCGGATGCGGCGGCGATCACCTGCTTGGCCTCCGGCGACACGGTATTCCAATCGAGCAGGACCGAGTCCCGGGTGAGGACCGGCGCGACCAGCGCCGGCACCCGCTCCGCCTCTGAGGGCGGCACGCAGCTCACCACGCGATCGACGGGACCATCGTTCGGTCCCAGCCGCTCGAGATGGCTCCCGACGGTCACGGGGATCCGGGGCGCGGGATCGTAGACGAGCACGCGGCCGCCCGCGGAATCGATCCGGCGGGCCAGGGCTGACCCCACCGAGCCGTGTCCGACGATCAACCAGCTCATCGCGGTCACGGGCGCGGATCCTGCCGCTCGCCGGTGACGGCAAGCAGGAGATCGTTCAAGGAGGTGGTCGCCGGATCCACCTCGGTGACCAGGCGACCCTTTCGCATGACGAGGATCCGGTCGCAGAGCTCAAGGGTTTCCTCGGCTTCCGATGACCACACCAGGATCGACATGCCGCCGCCCGCCAGCCGGCGAATCGCGTCGTGGACCTCCCGTTTGGCGCCAACGTCGATGCCGCGGCCCGGGTCATTGAGGAGGAGCAGCCTCGGGGCCGCCGCCAACCATTTGGCCAGCACGACTTTTTGCTGGTTGCCGCCGCTCAGCTCGACGACGGGCGTGTCCAGGGACGACGCCCGGAGCCGAAACGCCCTGGCGTATTCATCCGCGGTCCGGTGAATGCGCCGCCGTGGCACGAAGCCGAGGACGGTCATCACACGGTGCAGGACCACTAGGACAATGTTCTCGCCGACGGAGCGGTCCATCAGGAGGCCTTCAACGCGGCGGTCCGCCGGAATGGAGGCCACCCCTCGGGCGATCGCGTCAGCCGTGCTGCGCGGTCGGTAGGCCTTGCCGCCCAGCAGGAGGGTTCCCGCTTGCATGCGCCGAAGTCCGAAGAGCGCCGCGAAGAGCGATTGCACGCCCGCCCCCTCGAGGCCGGCGAAGCCGACGATTTCGCCCCGACGGATGCCGAAACTGACCTCGGTGAACCCCACGCCCGTGATCGTCGAGGCCTGGAGCTCAACGGGGGTGTCGGCCGGAAGGCGGCGATGCGCCGCGGTGCGGCTGGTCTGGGCGCTGCCGACCATCAATCGCACGGCCTCCGGGAGGGTCAACTCCGAAACCGGGGAGGAGGCGACTCGGCGACCATCCCGGAGGATCGTGATATGGTCGGCGACCGAAAACACCTCGTCGAGCCGGTGCGACACCAGCAGGAAGCTCTGGCCGTGCTGCTGAAACCGCCGCATCATCCTGAAGAGGGCCTGGGTCTCCGCATCCGTCAGGGCGGAGTTCGGTTCGTCAAGCAGGATCAGATCAGCCTTCAGGTGAAAGGCTCGGAGGATCTCGACCATCTGCCGCTCCGCGAGCCGGAGATGCTGGACCGGCTGCTCGAGATCGATCCACCAGCCGACCAGGTTCATGATCTTCCGGAGCTCCTCGACCATGGCGGCCCGGTGCACGAACAGGAAGCGATCGTGGAGCTCGTTGCCCGCAAAGACGTTCTCGACCACCGTGAGATCGGGAAACAGGTTGAGCTCCTGGTGCACCGCCGCGATCCCGAGACGGATCGCGTCACGTGGAGAGGCGATCCGGACCGGCTGGCCGGCGACCGCGATCGTCCCCGAGTCCGGATGGATGGCGCCGGTCAGGATCTTGACCAGCGTGCTCTTGCCGGCGCCATTCTCGCCCAGGAGCGCATGAATCGAGCCGGGAAAGACGTCCAGGCTCACTTCGTCGAGAGCCTGGACGCCTCCGAAGCGTTTGGAGATGCCACCCACCGACACGCGCGGCGGCGCGACGGCTGCCGCGGCCATCATCGGTTGGCGCCTCCTCGACTGGTCATGCGTCTACCCGCCCGCCGCCTTGACATCGGGGCTGTTCCGGATTTCGGCCAGGTTGTTCTTGTCGCAAAAGATGGAGGTCCCGTGGATGACGCCGGTCGGAAGCGCCTTGCCGTTGGCAACATGGTCGTACATCTGGGTGAAGGCGTATGTGCCCTCGTTGTAGAGGCTGTTGCCCTGGGCCCAACCGACCCAGCCCTCTCCGATCAGGTCGAGGGTCGCGGGCAGCCAGTCGTAGCCGGCGACAAGGACGTTGTGATTGCTATTGGCCTTTAAGACTTTGCCCCAGTTCTGGGTGTCCGGGCCGCACATGGCGTAGGCGAGCTGGATCTGGGATCCCTTTGCCGTGTAGATGTTCTGCGTGTTGGCGAAGTTCTTTGCTGGATCGGTTGACGTGTCGTAGAAGCCGACCTGGGTCAACTTGAATGGGCTGGTCGCATTCTCGACCTGGACCTCGGCCTCGAAGCCCGACCTGCGTTCCTGCTGCCCGGTTACGGTTGGGAGGCAGGAGGTCAGCACGTAGTTGATGGTGCCGGTGACGCCCTTGTCCTTGAAATACTTGAAGACACGCTGGGCAGAGAGCTTCCCCTGGTCAATCGTGGAGGAGCCGCCAATGTAGAAAAAGCTGCGATTGGACGTCGGCGCATCGATCTCGGTCGTGGCCACCGGGATGTGCGCCGCCACCATGCTGTTGATGGCGGGAACGAGCGCGGCCGAGTCGACGGGCAGGATGATCGTGCCGTCAACCTTCTGCTGTTGCAGGTCCTGCATCAGGGAGATCTGTTGCTGGGCGGTTGCGGGTGAGGGCCCGACGACCTTCAGGGTGAAGCCGTCCTTCGCCGCCATGTCCTGGGCGCCTTTGCGGAGCGGAAGTTCGACCGGGTTGGTCAGGTCGTCGAGGACAAGCGCCAGCGTGATGTGCTTGGTGCTGCCCGACGACGACGTCCCGCCGCACGCGGTGAGGACCAGGCCGGCGCCCAGCGCCAGGGTTGCCGTTCGCATCGAAAGTGATTGAAAATTCACGCGTCCCTCCTTGTACTTGGTGTTCCGGAATCGGTGATGGCCTCACGCCGCCTGCACACCACCCCCTCCCTGTCGCCGGCGCGTCACGAACCGGTCGATGGCGACGGCAAGGATGACGATGAGGCCACTAACCACGATCAGGAGATAGATGGAGACGCCGACCAGGACCAGGCCGTTCCGGATCAGGCCGAGCAAGAGCATGCCAAGCAAGGAGGCGAGGACGGTGCCCGAGCCGCCGGTCAGCTTCGCGCCGCCAATGATGACCGCGGCGATGACATCCAACTCGTACCCGATGCCGATATTCGGATCCGAGGTTGCCGTTTGCGACACGGCCATCAGACCGGCGACGGCGGCGGCAAAGCCGTTGAAAATCAGGACCCCAATGCGGATGCGATTCGTCCGGATGCCGGAGAGTTGCGCGGCGCGCTGGTTACTCCCCATGGCGTAGATGCGGTGGCCAATGACGGTTTGGCGCAGCACGATGGCGCTGATGACGGCGAAGACCAGCAGGATGATGGCCGTATACGGAACGACGCCGAAGAGCTTGTCCTGGCCAATTGCAAAAAACGCGGACGTCTTTGGATAGTTCTCGACCGGGTAGCCATTCGAGATCAGGTAGGCGAAGCCTCGGTAGGCGTTGAGCATGCCGAGCGTGATGATGATCGTCGGAACCCGTAGGGCCACGCTCAAGATGCCATTCAGGGCCCCCATCGTGCACCCCGCCAGCAGGCTCAGGACGACGGCCACCCACGGGTTTGCGCCCTGGGTCATGAGCAACCCGAAGACCACCCCGGTCACGCCAACCATTGACCCGATCGAGAGATCGATCTCCCCGGAGATCAGGACGAAGGTCATGGAGACCGCTAAGACGCCCTCGAAGGAGATCTGGGAGGCGATGTTGCCAAGGTTCCCGACGGCGATGAACCGCGGATCGATGGCGGTAAAGATCGCTCCGGTGACAAGTACGGCGAGCAGGATTCCGCCTTCTCGGAACTGCTGTACGCGGTCGAGCACGGCGCGGCCTCGAGACCGGGGTGGTGGCGCCAGCGCGACGCTTTCCCCGCGAGCCCGTTCCGCCGAATTGGTTTTAGAGTCCAAGCTGGGTGCGCTGTCTCCCTCTTCGAACCTGCCAGCGTTACGGCCTACAGCCTATAGGCGATAGGGAGCTTACGCCTGGGGCTCGTCGCGTGTCAAGCATCGGGGGTCGATGCGATATCCACCTCGTTAGTTGATAAAATCGATCCAATTTGTCAGGAATGGGCTCAGCGGCGATGGTCGATCGGACGGCGCTCAAGGTCAACCAGGCGGGGATCATCGCGACCCTGCTGGTTGCCTTTTTGCTGAGTGCCCTGACGCCCGCGGCCATCTGGCTGGTTCCGCTGCTCGCGGTCGTCATGCTTCTCGGCGTCTGGCAGCCCCGGCTCGGCCTGTTTCGGCAGTTCTACTTCCAGGTCCTGAAGCCGGCCAGGGTCCTGACGCCCGCGTCCCGGCGCGAGAGTCCGAAGCCGCACGCCTTTGCGCAGCTGCTGGGCGGCATCATGCTGATGCTCGCGACGCTGGTCTTCGCGGCGAGCTTCACCCCGATTGGATGGGCGCTGGCCTGGATCGTCATCGTCCTGGCCTTTGCCAACCTTGCGTTTGATTATTGACTCGGCTGCCTGATATTTTTCCGCCTTGAGCGGATGGGAGTGGTGAAGAGCTGATGCGGGATCCGGTCGCTGGGATCGCCTTACGCCTCGCGATCGTCGCGCTGGTGCTCGCCGGCGTGTTTGGCGCGCGAAGGCTGCTGCGACGGTGGCAGGCCAGGCGTCGCGCTCAGATCCTCGGAGGCCGTGCCCACCCGGACATGAGTCAGGGCGAGCCGACGGTCGTCCTCTTCAGCGGCACGCTCTGCAGCGACTGCATCCGGCAGAAGGAAACGCTCGCGGCCATGAACGGATCCGCCGGACACTTTCGAGTCAATGAGGTGATGGCCGCGCGGGAGCCGGCACTGGCCGGCCGGTTTGGCGTGCAGAGTGTCCCGGCAACCGTGATACTGAGAGGCGACGGTAAGGCGGTCGCCGTCAATTACGGCTATGTCGACGGCGACGTGATCGCGAGTCAGCTCGCAAAGGCAGGATAGGTAATGGATCAGGTCTTGACGATCTCGACCACATGGGGATTAAACGACGCCACCAAGGCGACGATCCCCTTCCACCTTGCGCGGGGCGCGCAGCAGACCGGCGTGCAGGTGCGCATTGTCCTCGCCGGGGACTCCACCGAGTTGATCAAGGCGGGGGTTGCTGACGGCGTGCAGGGCAAGGGAGTGCCAGCGCTCAAGGAAGTCCTGACCTACGCCAAAGACAACCGAATCAAGATCCACGTTTGAAAAGGTTGTGCTGAGGCCCGTGGGGTCTCGCAACAGGATGTCGAAGCGGTCGGTGGTTCCTGGCTCGACCCGAAGGGCTGGGCGAACCTGGTGATGGAAGGCCGGAATATCGCCTTTTAGCCTTTAGGCCGGCGGCATCGGGTCGGGCTCTTTCCCCGCGCTGAGGCTCTCCGAAAGCGACATCGTCCGCCGGTAGGCCGCCCAGACGGCGTCGGCAAGCACCGTGCGGAGGCGTCCGCGCTCGAGCTCGTGCAGCGCGGCGGCCGAGGTGCCGCCGGGCGAGGTGACCATGTCGCGTAGCTGGGCGGGGTGCTTGCCGGATCGCTCGGCAAAAGCGATCGAGCCTTTCAACGTCTCCATCACCAGGTCGTGGGCCATGTGGCGGGGGAAGCCGAGGTGGACCGCGCTGTCGATCAGGGCCTCCATGACCAGAAATACATACGTTGGTCCGGTGCCGCTGACGGCGGTCGCCATCGCGACGAACTTCTCGTCGTCAACCTGGAGCTCGCGGCCGAGCGCGCCAAGGAGCGCGCGCGCCTGGGCGCGATGGGCCTCAGTCGTCTCCGGTGTCGCGTACCAGATGTTCATGCCGACCCCGATCTGGGCCGGCGTGTTTGGCATGACGCGAACCAGGACGGGGTGGTCGAGCCCCTTACGCAGAGTCTCGGTGGTCGCCCCGGCCACGATCGAGATCACGAGCTTGTCGGGGGCGAGGCTGGGGCGGAGATCCGCGAGGACCCTGGTCAGCACCTGCGGCTTGATCCCCAGGAGGACGATGTCGCCCCGGGTGGCCGCCGCGGCATTGTCCCCCGTCACCCCGATGCCGTACTTGTCAGCCAGCACCTTGCGCCGGTCGGCGCGCGGGTGGCTGGCGATGATGGAGGTCGCCGGCACCAGGTTCCGCTCGAGCACGCCGGCGATGACGGCCTCGGCCAT
>JALYYC010000111.1 GCA_030946755.1 Candidatus Dormiibacterota bacterium
GCCAGGATGAAAAAGGGATGCGAGGGGTCCTGCTCGATCTTCCGGCGCAGGTTGCGGATGTGGACGTCGATGACCCGGGTCTCGATCGGATACTCGTAGCCCCAGACGTGATTGAGAATCTTCTCGCGGGAGAGCACCTTGCCGGCGTTGGCGGCGAGGAATGCGAGCAGATCGAATTCGGTGTGCGTAAGCATGACCTCGGCCGACTCGTGAAAGACGCGGCGCTCATTGAGATCGATGACCAGCTCCTTGAATTCCAGCCGGCCCTGGTTGACCGCCTCTTCTTCCTGCCGAGCCTTTCGCAGGTGGGCCGCGATCCGGGCGAGCAACTCGCGTGTGCGGAACGGCTTGGTGATGTAATCATCGGCGCCGATCTCGAGGCCGACCACGACGTCGATCTCTTCCGTCTTGGCACTGAGAATGATGATGGGCACGCGGAGGCCGGCTTTGCGGATGTCGCGGCAGACGTCGAAGCCCGAGACGTCCGGCAACATGACGTCGAGCAGGATCAGGTCAGGCTTGCTGACCTCGAGGCGGCGCATCGCCTCCCCACCGGTCTCGGCTTCCACGACCTCGTAGCCTTCTTTCTCCAGGGCAAGGTGGATCGCCTTGCGGATCATGGCTTCGTCGTCGACGATCAGAATCTTCTTGGCTGGCGGCATCAGCGGACTCCGGCGGCGACGCGGACAACCGGGACAATCCGGCGGCGTTGCCGGGCGGCGCCTGCGGGGCTCGTTTCGGCACGGGGGACCGTCACGATGAAGACGCTACCCTTACCGTGCTCGCTGCGGACCTGGACCTGGCCGCCGAGCATGGTCACGAGGTTGCGCACGATGTACAGCCCAAGACCGGTCCCGGACACCCGCCGCACCGCCGGGTCATCGGCGCGGTAGAACTTCTCGAAGAGGCGCGCCAGATGTTCCTTGCGGATTCCGACTCCCTGGTCTGAGACCTCGAACCTCACAACCGCCTGGTCGCCACGAACGCTGAGTTTGATCCGGGTTCCAGGCTCGGAATATTTTATGGCATTACTGACGAGATTGACGAGAATCTGGTGAAGCTTGCGCGCCTCACCGAAAACCGGCGGGATATCCTCGGGCACGCGGCAGGTCAGGCTGCGTCCCTTGAGCATCGGCCGCAACTCCTCGCAGACATGCTTGACGACCGGCGCGACGTCGACGCGCGAAAAGTCGACCGACACGCGGCCTGAATCGATTCGGCTGACCGCGAGGATGTCCCCGATCAGCCGGTCCATCCGGTCCGCCTGGCCATGCAGATCCGTGAGGAGCTCCCGCCGCTGGGCCTCGGTCAGCTCGAAGTCGAGCAGCAGCTCGCTCAGGCCCTTAAGCGTCGTGAGCGGCGTCTTGAGCTCGTGCGAGGCGGCCAGCATCAAGGCATCCCTGGCCTCGATCGTCTCCAGCTCGGGCGTCACGTCATGGACGGCGATCACAGCTCCGTCCGGCGTCTTGCCTCGCGAGCGGAGCGCCGAGACCGAGTATGAGACGCGGACCGGGTCGTCACTCGTCCGCAGCCGAAAGAGATAGGCGAAGTGCGTGTTGACCGACGCGCCCAGTCGCAGGGTGCGCCGGAGCGCGCCGTTTGGCGCACACAGGTTGACACCGGTTTCGGTCCGGATTTCCAGAATGTCAGCCGCCGGGCGACCGACCGCGTCGCCGCGCAGCCACCCGGTCAACCGCTCCGCGACGGCGTTCATCGATTGCACCGTCGCCTCGCGGTCGACGACGACCAGTGCCTGGGGGAACTGCTCAAACGCCTGGTCGGAAAGCGTCCGTTCCCGCGCCATTCACCGCAGTATAGGCGGGCGTAAGCGCGTCTTCACCTGATGCAGGCGGTGCTCGAGACGATAGGACGCGGGCCGTAGGACCCGCTCGTAGAGGCCCACGTAACGCACGGTTTCGCCGCCGAAGCCGGTCTTGAACCGGTAGAGGCCGAACCACGGATGGTCCGGAGCCGGCTCCTCCGGGATGCCCCACCAGTCGTACGTGTCGCAACCGAGCGCCCGGAAATCGAGCATCGCCTGCCAGTGCAGAAGGTAATTGGGCATCAGCTCCCGCTTCAGGTCGGTCGACCCCCCGAAGAGGTAGTAGGCCGTCTTGCCGAAGCGAAAGACCATGATGCCGCCGAGCGCATCGCCCTCGTGAAATGCGAGGTAGATTCGGATCTCATCGCGCGGCTCGAACAGCTCAAGGCACGCCTGGTAGTACGCAATACCGGGGAGATGAATCCCCTGTCGTTTGGCCGTGTCGTTGGCAAGCCGGGCGAAGGTCCCGACGTCACGCGACGCCTGGACCGTCACCCCCTTACGCTCCGCGAGTGACAGGTTGTAGCGCGTCTTGGGTTTGAAGCCGGCGCGCAGCGCCTCCGGGGGCCCACCGATGGGCAGCAGCCGGGTTGCCTCAGGCTGGACCGGCCGGCCGTGGGTGAAGCCGCGGCCCTCGAAGAACGCCGGCCATTCATCGGCCACCCAGGCATTGGGCTCGACCCGGAGCACGAGACCACGGCCTCGGCGCGCGCGCCGTTCGAGCTCATCGAGGGCCATCAGCCGCTCCGCTTCGATGATCGCCGGCCCACGCGGGACGTAATAGACGGCCCCGCCGGGGATCAGGCTTCGGTTTCGCTGCAGCGAGCACAGGCCGGCGCGACCATGGTGGAAGGCGAGGCGCTCGATGCTCCAGCCGAACCGCGACTGCAGCAGGCCCCAGGTCCAGCTCTGCAGCAGGTTGCCGTCGGGTTGGGCGAGCAGCAGCCGATCCCACTCTTGCGCCCCGATGGCGTCGCCGTCGGTGACGCCGTGCGAGGGATCAGACAAACTCTGGCTGGCCGGCTCGGGCGAATCGTTCCGCAAGCCTGAGCGTCATCGCCGCCGCCCGGTTCACGGGGAGGTCGTAGATGCCCAGGTAGCGAACGAACTCGCCGTTGAAGCGCGACTTGAAGACGTAGTAGCCGTACCCCGGGTGCCCGGGCTGCGGATCGACGGGCACGCCCCACATGTCGTACGTCGTGCAGCCGCGCTGCTGGGCATCCTGGATGGCGCGCCAGTGCAGCACGTACCCGGTCTTGAGATCCTTGCCTTCGCTGCTGGTGCCGCCAAACAGATAGATGAGCCTGTTCCCGAAGAAGAACATCACCGCGCCGGCGAGGAGGTGCTCGTCATGGCGCGCCAGGTAGACGGCCACCTGCCCGCGCTCCCGAAAGAGCGCAAGCAGATCCTGGTAGTAGCCGCGGGACCGGATCTTGAAGCCCTCACGGCCGGCGGTCGCCTCCAGGAGCCCGTAGAAGTGATCCATGGCGGCGCTCGCCTCGGAGGCCTCGACCCGAATGCCCGCCCGCTCCCCAGCCCGAATGTTACGGCGGGTGGATTCCTTCAAGCGCATCAGGGCGTCGTCGCCGCCACTGATGTCGACGCGCATGGTGGCCTGGTGCTGGATCGCGTGCCGCCCGGGGCGTGCACCGGCCGCCTCGAGCGCAGCGCGCTGGGCATCTGTGGTCCACTCCGGGTCTACCTTGAGGACGGTGCCGCCGTCGGCCGCCAATCGCTCGCGGAGCGCTTGCCAGAAGGCGGGCCACTCCTCGAGCCGGTTGTCGAGCACAGGGCCGCGGGGCGCGTAGTCGAGGGCGAGGCCGCCCGGCAAGCCTCGGCGCAAAACGGCGATCGCAGCCAGCGGCCGGTCACCGTCCGCCCAGAAATAACGCGTGACCCGCCATCCGTAACGGGCTTTCAGACTTCCCCACGCCCAGGCCTGCAGCAGGGAGCCGTCGGACGCCCGGGAGACGAAGCCGTCCCACGCCGAGGGGTCGGTGCAGGTTGTGAGTTCCGGCACTCGGTAGAGCTTACCCGGGATCCCGCGCCGGCGCGCTCCCCTCCTCAGCTTCGGAATCCTATTTGGCCTGTGCTAGCATGGGGAAATCTCGGGGCAGTGGAGGCTTTTGGACAGGTGAGTTCCACAGAGCAGGCGCCGAGGCTTCTGGACTACAAGGGTACGCTTAGCGAAACCCCACTCTTATCACTCTTACAGTCCATGCAAGCCCAACGCGCGACCGGTACACTTCAAGTTCGAAACGGTGGAGAGGCGTTTTCGCTGTTCTTCCTGTTCGGACACCTCTTTCACGCCTTCGGCGATGGTAGCCAGGGCGAGGATGCTGTCTTTGCCCCGCTCGGCTGGCAGCAGGGCGACTACTCCTTCGATCCCAAGTCCAAGTTGCCAACCGAAGAAACCATCACCGCCCCGACAGCCGACATCCTCGCCGAGGCAAAGCGGCGCGGCGTTCCCGGGAGCCAGAACGGCGGACAGCCGGCGCCCGGCCGGGCTGCCGCCGCTCCATCACCGGCGGCCCCAGCCGCAATCCCACCTCCCGTGGCGACCGCGCCTCCCGCTCCAGTCCAGGAGCGCCAGGTCATGAGCAGCCAGCCCGTGACCCCCAGTGAGCCGGCGCCAGACGGACCGCCGACTACCGAGCTTTACCCCCTGCCGGTTGGCAAGCTCGTCTACGAGTCCCTCAAGACGGCGTTCGTCGACTTCCCAAAATTGCTGCGCTCGCTGAGCGCGGACCGCCTCACCGGCTACCTCCGACTGACCGGCTCCGCCTCGCGCGGCATGATCCTCTTCTACCAGGGCAGCCTGATCGAGAGCTTCTACGACGGCGGCGCCGTGGTGACGACCGGCCGCAATGCTTTCTCCCTGTTCAAGAACGACGTCGATCGCGGCGAGGGCAGCATGGACGTGATCGAGTTGACCGCCGAGGTCGTCACCGCCATCTACCAGTTGCTCACCGCCCCCACCATTCTCCAGGGCTTGCTGGCCCGCTTCGTCGATGTGCGGGCGCTGCTGCAGTACCTCCAGGAGGAACAACTGCACGGCAGCCTGCTGGTGCGTGCCCCCGAGGAGATGGGGATCGTCCTCCTCCGCGGCGGGACCCTGCTCGGGGCCTTTACCCGCGGTCAACCGCAGCTCGTCCAGGACCCGGAGATCGTCACCCGGCTCTGCGCCGACCCCAAGACCCGGATCGAGGTGAAGGCAGTCGCCGACCTCGAGGAACCGGAGTCGGTCAGCCTGGAAGAGATGTTGGCGATGGCGCCCTCGATCCCAGCAACGGTCTACCGGCCGAACCCGGCGCCGGTCCCGGGCGCCACTGCCCAGGCGCCCACGCCGCAACGCGCGGCCGCCCCTCCCGCCGCCTACCAGACGCCGGTCGCCGAGCCCGCGCGCGGGGGCGCCGAGCCCGAGATCGACTGGCAATCGTTGATGAACGAGCTCAATTCCATGGCCGACAACGCGCTGCAGAACCGCTCCAAGAAAGTCAAAGAGATGTTGGCCTCGACCGAACACAGTCTCGATGCGCTCGATCGGACTCTCGACCGTGTCTCCCAGACGTCAATTATGTTCGTCGACCCGGCACGCCTGACCAACCTCGCCAACGAGATGCGTCAGGTCGTCGAAGAACAGCGCTAGCCGGCACCCCTCAGCGGAGCGCTCGAGGGTGCGGCGGGCGATCCTGACCCTCCTGGCGCTGGTAGCGCCGCTGATCAGCGCGGCGTGCGCCATCAACCCGCCGCGGATCGCCGCCATCTCGCCGGCACGCGACGCGACCGAAGTCGCGACCAACCAGCAGATCCAGATCGGGTTCGACCGGGCAATGAATCACGCGTCGGTCGAGTCGCGCTTTGAGCTGCAGCCGAAGCTCGCCGGTTGCGACACCACCCCGCGCGACTGCGGCTTCGCCTGGACGAACAACACGCTCGTATACCAGCACAGCCGAGTCAATCTCGAGCTCTCGACGACCTACACGGTGCGGCTGAAGGGCGGCTACGCGGACGCCAGCGGCCAGGCGAACTCGCTCGACCACTCCTGGCATTTTTCAACGGAAGGCCGACCCTCGCTCGCCGCGGTTGATCCGCCCGACAACGCCACCGCCATCGGGCTCGATCGGAATATCGTGCTGACCTTCAGCCGGCCGATGAGGCCCGACAGCATGCAGGCTGGTATTCAGCTGACGCCAGACACGCCCTTTTTGATCCGGACCCGGCCGGGCGCTGATACCTCACAGTTCGAGATCATCCCGCAAGCCTTACTGCAACCCAGCCAGTCATACACGGTCTCAGTCGACCGGCCCGTCGATGTGCACGGCAACGCCATCTTCGGCCGGGTGCAGAGCCGCTTCAAGACCGGCCCCTTTGCCCTCAGCCGGAAGATCGGCTACTTGATCGGGCAGCGGGACCAGCCCGCCTTCGGCGTGGCCGTCGTCGACCCGCACGCCGACAGCTTCCTCGGCCGTTCCACTCCGAAGCTGGCCTGGAAGCTGATCGACCAGGCGGTCGTGACCGATGCCATCCTCTCCTTCGACTGGGCCCCTGATGGCCGGCGGCTGGTCGTGGTCGACGCCCCTCGTGGGGCCACCGAAGGCGCGATCCGGATCGAGGATCTCTCGACCGGCCAGGACATCACGCTCGCCGTCCACGCATCGGATGTCTATTGGTCACCCGACGGCAGCATCGTCTACCTCACGAACGGCGTCCTTCACCGCTACCGGCCCGCCACGCTGGAGGACGCGGCCCTGACGGATCCGGCCGACGGTCGGGTCGTCATCCCGGTGGCGTTCAGCCCCGACGGGAAGTCGATCGCCTACGCGGCGACGGATGCCCTCGGGGTGAATCACGTCTGGATCCTGAATGTCGATTTGCGGACCCGCTTTCGGCCGCCGGGCCTCGACGATTCCGCCGACCATCCCGCCTTTTCACTCGACGGAACCCGGTTGGCCTTCAGGCGGCTGGCCGCGGGCGCGCCGGCCCTCTGGATCTACGACCTCTCGGCAAGCGGGGCCAACGCCTACCGCCGGGCGGCTGCCATCGACCTGACAGGCGCCGCCTGGCTCAATGACAACAGCACACTGATCGCCGCCGCGGGCACCGGATCGACCGGCGCGCTCTACCGCGTCAACATCTTTTCCGCGGGCGAGGCCGGTGGCGTGGTCAAGGTCACCGGGACCAGGGAGGCGCCCAACGGCTCCACGCCGGCGACGCCCAGCTACGACCGGCGGGTCGCCTACGTCGGGGTCATCGATCAGCTGCCGCAGGTCTTCGTGATGAACGGGGATGGATCCCGGCCGCAGCAGCTGACCGAGTGGGAGGCCGACTACCCGTATACTGGCCGGGCGCCGAGCTGGACCACGACCGGCTGACCGGGTGGCGTTCAGGCCGCCAGGGGAAGGGTCTCGTCGGCAATAACCTCCACCGCGGCCGGCTTGAGGTAGTTCGCGTGGAAATAGGCGCGCACCATCACCGTGGCCACCATCGCCGCGGCCATCAGGACGGCCGACGACCAGAACGGGATGCCTGCCTGCATGCCGTACATCCAGCCCCCAACCGGATAGGCGAGCGCGGCGGCCGCGCCGGTGACGAGCGCGAACAGCCCGTAGCCCTTGGCCATCGCGGCGTCCGGGAGGACCTCGCCCACAACCGCCGTCATGACATGGCGGAATGACCAGAAGGCCCCTCGCAGGAAGAACGCGAGGATGAGGACCGGAAGCGCGCGGGAGGAGAAGAGGAGGACCGCCGAGAGGACGTAGACCGCTTCGAAGAGGACGATGATCGTGACCGAGCCAAGCGACCGGCGCAGCCGCGCGAGGCTGAGTCCGACCAGCACCGAGCCAAGATAGAGGCCGCCCATCAGGATCCCGATCCAGAGGTTGTCGACGTGGCCGAAGTCCCGCGCATACAGGGCGGTGAACGTCCACGGGAGAAAGATGATCGCGGTCACGAGCGTGAACAGCCCGAGCAGCACCATGTAGGCGGGGTACCGGACCAGGTCGGTGTAGCGGACGGCCCGGGCAGCCGTGAGCGGTTGCGCCTTGTGCGGCAGGAATGTGATGCACACCGTGGCGAGGACGTAAAAGACGAACGAGGCCCAGAAAAGCGCATAGAGGGGCGCGATCTGGGCCAGCCAGCCGGTCAGGAGGCTGGAGGCGATCAGGCCGATCGAGTACGCCGACATGACGGTGGTCATGACCAGGGCGATGCGGTCACGGGGCACGCCGATGGTCAAGTAGACGCTGATCGCCGGGGCGTTGATCACCGACGCCTGCAGGAAGACCATGCCCACCGCCGTCCAGGCCCAGTGCGGGGCAATCGCAAAGAACAGCGGGGCGGGAATCGCGATAATCCAGCCGGCAATGATCGTTTTCCGGAGGCTATGGTGCTCCGCCAGGCGAGTCCCCGGGATCATGACCAGGGTCGCCACCACCATCGCGACCGCGGCCAGCAGCCCGATCTCGACGGCGCTGGCGCCGAGTTGGCGCTGGTAAATCGCGCCAAAGGCGACAAAGGGGCCTGCGCCCAGGCCCGAAAGCCCCTGGGCGAAGAAGAGCAGCCACGCCCCCCGGTCGATCTGGGGCCTGACTTCCGGGCGGTGGCCGCCGGTCGATGGCCGTGGCACCGGCACGCGAAGGGGGAGCACATCCGTATATCGGGGCGGTTGGCTGGTCCCAGTGGCCGATCAGGCGACGATGCCGTAAAAGAGTCGGCCGGGGGTCAGGCGGCGCTGCGACCCTCGGCGGCAGCCCCCGGCTCTCCCAGGTTGACCCGTCGGTACAGGTGCATAAGGGGGGCCGGCGCCCACCAGTTCGCCCGCCCGAGCAGCCTCATCAGCGCCGGCACGATCAGCGCCCGCACCAGGGTGGCGTCGATCGCGACCGCGATCGCCAGCCCAAGGCCGATTGACTTGATGACGACGACGTCGGCCAGCCCGAACGCGAGGAAGACCGCCACCATGATGGCCGCCGCGCCCGTGATCAGCCGCCCACTCCGCTCGAGCCCCTCGGCGATGGCCGCGGTCGTATCGCCCGAGCGGCGGTATTCCTCCTGGATCCGGCTGATGAGCAGGACCTCGTAGTCCATCGAGAGGCCGAAGACGATACAGAAGAGGAGGACCGGAACCGACGGGTCCAGCGCGGCCGGGGTGAAGTTCAGTAGCGAGCTGAGGTGGCCCAGTTGGAAGACCCACACCAGGGCGCCGAAGGAGGCCCCGATCGAGAGGATGTTCATGATCACCGCCTTGAGCGGCAGCACAACCGAGCCAGTCAGGAGGAAAAGCACCAGGTAGGTCACCAGGAGGACGTAGGCGACCGCCAGCGGGATCCGCTGGACGATGAAGTCGGTGAAGTCGATGTCGAAGGCGGCGACCAGCATCTGGCTCCCCGACGGCGCGCGCAGGCTACGCAGGGAGTGGACGATGGCGCGCGCGCCGGCGCTCTCGGCCTTCTCCTTGGTGACCACCGAGAGCACGGCAATGTGCTGCCCGACGCTCTGGTGCGCTGCTTCCGCCACCCGGGCCGGCAGCTGGCTCGGCGGTTGCACCAGGAGTGCCTGGTAGTCGGCCCGGGTCGTCGCAGGGTCAACGTTGACCGCGCTTTCAACCTGCTCGACGCCCGGGATGTGGGCGACCTGGCGGCTGAGGTCGTAGAGGGCACCGATCCGAGCCGGGGTAAGCGGGTTCCCGTCCGGGTAATTGACGACGACATCGAAGCGGGTCTGGCCCTGCCCGGGAAACTTCTGCAGCAGGTCATAGCCACGCCGCGATTCGGCCGACGGTGGCAGCATCCCGACGTCGCCGTTGGCGATCTGGATCTGCAGGACCGGCGAAGCGAGCAGGGCGAGGACCGCCACGACCGGCACGAGCACGAGGACCGGCCGTCGCATGACCCAGGTCGCAAGCGCGTGCCAGAAGCCCCGGCCTTCAGGGCGGCGGGGAAGGGGAAGGCGGACCCAGTTGACGCGGTGGCCAAGAATGGCGAGCAGGGCGCCCAGGAAGGTCACGGCATAGAGCACCGCGACCGCTACCACGATGGCGCCGGCGAACCCCATCGACGCCAGAAAGGATCCCTGGAAAAAGAGCATCGCGCTGAGGCCGATCGCAACCGTGACGCCGGAGAAAAGGACGGCTCGCCCGGAGGTCGCCATGGCAGCGGCCAGCGCGTCCTCGACAGAGGCCTGCTTGGGAAGCTCTTCGCGAAACCGGTTGACGATGAACAGTGAATAGTCGATGGCGACCCCAAGCCCGATCAGGGTCACGATGTTCTGGGCGTAGGTCGAGACGTCGGTGACCCGTGATAGCAGCCCGACGCCGGCCAACCCGCCGACCACCGCCAGTCCTCCGACCCCGAGCGGCAGCAGCATGCTGATCACGGTCGCGAAGACGATCAGGAGCAGCGGGACGACCAAGGCCAGGGAGATGATCTCGGCCCGGCTCAGGTCGGCGGCCAGGTACCTGTCGAACTCGTTGCCGATCGCGACGCTCCCCGTGCCGTAGACCACGAGGTGGTCGGAATGGACCTCCGAACGAAGCGACGGATAGAGGCTCCGCGCCGTCGCGTAGTCGTCCTTGAGGGACACGATCGCGAAGGCGTGATGCCGGTCGCCCGAGGTCAGCGCCCGTGCCTCAGCCGGCAGGCCGTCATAGGGAGTCGTGATGCTCTTCACACGGGAATCCGCGCGCAGGGGTTGCAGCGCCGCCAGCATCGCCTGCTTGAACGCCGGATCGCTAACGGTCATGGATGCACTGCCAAAGACCAGTTCGAAGGATGAGCCGGCGCCACTCTGCGGCAGTTCGTTCTGCATCAGGGTGAGGGCACGTCCCGATTCTGTCGTGCTCCCGCCGCTGTTCTTCAAGGTCCCGCCGTGGCTGAGCGAGAGAATCGACGCCACGAGCAACACAGTCGACGCGGCGAGGACCACCCAGCGGAAGCGGTAGACGAGGTGACCCCAGCGTCCCAGCACGATCAATTTCCTCCCGGCGAGTCCGTACGGCGTTGAGTGGCGAAGGTGGAGACGGGTGTCAAGCTTACCCCGGCTGCCAACGCCCGAATTCGGTGCGCCGCCGGGCGGCCTAGCCGGCGGCGGCGGGGGCGAGTGCCGGCTGGCCCGGCGCCGAGTATTCGGTCAGTAGGCGGTCGACGGTCGACTGCCAGGTGAACTGTGTCGCGACCAACCGGCTCCGTCGGCTGAAGCACCGCCGCAGCTCCTCGTCAGAGAGCAGCCGCGCGATCCGATCCGCGTAGCGGGCCGGGTCGCGGGAGACCAGTGTGTAGCCGGTCAGCCCGTCCTTGACGATCGTCGGGAGGCCGCCGACACGGGCGGCGACCACCGGCGTGCCGCAGGCTTCGGCTTCCAGGGCCACCAGGCCGAACGACTCGCTGTAGGAGGGGACGACACAGACCGAGGCCAGGTTCAGGTAGGTCGCCAGGGTCGGCTGGTCGACCGCTCCCACGAATCGAACCTGGGACGCGATGCCAAGCTCGCGCGCGAGCGCCTCGAGGCGGGCGCGCTCGCCTCCCGTCGCCCGGCTCTCCGAGGCGCCGTTCTGGCTGTCGCCGCCGATAATGACCAGCGCCAGGGGAGCAGCGACCATCCCGTCGTTGGCCAGGATGCCGAAGGCCCGGACCAGGGTCTCGGCCCCCTTGAGGCGCTCCAGCCGACCGGCGAATATGATCACCCGGGCCTCGCCCAGTCCCAGCTCCGCCCGCAAGGCCTCGCTCGGCCTGGGGCCGAAGAGCCGGAGGTCAACGCCCGGCGGCACCACCGCGACCCGGTCCCGGGAGGCGCCGTAGAGGCGCACCAGGTCGTCGGCTTCCTGCACACTGGACGCGATCAGCCGGTTGCTGTTGCGGACGACGCTCTGCTCCACCGCGATCCGGTGATCCGGCTCCAGCACGGCGCCCTCGGCAGCCCGCTCGTTCTTGACGCGCGCCAGCGTATGGAACGTGTGGAACCAGGGGAGCTTCCACTCGTCCCGCAGGCGGGACCCAGCCCAGCCGGAAAGCCAGTAGTGACTGTGAACGAGGCTGTACTCGCGCTTGCGCCGGCGCTGCTCCGTCAGGATCGCCTCGGTGAAGGTCGGCAGCAGGTCGAAGAGCCTGCCCTTTCCGACGCCCGTGGCCGGTCCGGCCTTGATCTGGGTCACCCAGCTGTTGGGAGCCAGCCGCACCCGGTCGGGGCCCTCGGTCGAGGCGCGACGGGTGAAGACCTCCGTTGGGATCCCCCTCCGGCCTAGTTCCTCGCAAACGGCGCGGATGTACACGTTCATGCCGCCGTTTTCGCCCGACCCGAGGTCGGCGATCGGCGACGCATGCATGCTGACGATCGCGAGCGGCTTCACAAACTCTCCTTGCTACGCGGCTGTCCCTTCATTAACGCCGGTCCAATACCGCCCGGTCAACTTCAAAGCCGCACAAGGCCAGCGCGATCCGGCAGCAACTCTGCTCGGGTGCGGCGACGGTCGTCACGAAGCACCCTGTGCTACCGTTATCGAAATCTTAGCCACCCCGGCCTGAAAGCAAACCTGCTCATACCATTCATCTGAAGCCAGTCAACCCGCTCCGGCGCTTCCAGCTGCCCCTCCTGATCCTCACGCTGGTCTTCTGCTACGGCGTGATCGGCTACATGGTGATCGAGCGCTGGAACTTCATCGACTCCCTCTTCATGGTCCTGATCACGGTAACCACCGTCGGGTACGAGGAGGTTCACCCCCTGGGGGAAGTTGGGCGACTCTTCACCATGACGGTGATCGTCAGCGGGGTCGGCACGATGCTCTACACGCTGGGAATCTTCGGCGAGTTGCTGGTCGATGGGCAGCTCGCGCGGTACGCTAGGATGCGCGGCATGGAGCGCCGGATCACGGACCTGAAGGAGCACTTCATCGTCTGCGGATACGGCCGGATGGGGACCCGCGTGGCCCAGGAGTTCGGCCAGCTGGACACGCCGTTCGTCGTGGTGGAAAGCAACGCCGCCTCGCTCGAGCGCCTGCGCAGCGCTGAAATCCTGTACGTCGAAGGTGACGCCACCTCCGACGAGTCGTTGCTCAAGGCCGGCATCCTCCGCGCCAAAGGACTGGTGACCGCGGTGGACTCCGACGAGCGGAATGTGTTCATCACGCTCACGGCCCGCGCGCTCAACCCGGCCCTCTTCATCGTGGCGCGGTCCTCGTTCCCGGATTCGGTCGAGAAGCTGCGGCGCGCGGGCGCCAACCAGGTCGTGTCTCCTTACTTGATGGGGGCCCACCGGATGGCGGCGCTGGCCGTGCGGCCGGTTGCCGTCGACGTCCTCGATTCCGTCCTGAACGGGGAGAACATCGACCTCGTCGTGGAGGAGATGCTGGTCCCGTCGGCGTCCCGGCTGCAGGGCCGGTCGCTGGCGGACTCCGGCATGCGCGAGGCGGGCGCCAATATCCTGGCCATCCGGAAGCGCAGCGGCCAGCTGCGCATCAACCCGCCCGACAGCCAGGTCCTGGAAAGCGACGACCTGCTGGTCGCGATCGGGACCCGCGCGCAGATGAGCGCGGCGGAACGCCTCCTCTGACGGAACCCGGCCGGCTCCTCTTCCTCTTCTCCGACACGGGAGCCGGGCATCGCGCCGCCGCCGAGGCCGTCGCCGCCGCCACTGAACGCCGCTACCCCGGCCGCTTCCGGATCGACCTCTACGACCCGATGTCTGACCACGCGCTGCTGGCGGGCCGGCTGACCGCGCTCTACGGACCGATCACGCGCCGGCTGCCCCTCCTCTGGGCCGCCTCGTACCACGTCACCAACATGGAGCCGACGGTCCGCCTCTTCCAGCACTCCATCGGCCGGGGCCTCCGTCGTAAGCTTCGGCAGGTCCTAGAGCCGGAGCCGGTGCTGGTCGCGAGCTTCCATCCGCTGCTCAACCACGTGGCTAGCGAGGTCATTCCCGCCGGCATTCCGCGCGTCACCGTCATCACCGACTGGATCGATTTTCACCGAGCCTGGACCGATCTGCCGGCCGATTGCATCATCTGTCCATCCACGGCCGCCGTTGAACTCTGCCGCAAACGTGGGGTCCCGGCCGCCCGCCTGGCTCGGGCGGGACTGCCCATCCACCCCCGCTTCAAGGACGCCATGCAACGATATCCGACCAAGGTGGCCGCCCGGCAGGCGCTGCGGCTACGGCCACACGCCCTCACCGTGCTGCTCGCGGGCGGCGGGGACGGCACCGAGCCCCTCGGGAAATACGCGGCTGCCCTGGCCCAATCCAGGGACGATGTCCAGGTGCTCGCCGTCTGTGGGAGGAACGCCGCGCTGGCCCGCAGGATCAGGGAGCAGAGCCATGCCGGTGTCCACGTCTTCGGGTTCGTTGACAACATGCCCGACCTGCTGCTGGCGTCCGACCTGCTGGCCACGCGCGCCGGGCCGGGCATGATCGCCGAGGGGTTGGCCGCCGGTTGCCCGCTGCTGCTGACCGGGTATCTTCCGGGCCAGGAAGAGGGCAATGTCCGCGAGGTCGTGCACCGGCAGTTGGGCCGGTACGTTCCACGCCCGGCGGACCTGGCTCAGGCCGTCAGCGAATGGTTCGCAAAGCCGCGGGCCGTGCAGGATGCGGAGGCCGACCGCGCGCGCCAGGCCAGCGATCCGGATGCCAGCTATCAGATCGCCGAGATCATGGCCGCGATGATCGAGCGGCGCTCGGCTTAGACGGCGGAGCTCGGGCAGAGCAGGCGGAAATCGCAGCCGGAGCACTTCATCCGGTCCGGCTTCGCCGGAAACTGCTCGGCGCGGATGCCTTCGGCCACCCTGAGGATGGTCTGGCGATCTTCCTCGAGGCTTTCCACCGGTTTCTCGACCGTGACGCGCTCGCTGGTCTCGAGGTAGTAGTAGGAGAGGCTCAGCGGATTGAACCGAAAGACATCGCGCGCCGCCAGCGCGTACACCCCCAGCTGCAGGTCTTTCTGAAGCTCCGGCGCCCGGCGCGCCGAGCCCGTTTTGTAGTCGATCACCTCGTACGAGCCATCGGGCCGGCGGTCGACGCGGTCGATTCGGCCGGTAAGCCGCAGGCCGTTCACCCGCAGGCTGAATGGTTGCTCCAGGAGGAGCGGCTTGTGCAGGTCACCCGCCTCGAAGGCATTGCGGAGATAGGTCCGCCCGAGGTCCTGGAGGGACGGCGCCTGCTGCGGCGCGCAGAAACGTTCGCGTGTCCAGGCGTCGACGTAGGCGCTGTCCACCATCTGCCAGGTGAGCGGCCGGTCGCGCTCGATCGACCCGAGCGCGTCGCGCAGCGCCTCGTGGAGGATCCGCCCGAACTGCATCTGCGGCCGTGGCCGGGTCGGGAGCCGGAACACAAAGCGGTACTGGTACATCTGCGGACAGCGTTGGTAGGTGTCGACCTGCGTGTAGGAGAGCGCCGCGATCGGCGGCGCCTCCGTGAGCGGCAACTCCACCTGCTGCACCACCTCGATGACGCCGGAGAGAGATGACGCCAACAACTGGCTCGCCGCGAGCTCGCGCGCATCGGTGCCTCGAATCGGGGTCAGGAACCGCGACGGTCGCCAGTCCTTGACGCCTTCGTAGCGCCCGGCATAGGTGCAGACCAGTTCCTCGCGGGCGCGGGTGAGTGCGACGTAGGCGAGGCGTCGTTCCTCCGCGAGATGGAGGTCGGCCGAGGGGAGTTCCTCCTTGAGGAGCGCATCCGGCATCGTCAGGCCCTCATTCCGCCGGCTCGACGGGAACCGCCCGTCGACCAGGTGCGGGACGATCACGAGACCGAACTCCAGCCCCTTGGCCTGGTGGACCGTCATCAGGTGCACGGCGTTCACCGTGTCCTCGAGCGGCGCGATCTCTTCATCAGCCTGGGCGGATTCGGTCAGGACGAGATGGTCGAGGTAGGCCCGAAGGTGGTGGTCGTCATGCTCATCGCAGTAGAAGGCAATCAGCTCGGCAAGCTTCTGGACGTTGGCGCTGACCTGGAGCCGTTCGATCGGACCGACAAACCGATCGACATCCAGGTACCGGGTCTGCTCCATCACCTCGTAGAAGAGGTCGTCCACGCCGACGCGAAGCGCCATCCCGCCGAAGCCGCGGAGTTCCTCGCAGAGCCGGCGCGGGCCATCATCGCCTGAGGCTTCGAGCAGATCGAAGAAACGCCGGCCGC
>JALYYC010000172.1 GCA_030946755.1 Candidatus Dormiibacterota bacterium
ACTTCGAGGAGCTGCTGGCGTCTCGGTGGTCTAGAGAGCGGGAGACGAGTCTCGAACTCGCGACCTCAACGTTGGCAACGTTGCGCTCTACCAACTGAGCTACTCCCGCACGAGTTGCCATTATAGCCACGCGTTCCCTGAATCCTGAATTCGGGCCAGATTCGGGTCTGCCGTTTGTTACCGCGGCGTGAAAAGCCCGTCACCGCCCCGAAGGCTGGCCCGCAATGATCGGACGCTTGACTGGCCTAGATGGGTTCGAGGGGGGTCTTTTTCCGTGTGGCCGTAGCCGGCGCTGTGGCATGGAGCCTCCTTCTTAGCGGCCCGCTGGCCACCTCAGCCGATGACATCGCCGACGCCAAGGCTCGGCTGGACGCCATCGCCAGGATCAAGGGCTCGCTCCAGAGCAACCTCCAGCGGGCGCAGGCTCAGGAAATCGCCCTTCAGCAGCAAATCCAGCAGACTCGCGACACGGTGAACCAAACGATCGACAAGATCACCGCAGCTGAGCAGCGCATCGCGGTGCTCGAGGGACAGATCAGCGCACTCGACGGCAAGATCGCCGACGCCCGCATGCTCCTCGAGCGAACCAAAGCCGAGTACGCAGGCTTCGTCCGCGCGACCTACAAATCCAATGCCGATCCCTTCGCGCTCTTGCTCGGCTCGCCGAACTTCCAGACGTTCCTCAACCGCGCGGTCATGATCGAGCACCTCACCTTCCTCAGCCATAAGTTGCTGGACCAGATCCATCAAACGGACCAGAAGCTTCACGCCGAGGAAGCTCTGGTCGTCGCTAGCAAAAAGGAAGCCGACGCGAAGCGCGCCGACCTCGTAACGCAGAAGGCCGCGCTGCTCGTCCAGCAGGCGCACCAGCAGGACCTCGAGGCCAAATTGCGCGCCAGCATTTCACAGGTGAAGTACGAACTCGTCGTCATCAATGGCCAATCGGCCGCGCTCGCGCAGCGGATCGCGGACATGGAGATCGCCCGGCAGGACCAGTTGATCGCCGAGGCCGACCAGGCCGCCTGGCAGCAGGCGCAGTTCTGGATGCAGCACAACCTGTTCAACCTGCCCAACGCCACCACGACCCACTCGACCAGGTACCCGCTCATCTGGCCAATGCAGCAGGGCACCATCACCCTCGTCTTCGGACCGTGCTCGCAGCCGTTCGAACCGCCGGGCTTCGGCTATTCGCATTTCCACGCCGGTGTTGACGTGGCCTACAACCAGGGGACGCCGATCCTTGCGGCCGACGATGGTGTCGTGGTCTCCGCGACGACCAGCATGATCGGTGGGCAGATCGTCGGCTACGGCAACTATGTGATCATCGCCCACCGAAACAACTTCTTCTCGCTCTATGGCCACATGCTGGGTTTCCAGGTGAAGGCCGGCGATACGGTGCACCAGGGCCAGCTGATCGGCTACGAGGGCTCAACCGGGAACTCGACCGGGCCGCACGTGCACTTCGAGTACCGCTACGGCGGGCAGCCGACGAACCCGCTCCCCTACCTGCCGCCCAACGGCCCGAACAGCTATAACCAGTAGACGCGTACCCTCGAGTATGGAGCACGAATGGTCCAACCATCAGGACGCAGCCGCGGCAGGCACCGAATCAGGCTCGATCAACGCTGGTTGGCCATCGTCGCATCGGCGGCGGTGTTGGGGGCGCTAGTCGGCTTCCTGGTTGGGGTGAACCACTCGACCCTCGCCGTTCGATCGTGCAAAGCGTACGCAGCCCCGACACAGGCCACCGCCACGTGCGCTGACGGATGGGCATATGCAATTCCGGTCGACAATGTTCGGTGGCGGGACTCGAGCGGTACCTGGCATGAAGGGGGGCGACCGGACTGTCTTCCTCGCGGTCCGCAGGCGTTAGACCAGATTACCTTCGCCACTGTCGATGCGACGGTTGACGGGGTGGGCTGGCGCCCGGTCGTTTGGGTTTCCTGCTAGTGGGAAGTGCTTAGCCTGTAAGGGCGAGCTGGCCACGGCCGGCGCGGGCGAGACGGACGTCAAGTCGGCGGCGGCGGCGCTCCAGGTCCGCCCGCCAGCGGTCGTCCCCGATCACGGCCATCGTCAGGAGGTTCAGGGCTTCGGCCACGACCCGGAGCGCACCGGCGGGGTCGCGGGCCTGATGCTCGAGCAGCTTGGCCAACTCGATCGCGGCCGGGTACGGGTAACACTGGGTCCGCCAGCATTCATCGAGGACGAGCCGGGCCTCGGGCCAACGGCCCTGCCGGCGGAGCAGGCGCGCCAGGCGGAGGCCCACGGCGCCGCGCTGAGTTCCGGGTATCGTGTCACCCTCCCATAGAAGTCGGTATTCGCCGATTGCCTCGCCATCAAAGCCCCGGGCCTGCAGAAAACGCGCTCGGCTGAACCGATCGAGGGGATGTAGCTCCGCGCCATTTTCGAGCAGGGCGTCAAAGCGGTCGACCAGTCGCGCCATCGACAGGACGTCCTGCCGGTTGTGCTGGAAGACTGGCTCCATCGCGTCCGGGCCGGCTCCGCGAAGCCAGGCGAAATAGCGGCCCGGGATCATCCAGCCCGGCAGGTCCTCATGACGATGCAGATCAAGCACGGCCTGTTCGATCGTTTGCAGCGCGCAGTCCGGCAAGCGCGGCTTGAAGATCCGACGAGC
>JALYYC010000192.1 GCA_030946755.1 Candidatus Dormiibacterota bacterium
GCGTCACGTGATAGGCAGGCTCCTGCTGGTAGCCGCGGAATGGATGGTTCACGAGCGTGATCGACCGAAGCCACTTGACGTGCGTCATGCCATACCATCCGGGAACGACGAGTCGGACGGGGTAGCCGTGCTGTGGGGGCAGCACCTGTCCGTTGATGGCATAGGCAAGGAAGACCTCCTCGCGCAATGCCTCGGCCAGGGGCAGGCTCCGCTCGTACTGCTGCTCGACGCCGCCCTGGACGCCGCGATCGAGCCCGGCAAAAACCACCTCGACGGCGTCATCGAGCGGCCCCGCCGCCTCCAGCAGCGGTCGCAACGCGGTACCGGTCCACTCCGCGGTGCCGACCGCTTCGAAGAGCCAGGGCTGGCTGAGCGGGCGAGGGGAAAGCCTGGCGCGACCGTTGCCGGCGCATTCGAGCGTCACGGCGCGCGTGACCGCCGGTCGCTCCTTGATGTTGTCCAGCGTGAGGCTCAACGGGTCGCGGACCCGGCCTCCGATAGCCAGCCGCCACGTGGTGGGATCGACGAGCGGGATGTCGAAATGCGTCAGGAGGTAGTGCAGCCCGATCGGGGTGATGGGATACTGGAGCGCTTCCAGCGGCATCGAATGATTCCGCGCAGCCAGCTGCAGTTCTTCGAGGGTCACGTCCGGACTGCTGGATGCGGTATCCGGCGCCTGTGGTCGGGCTTCGGTGGCCATCCGAGTCAGGCCACGATACCCTTTTGAGACGCCGAGAGCAACCGGCTCAGTGCTTGAAGTGGCGCTCGCCGGTCAGGATCATCGCCACGCCCGCCTTTTCCGCGGCGGCGATCGCGTCGCTGTCCTTCACTGAGCCGCCCGGTTGGACGATGGCGCGAACGCCCGCGGCGGCGGCTACCTCGACCCCATCGGGATAGGGGAAGAAGCCATCACTGGCGAGGACGGCGCCCCTGGCCCGCTCCCCGGCCCGATGCACCGCCAGCTCGACGGCCTCGACACGGTTCATCTGCCCGGCGCCGATACCAACGGCGATCCGCTCGTGCACCAGCACGATGGCGTTGGAGCGGACGTGTTTCACCACCGTCCAGGCGAACTGCAGATCCTTTAACGTTTCGTCGTCGGGCTCGGTGGAGGTCACGATGCGCGCCTCACCCAGGGTGAGCCCGCTCAGGTCGGCCGTCTGGAGCAGGAAGCCTCCCGTGATCGGCCTGGTGTCCAGGGGAGTCGTCGACGGACCGGCGGCCGGCTGCAGGACCCGGAGCTTGGGCTTGGCCCTCAGCGTTTCGAGCGCGTCCTCCGCATAGGACGGCGCGACCACGACCTCGAGAAACGTCGCCGTGAGGGATCGCGCCGCGGCAGCGTCAACCGGCCGGTTGAAGCCGACGATGCCGCCGAATGCGGAGCGGCGATCGGCCGAAAGCGCGCGGTCGAACCCTTCGGCGGGATCGGCCCCCAGCGCGACGCCGCAGGGGTTGGCGTGTTTGATGATCGCCGCCGCCGGCTCGGCGAAGTCGCTCACCAGCGACCAGGCCGCCTGGGCATCCAGCAGATTGTTGTAGGAAAGCTCCAGGCCCTGCCACTGCTTCGCTCCGGCGATGCCTCCACCGTCGACGGTCCGGTAGAGGGCGGCACCCTGGTGCGGGTTCTCGCCATAGCGGAGGTCCCTGACCTTGTGGCCGCCGAGCGTGAAGTCCATGGGGAGCGGCGGGGACGGGTGGTCGCCGCGCAGGTGATCGCAGATGGCGGCGTCGTAGGCGGCCGTGTGACCAAACGCCACCGCGGCGAGATGGCGGCGGAATGCCGGCGTCACGCCATCGCGAGCCTCGAGTGCCGAAAGGACCGCGGGGTAATCGCTCGGCCGCACTACGGGGAGGACGTGCTCGTGATTCTTGGCCGCGGCCCGCAGCAGCGTCACGCCACCGATGTCGATCGACTCGATCGCGGCCAGCCCCGTCGCTCCAGAGGCGACCGTTTCGACGAATGGGTAGAGATTGACCACCACCAGGTCGATGAGTTGCAGTCCACGCTCGGCGAGTTCCTCCAGGTGGCGCGGCTCATCGCGGCGAGCCAGGATCCCGGCGTGCACATGGGGATGCAGCGTCTTGACCCGGCCATCGAGCAGCTCGGGAAACCCGGTCAGCTCCTGGAGGCTGCTGACCGGGATCGCGGCATCGCGCACGGCCCGCTCGGTCCCACCGGTGGCGAACAATCGGATTCCGAGGCCCTGCAGCCCGCGGGCAAACTCGGTCAGCCCGGTTTTGTCGGAAACGCTGAGTAGTGCGTTCAAACCGGAAGTGGCAGCACCTGCCCGGCGAGCCGCCGGACAACGACCGGGAGCAGGATGTGTTCTTCCTGGTGGATGCGCTCCCGCAACGACTCGACCGTGTCGTCAGGACGAATCGCCACGCGGCGCTGCGCCAGGATCGGGCCGGCGTCGACGTCGTCCGTGACGATATGAACCGTGCAGCCGGTCTCGCTCGCGCCGCTGTTCAACGCCATCGCCACCGCATCCATGGTGCCACTGAAAGCAGGCAGCAGCGATGGGTGGATGTTGATGATGCGGCCGGTGAACTGCCGGGTGAAGGCCGGCAGCAGGACGGCGTCGTAGCCCGCGCAGACGACCAGCTCAACGCCATGGAAACGAAGCACTTTGGCCATTTCGAGGTCGCGCGTCTTTCGATCGGGATAGGCCCCGAGGCGGAGGACACTGCGGGTGATTCCGGCCTTTTTGGCATGTTCCAGGGCCGGGCAGTCGTGATTGGCGAGGACGACCACCACGCGTGCCGGGTACATCGGATCTCGGCCCGCCCCGATCAGGGCCCGCAGGTTGCTGCCCTGGCCGGAGACCAGCACCCCAACCCGAAGGCGGCTCACTCGACGATCTGGACCCGCCGCTGCTCGGATGCAACGATCTCTCCGACCGCGAAGACATTCCCCTCCAGGGCATCCATGGCGGCCGCCACGTTCGCCTCGTCGACGACGACGATCATCCCCAGTCCCATGTTGAAGGTTCGCCACATCTCGTCGTCCGGGATGAAGGGCGCGAGGTAAGAGAAGATCTCGGGCTCCGGCCAGGTGCCGCGGTGAATTCGCGCACCGGCACCCTGAGGCAGGATGCGAGGCAGGTTGCCGACGACCCCTCCGCCCGTAATGTGCGCGAGACCCTTGACCGCCATGTCCTGGCGGAGCCGGCGCACGGGTTCGAGATAGGAGCGGTGAGGAGCGAGCAGCGCATCGAGCACCGTGCCGCCGTTTCCAATCGGCTGGGTCAACGCCTGTTTGGGAATCACGCGCCGGGCCAGACTGTATCCGTTGGTATGCAGCCCGGTGGACGGGAGGGCCAGCAGGACGTCGCCGTCGTGGATATCGTGGCCATCGATCAAGGCCTCACGTTCGCAGACTCCGACCATGAAGCCTGCAATGTCATAGGTGGCATCGTGATAGAGCCCGGGCATCTCGGCGGTCTCGCCGCCCAGCAGCGCACAGCCGACGCGGCGGCACGCGTTCGCCATCCCGCCGACGACCTCGGCGACGATCGGCGGGTTCAGGCGGCCTGTCGCGACGTAGTCGAGAAAGAAGAGCGGATCGGCCCCCGCCGTGAGCACATCGTTGACGCAGTGATTGACGAGGTCTTCGCCGATCGTCCCATGCCGGCCGGCCTCGATCGAGAGAAGAACCTTGGTTCCGACGCCGTCCGTGCTGGCGACGAGGATCGGTGTCCGGTAGCGGCTGGTATCGAGGGCGAAGAGTCCGCTGAACGGCCCGATGCCGGCCAGCACCTCGGGTCCCTGGGTCGCCGCCGCCAGGGGCCGGATCAGCTCCACCGCGCGGTTGCCGGCGTCGATGTCTACGCCCGAATCGCGGTAGGTGGTCATCGGACGGCGGCCCCTTCCAGCGCGAGCTTGTCCATCTCCATCTGAACCGGAATCGGGACGGGGTAGTCCCCATCGAAACAGGCCATGCAGAACCCGTTCACATTGGGGACCGCGCGAAAGAGCCCGCCCTTGCTCAGGTACCGGAGCGAGTCGGCGCCGATGACGCGCTCCACCTCCGCGACACTGCGGCCCGAGGCGATCAGCTCCGCGCGGCTCGCGATGTCGATGCCCATGAAGCAGGGCCACTGGATCGGCGGGCTGCTCACCCGCATATGGATCTCGCTGGCGCCGGCGCGACGCAGCTCCTCGACGACCTTCCGGGTGGTGGTGCCGCGGACGATCGAGTCGTCGACGAGCACCACGCGCTTGCCGTCGAGGATCTCGCGGAGCGGATTGAACTTCAGTTTGATGCCGATATTGCGGAGACGCTGCGTCGGCTGGATAAACGTTCGGGTGATGTAGCGGTTCTTGATCAAGCCCTCGCTGTAGGGAATTCCACTCTGCTCGGCGTACCCCACCGCGGCCGGAGTCGCTGAGTCGGGGATGGAGATGACCATGTCGGCATCGGCGGGTGCCTCGTGCGCGAGCTGGCGGCCCATGTTTCGTCGAGCCTCGTAGAGCGAATGACCCTGCAGCCGTGAATCGGGCCGGGCGAAATAGATGAACTCGAACATGCAGGTCGCCTTACGAACGGATGGCATCACCTGCTCGGCGCGCGGCTCGCCACCGCTGAGGACAACCGCCTCACCCGGATCGATCTCGCGGACCAGCTCGGCGCCGACGGTATCGAGGGCGCAGGTCTCCGACGCGATGATGGCGCCACCCTCGGGAAGCCGTCCGAGGCAGAGCGGCCGGATGCCCAGCGGGTCCCGGACGCCGACCAGCGTGTCCGCGGTCAGAACGAGAAGGCAGTAGGCCCCCTGCAGGCGCGGCAGCGCTCGCCGCAAGACGGCGACCAGGTCCGAGCCTGGTGTGCGGACGAGCAGCTCACCGATCACCTCGGTATCGCTCGATGTTTTGAAGCAAACGCCCTCGGCCTCCAACGCACTCCGGAGCGCGGTGGAGTTCGTGAGATTCCCGTTATGGCCGATCGCGACCATTCCCAGCTGCGGATGGGTGACCACGATCGGTTGCGCGTTCACCAGTCGATTCGAGCCGGTCGTCGAATACCGCGTGTGACCAAGCGCAAGGTAACCGACCAATCCCTCCAGAGAGGACTCGTCAAATACCTGGGAGACGAGACCCACGTCCTTGTGGACACGGATCGTCGCGCCGTCACTTGTGGCGATGCCGGCACTTTCCTGGCCTCGATGCTGCAGGGCATAGAGGCCGAAGTACGTCAGGTTCGCGACCTCCTCACCCGGCGCATTGATGCCGAAGAGGCCGCACTCCTCCTTCATGCGCTCGTCGGCCATCGGCGAGTCGCGTCTCAAAACGGTGTCTCCCAGGCTTCTCGCAGGACGTGGAGAGGCAGGCGGATGTCCGGGCCGACCTGAAAGGTCTCACCACCAATGACCCCAAGGGCCTTGAGTGGAATGCCATGCTGCGCCATGATGTGTTGCAAGTCGGGAACCCGGCGAGGGGTGACGCTCACGACGATGCGCCCCTGCGACTCTCCGAAGTAGAGCGCAGCCTGGCTGACGGAACCGACCAGCGCCGGGCAGCGCAAACCGCGCGATCCGTACAGGACGCTCTCGGCCAGGGCGACGACCAGACCACCCTCTGAGACATCGTGCGCGCTGCGGAGCACGTCCTGCGCGGTACATTGCAGGACCGCCGCCTGCAATCGGGATTCCTGATCGAGGTCGACCGCTGGCGGCGCGCCCGTCAGCGGAACCGATTGGACCTCCAGGTAGGTGCTGCCCGCCAGCTCCTCGCGGGTTTCGCCGAGGACGAACACGAGGTCACCATCCTCCTGGAAGGCGGCCTGGCATCGATGGTCGAGGTCATCGATGATGCCGACCATGCCGATGACGGGCGTCGGGGGGATACTGCGGCCACTCGTCTCGTTGAAGAGGGAAACGTTCCCGCTGACGACGGGCAGCTCGAGCGTGCGGCAGGCGTCGGCCAGGCCACGAATGCTCTCCTGGAGCTGCCAGTAAACCTCGGGCCGCTGCGGGTTGCCGAAATTCAAGCAGTTGGTGACCGCCACCGGCCTGGCTCCCGTGCAGACCACGTTCCGCGCCGCTTCCGCGACGGCGGCTTGCGTCCCGACGTAGGGGTCGAGCGCGACGTACCGGGAATTCCCATCCGCGGTCAGCGCCAGCCCGCGGCGCGTACCGGGGACGCGCAGCAACGCGGCATCGGTTCCGGGTCCGATCACGGTGTTGTCCAGGACCTGGTGATCGAACGTCCGGTAGACCGGGCGGCGGCTGCGAAGGGCAGGGCTGGCGAGGAGATCGAGAAGAACCACGTCCGGCTGTGTCAGTGGAGAGATCGTCGGGGCCGGGCCGGGCTCGCAGGGCTTTGCGGCCGGGGAGCGCAGCGGCACCCCGTCGACGAGCGCGTCCAGAGGCAGGTCGACCAGTTGCACCGTCCCCTCGCGAACGATGACCCGGTTGCTGTTCGTGATCGTGCCGATGCGGTCGGCATGGAGCTCGAAATGATCGAAGATCTCGCGGACCGCTGCTTCGCCGTCCGGTCGGACGAGGACCAGCATCCGCTCCTGGGACTCCGACAGCATGACCTCATATGGGCTCATGCCGCGCTCGCGGCGGCTCACGCTGGCGACATCGATCTCCAGACCACGATGGCCTCGGTGGGCGAGCTCGCAAGCGGCGCTGGTGAGGCCGGCGGCGCCCAGATCCTGGATGGCGGTGACCTGCGGGAGCTCGTTGAGGCGAAGACACGCATCACACAGCAATTTCTCGAGGAACGGATTGCCGACCTGCACGGCGGGCCGGCGAGAAGCCGATTGCTCGTCCATCTCCACGGACGCAAAGGTGGCTCCATGAATCCCGTCGCGGCCGGTATCGGCGCCGACCAGGAAGAGCACGTCGCCCACGCGATCCGCTCGGGCTCGGCGCAACCGGTCATGCGAAACGACGCCGACACACATCGCGTTGACGATCGGGTTGTCCGAGTAGCCATCGTCGAAACTCAGCCCGCCGCCGACCGTCGGACATCCAAAGCAATTTCCATAGCCGCCGATCCCCGCCACGACGCCCTGGAACAGGTGGCGGTTCCGAGCCCGCTCGATCGGACCAAAGAACAGGACGTCGAGGATCGCAATGGGTCGCGCCCCCATCGCAAAAACATCCCGCAGGATCCCGCCGACACCGGTCGCCGCGCCCTGGTACGGTTCGATCGCCGAGGGGTGGTTATGGGATTCGATCTTGAAGACGACCGCGAGCCCGTCGCCGATATCGACGGCGCCGGCGTTCTCGCCCGGGCCCTGCAGGACCTGCGGCCCCTGCGTCGGCAGCTGGCGCAGTAGGCCACGCGACGTCTTGTAGCCGCAGTGCTCGCTCCAGAGGGCGCCGAACATGCCCAGCTCGACCTCGTTCGGGTCCCGTCCGATCAACCGCACGATGGCGGCATACTCCGTTTCGTCGAGCGCGACGCCGGCCAGCTGCGAGCGGCGTAGCGCGACCGCCATCAGGCGGCCACTCGCTTTAGGGCTAGGACCGCCGATTCAAAGAGGGCAAGTCCATCGCGGCCGCCCAGAAGTGCCTCGCAGGCTCGCTCCGGGTGAGGCATCATCCCGAGAACGTTGCCGCGCGCGTTCATGATACCGGCGACGTTGTTCAGGGAGCCGTTGGGGTTGGCCGCGTCGGTAACCCGCGCATCGCTCGAACAGTAGCGAAAGACCACCTGGTGGTTCGCCTCCAGGCCGGCGAGCGTGCTGGCGTCCGCGTAAAAATTGCCCTCGCCATGTGAGATCGGGATGCGGAGCACCTGGCCCGGGCGGGATGCCGCCGTAAAGGCGCTCTGGGTCTGCTCGACGCGAAGATTGACCCACTCGCAGCGAAATTCGCAAGACGCATTCCTGAGCAGGGCCCCCGGAAGCATCCGGGCCTCCTGGAGCACCTGGAATCCATTGCAGATGCCGAGGACGAGACCGCCGCGATCCGCGAAGGCCGCCACCGCTTCCATCACAGGCGCAAAGCGGGCGATGGCGCCGCAGCGCAGGTAGTCGCCATAGGAAAAACCTCCGGGCAGGACGACGAGGTCCAGGTCGTCCAACCGATGCTCGCGGTGATCGACGAAACGGATCGGGTGTTGCAGAACCTCGCCGACCGCATGGGCACAGTCCCGGTCACTCCAGGTGCCCGGAAAGACGACGATGCCCGTCCTCAACCGCGTACTTCTCTGAAGCCGGCCGGCTCCGCGACCGCAGCGATCGCGACCCGGTAATCCTCGATCACAGAGTTGGCCAGCAGGTCGCCTGCCATCGCCTCGACGAGGGCCCGCGCGCGCGGTTCGTCCGCCGCATGGAGCGTGAGGACGAGGTACTTTCCGGAGCGCACCTCCTGGACCGAATCGAAGCCAAGCGATTGCAGCCCGCGGTGGATCGTGATGCCCTCCGGATCATTGACTACCGGCTTCAGGGTGACGAAGATTTCGGCACGGTAGGTCATGGGCGCACCGCGCTGGGCGCGGCAGTCAGCCGGCTCATCGCCTCGAGGTACCTGGCACTGGTTCCGCTGACGACCTCATCGGGGAGCGCGGGAGCCGGCGGCTTCTTGTTCCACCCGATCTGCTCGAGGTAATCGCGGACGAATTGTTTGTCGAAGGAGGCCTGCGCGCCGCCCGGCCGGTACTGGTCGAGGTCCCAGAAGCGCGAGGAATCCGGCGTCAGCACCTCGTCGATCAAGATCAAGGCGCCGTCCAGGTGCCCGAATTCAAATTTCGTGTCCGCCAGGATCAGTCCCCGTTCCAAGGCGCGGTCGGCCCCGAAGCGGTAGAGGCTGAGGCTCGCCGCCTCGAGCGCCGTCGCCAACTCCTGACCCAACTGCTTCGCCAGCTCGGCGCGTGAGATGTTTTCGTCGTGTCCGGTCAACGCCTTGGTGGCGGGCGTGAAAATCGGTTCGGGCAGCCGATCGCTCTCGACCAATCCCACCGGCAACCGCTCCCCCGCGATCGAGCCCGTTTGCTGGTAATCCTTCCAGCCCGAGCCGGAGATGTAGCCGCGCACAACGCACTCGAACATGATCGGTTGGGCCGTGACGACCCGCATGCTTCGGGAGGCGAGATCGGGCTGGCGCTCGAGCAGCTCGCTCGGAATCGTTTGATCCGCCGCCCGGTGGTTCCGGATCAGCTCACCGGTCTGGTTGAACCACCCGTGCGACAGCTGGGTGAGCACGCGCCCCTTCTCCGGGATCGGCGTGGGGAAGACCACGTCAAAGGCCGAGAGGCGATCGGTCGCCACCATCAAGAGCTCCCTATCGCTGAGGCGGTAGGTATCGCGGACCTTTCCACGTGAGTGCAGTGGCAGCGGCAAGTCGGTCTGGAAGATGGCGCTCACGCGGACGCCGCCTCGACCGCGGCCGGTTGAAGACCCACACGCTCGAAGGTGACATCGAGGAATCGCAGGTAATACGCCGGGTCGAAGAGCTCCGCCAGTTCTTCGGGCTTGAGCCGCTCCCGCACCTCCGGCGCCTCGCCGACCAGCGCCTGAAAGTCCGTGCCGCCGTCGAGCGCACTGAGTGCCGCGCGCTGGACGACGCGGTACGCGTCCTGTCGGGACATTCCTTTCTGTACCAGCGCCAGGAGTACCCGCTGGGAGAAGACGACGCCGCCACTCTTGAAGAGATTGGCTCGCATGCGGGCACGGTCGACCGTCATGCCCTCCACGATGTCGCCCATCAGGCGCAACA
Organism: Candidatus Dormiibacterota bacterium; assembly: GCA_030946755.1. Taxonomy (GTDB): domain Bacteria; phylum Chloroflexota; class Dormibacteria; order CF-121; family CF-121; genus JALYYC01. The sequence goes on from JALYYC010000192.1 coordinate 9,675, forward strand.
TATAGTCGAGCAGCGTGCAGGCGTCCGGAATGATGATCCGTTCCGCCGACGAATGGCTGATGTCGCGTTCGTGCCAGAGCGCCTGGTCTTCGAGCGCCGTCACCACGTAGCCTCGCACCAACCGCGCCAGACCGCAAATCCGCTCGCTGAGGATCGGGTTCCGCTTGTGTGGCATCGCGGAGGAGCCTTTCTGCTCCGCCCCGAACGGCTCGCGAACCTCCGCGACCTCGCTGCGCTGCAGGTGACGGATGTCGGTCGCGAATTTCTCGAGACTCCCGGCCAGGATCCCCAGCGCGGCCATGTAGGCGGCGTGCCGGTCGCGGGCGAGGACCTGGGTTGTGATCGGAGCCACCCGAAGGCCCAGCCGCTGGAGCGTCCGCTCCTCGACCCGAGGATCGACGGTGGCATGCGTGCCGACCGCGCCGGATAGCTTGCCGACTCGAATCTCCTCGCGCGAGGTGACCACCCGCTGGCGCGCCCGATCGAGCTCGTCCAGCCAGCCGGCCAGCACGAAGCCGAAGCTGATCGGCTCGGCATGGATCCCGTGCGTGCGCCCGGCCATCAGGGTGTCGCGCTCCTCGATCGCCCGGCGCCTGACAACCGAGGAGAGGCGGTCGATGGACTTGAGCAGGATGTCGCTCGCCGCCACCATCTGAAGCGCGAGCCCGGTGTCGAGGACGTCCGAGGAGGTCAGACCCCGATGCAGGTAGCGGGCGTCCTCGCCGCCGACCTCCTCGGCGATCGAGTCGAGAAAGGCGACGACATCGTGGCCAACGCGCTCCTCCAGCCGGGCGATCCGGTCAGGATCGACCTTCGCCCGTCGCAGGGCCGTGACAGCCGACCGGGGGATCTCGCCGATTTCCGCCCAGCCGTCGCAGACCTCGAGCTCGACCTTCAGCCAGAGCTCGTATCTCGCCTGGGGGGAGAAGATTTCGCTCATCTCCGGGTGAGCGTATCGAGGAATCAAACGGCGGCAGGTCTCCTTTGGGGTGGCGGGCCGTCGGTGACTGGCTGATTATAGAGGCTTCGGAGGCCGTAACCCCGCGCACCTTTTCGCCCTTTATGAGTGGGAAGGACTGGTAGATTGGGCGTACACGTAACCATTGGGGGGCGCATCCCGTTCACTCTGCAACGGGCGCCCTTTTGGGTGTCCTGATGCCAGATAGTGTTGAAGAGCGGGAACTTGTCGAACGGGCGAAACGGGACCCCGAGGCGTTCGGGGCGCTCTACGATCGCTATTTCCCGCAAATCTATCGGTTTGCATACTCCCGCGTTCGCGACCAATCCCTGGCAGAGGACGTGACGTCAGAGGTGTTTTTCAAAGCGCTCAAGAACATCAAGCGATACACCTACGGCGGCCACCCGTTTTCCTCCTGGCTTTACCAGATCACGCTCAACGCCGTCGCCGACCACTACCGGGGTCAGCGCGGCGAGGTTGAGCTCGAAGAGGGCGGTGACATGGCAAGCACCGCGCCCCCCGTGATCGATGAAGTCGTCCGCCGGGATCGGAGCCGCCGCGTCTGGTCGGCCATCGATCAGCTGCCCAAGCAGCAGCGGGCGGCCATGGTGCTCAAGTTCGGCGAGGACCGGAAGATCGAAGAGATCGCGGTGATCCTGGGCAAGAGCTCCGGCGCGGTGAAGCTGCTGCTGCACCGCGGCGTCGAGCGGCTTCGCCGCGAGCTGCCGCCGGAACTCGGGCCCGAGCTCGGCCCTGAACTGGTGAGGCCATGACGGACGATCCCGAGCTTCGGGAGCTCTTCACCGATCCGGCGGACCGAGAGGTCGTCGACCTGCTCCGCGCGTCGCGGCCTGCCGCGCCGCCGCTGGATCCCCATTTCCGCAATTACCTCCGGGCCAAGTTGATGACCGAGGCCCGCAATACGCTCGCGGCGCCGAACCGCCGGCGCTGGTACCAGCTCGGACCGGTGGGGATGGTACCGGCGATGGCCGCAGTTGCGTGTGGGTTCCTGGTCGTGCTCGGGATCGAGGTCTACCTGCAACGCCAGCCGGCGGCCGGGCCCTCCGTCTCTGTCAATACCCAGGCGATCGACCATAAAAAGGACGTGGCCATCGCCGAGCCGATCCACATCTCCTTCGGCGGCCCGGTCGACAAGGCCGCCGTGGAGGAAAGTGTGGCAATCCAGCCCGCGACCTCTGTCACCAAGCACTGGGAAGGGCAAACGCTGGTCATCACCCCCGCGCATCCCCTGGCCCCGAATACGGCCTACAAGGTCACCCTCCAGCCAAAAGCCTCGGCGGCACCGCAGGCGGTGGCGACGCCCACGGTGCAGCGGCCGGTGGTGGTGCATTTCTTGACGGCTCCCGCCCCAGCCCCCGCCATCGTTCCCCCCTCGTTTAAGAGTGGATCGGTCGCCTTTGCCTACGACAACCGCATCCCGGACTCGAGCAAGCTGTCCAGTCCCTCCTGGACCGAGGACGGCCAGCTGCTCGTCACGCGGCCGGCTGATGCGGCAGCCCCGACGGCAAGCGCCTCGGCGACGGCGTCGCCCACCGCAACCGTCGCCGCGTCGCCGAGCGCAACCACCAACGTCTGGCTGATGAGCACACAGGGGACCTTGCTGCGCCAGGTCGCTCCGGGCGGAAGCTTCGCGGCGGCGGCGCCGTCGGGAGGCGTCTTCGCCGACTGGCAGGAAGCATCGCCGGACCATTCGACCCTCGAGCTTCGCGATCTCCAGGGAACCGTGCAGTCATCCAGCCTGGCCACCATCAACGGCCGGCCCGACCGCGCGCCGGTGTGGCTCGGAACCGATCGGATCGCCTACCTCAACGACGGCACGCTCCATATCGTCGACCTGCACGGCACCGCGATCGCCGCGCCGCCGCTGAAGGTGACCGGCCCAATGTCGGCGGCGCGCAACGGCAGGTCGCTGGCTCTGAAAACCGGCAGCGGCTCGCTGGTCCTGGATCTCACGTCGATGACCACGACGACCCTGCCGGTCGGCGCGACCGACTTCGCCTGGTCGCCTGGCGGGCAGCTCGCCTTCACCGTGGCGGCGGCCGGCGCGACTGACCTCTATGCCGGCGCCGATGCCAGGTCAGCCCGCCGAATTGCCACCAGCGCGGTTGGCGAAACCTGGTCGAATCTGAGCTGGGCCCCGGACTCGACCTCCCTCCTCTTCGCCAGCCATTCCGGCTCGGGATCCACCCTGCATTCGGGCTTGCGGTTGATCAACGCGGATGGCACCGCCCTGGTGAACTTCGGAAGCAGCCAGCTGGAGTATGCGAGCCCCCTGTGGTCCCCATCAGGTGGTCTGGTGCTCTTCGCTCGACGTGACGAGGCTGGTGGCCTCTCGCTCTGGACCGCCAAGGCCACGGTTGGCCAGCGGTCGGCTGCCGATACCGCCGAAAGCCAGGCGCTTGCCGAGGTCGACAAGTTCATGCAGGCCAGGATCAGGGGCGACCTCGCCACCGCCCAGGCGCACCTGGATGCGTCGGCTCAGCAGGCCTACACCAGCGGCGCCTCGGCGCTGCTCAGTCCGGGAGCCCAGTTCGACCGCTATTACCCGGTCAGCGTCCAGCTGGCTGGAACCAATAAATTCCTGGTGGGGGCGCGGATCTTTATCGCCCACGGCAACGTCGAAATCAGCTTCTTCGAAGAGCAGTTGACCGTGGTCCTCGTGGACCAGCGCTACCTGATCGATGCGGTGACCGCGACGCCGGCCGTACCCCTCGGACACGGTCCGACGGTGGTATCGGTGGAGGTCCGCCACCGTGAGGCGAACCAGCAGGTGTTGGTGCGCTTCGACGCCGACCTCAAGCCCGAGTCGGTGTCCGCCAACACCATTCTGGTGAAGGACGCGCATGGGACCCCGGTGATCGCGCGCGTCAGCTTTGATGCGGATGGCCACCTCGTCACGGTCGAGGCCAAGCTCTCACCAGGCACCTATTCGCTGGTGGTAACGACCGGCGTTGCCGACATCAACGGCTCGCCGGCGGCGCAGACCTACACCGCGCCGCTCGTGATCGGCGGCTAGCTCAGGCCTCGGCGATCTGAACGCCCGCCGCGATCGCCGCGGCAATGTCGGCGCCTCCGTAGAGCGGTCCCAGGAGCGACGGCTCCGCGGCGAGGACCCTGGTGGTCTCGATCAGGCCCGGATGGTCCGGGATGAAACCGGTCGAGATTTTGCCCGCCAGGAAATCCGGCTCGACGAGAATCGCCCGGTGGAATGGGATCGTCGTCGATGGGCCGGTGAGGACGAACTCCTGGAGCGCGCGCCGGCCGCGCCCAATGGCGGCCTCGCGATCCTCTGCCCAGACGATGAGTTTGGCAAGGAGGGAATCGAAATGCGGCGAGACGTCCTGATGGGGTCGGATGCCGGAATCCACCCGAACCCCGGGGCCTGTCGGCGGCGCGTAGCGGAGGACACGCCGAGGTGCCGGCATGAAGTTCCGGAGTGGATCTTCGGCGTTGATCCGAAATTCGATCGCGTGTCCACGCGGCGGGTGAAAACCGTCCGGCGGGAGGGACGCTCCCCGAGCGATCTCGATCTGCCAGCGCACCAGGTCGATGCCCAACACCGCCTCGGTGACCGGGTGCTCGACCTGTAGCCGGGTGTTCATCTCGAGGAAATAGAAGTTGTCGCCCCCCACAATGAACTCGATCGTGCCGGCATTCTGGTACTTGACCACCGAGGCGGCCCGCACCGCGGCTTCCTTCATCGCCGCTCGGCGAGCCTCGGAGAGCCCCACCGCCGGCGTCTCCTCGAGGAGTTTCTGATGGCGGCGCTGGATCGAACACTCACGCTCGCCCAGGGCCAGCGTAGTGCCGCGGCTGTCGGCCAGCACCTGCATCTCGATGTGGCGTGGGTGCTCGAGGTAGCGCTCGAGGTAGACGTCGGGGCTGGCGAATGATGTTTGCGCCGCCCGCCGGCACGCCTCGAACGCCGCCGGAAGCTCGCCGCGATCCTGCGCGACGCGCATGCCGATGCCCCCGCCGCCCGCCGACGCCTTGACCAGAACGGGGTAGCCGATCCGCTCCGCTTCGGCGAGCGCCGCCTTTTCATCCGCCAGAGCGGCCGAGCCGGGGACCACCGGGACGCCGGCTTCCGCCATCCGGCGACGCGCCTCGACCTTGTCGCCCATGGCGCGCATGCTGGCCGGCCCGGGCCCAATGAAGGTGATGCCCGCCTTGCCGCAGGCGTCCGCGAAGGCGTGGTTTTCCGACAGGAACCCGTATCCTGGATGGATCGCGTCGGCGCCATGCTCGCGCGCCAGCCTCACCAGTTGCTCGCCATCAAGGTAGGCCTGGCGCGGGGACGCGCCGCTCAGCGCGGCGCGCTCATCCGCGAAATAGACATGCGGCGTCCGTGCGTCCGGTTCGGCGTAGACGGCAACCGTCGGAATGTTCATCTCGCGACAGGTGCGCATCACGCGGAGCGCGATCTCGCCCCGGTTGGCGACCAGGACCCTTGAGACCTTAGCCAATCGTCATCAGCACATCGTTCGGGGAGACGATCGACCCCTCCTTGGCCTGCACCTCGCGCACCGTCCCTGCGACGGTGGCGACGATATCGTTCTGCATCTTCATCGCTTCGAGGATCACCACCACGTCCCCCAGCTTGACCCGATCGCCGACCTTGACCTTGACCTTCACAACCATCCCTTGCATCGGCGCCTGAATCGCACCATTCCCCGAAGGCCCGCTCTTGCCTGGCTCCGGGGCGGCTACGGGAGCAGGCGCCGCTGACGCGGACCGACCGACTCCTTCACCCCGAATGCGGATGTGGTAAGGCTCCCCGTCGACCTCGACCGTGAATTCCCGAACGGCCGATCCATCGGTGGCTCCGGTCGGCGGCGGCGGCGGGGCGACCGGTGCCGTGGCGAGCTCCGCCGGCGGGGCTGCCGGCGCTGGAGCCGTCTCCACCCTGGGAGACGGTCGCAGAATGCCAGGCGCCTCTTCGGGGAAGAGGATGTAGGTGAGCACCTGGTCGGGACCGGTTGGCGTCAGGCCCTGCTTGCGCATCTCGCGATGCGCTCGGTCCATCCCTGGCTTGAGCAGGTCGGCCGGCCTGATCGTGATCGGCTCGGAGCCACCGAGCGCCCGCTTGCGTACCTCCGGGTCGATCGGCGCCGGCGAAGCCCCGAATAGACCCTTGATGTAGTCGCGAAAGGGTTGTTCGATGTGCTGGTAGCGCTTCTCGTCGAGCGTATTGGCGAGCGCCTGGCGGGCCGCGATCTGGTTGATCGGCGCCGCCATCGGTGGGTAGCCCATCTCCTCCCGCACGAGGACCAACTCGTGCAGCAATCGTTCGTAGCGGTCAATGGCCTTGCGCTCGCGCAACGTCCGAATCAGCACCGCCAGCAACGGGGCCGGGAGCTGGTGATCGAGCACATGGATGTCGTTTCTGAACGCGATCGGGTCCTGGAATTCGGCATAGTCGTCGTGAAGCTCATCGAAATACCGGTTCGCCTGTCCAATCAACTGCAGGTCGAGGCCCGTATCAAATGATCCTTCGCGGAGCGCGGCGACCATCGTTTCGGTCGCGGGTTGGGACGCTCCCCACGCCATCGCCGAGAGCGCGGTGTCGATGCCGGTGGCGCCGGCCTCGATCGCGGCAAAGTAGGTGATCGGGGCCAGGGCGGTGGTCGAATGCGAGTGGATGCTGACCGGCAAGCCGGTACTCTCCACCAGCCCCTTGACCAGGGCTCGGGCGGTATCGGGGCCGAGAATCCCGGCCACGTCCTCGACGCCGATCCAGTCACAGCCAAGCGCTTTCAGGCGACGCCCGGCATTCACCATCCAGGCGCGGTCCTGAACCGGGCTCGGACTGTAGACAAGCGCGCCGATCACCCGGGCACCCGTTTTCTTGGCCGCCTGCACCGGGACTTCCAGGTTGCGCATGTCGTTGAGCGGGTCGAAAAGGCGCACCACCGACACGCCGGCCTGCACCGCCTGCTCGATGAAGGCGCGGACGACGTCATCAGGCTGATGCGCTTGGGAAATCAGGGTCTGGCCGCGAATCAGCATCTGGAGGGGGGTCTTGACGATGGCGGCCCTCAGCGCACGGAGCCGCTGCCAGGGATCTTCGTGGAGCACACGGATCGAGGCTGAGAACGTCCAGCCGCCCCAGGCGTCCAGGGCGTGATAGCCGATGTCATCCAGCGTCTTGGCAATCGGCAGGACGTGCTGCAGCTTGAGGCGACCCTGTACCAGGCTCTGCTGCGCATCCCGCAGGACGGTCTCGGTGAGCAAGACCTTCGGCACGGGCACTATTCTATTCGCGCCCCGAACTCAGCCTCGCGGGTCAGGCGATCAGGAACGTTTGGGTGCGCGCATCGTCTCCCGATGCTTGAGCAGCGACGCGCGCGCCTCGGGATCGCTGAGCCCGAGGATGGCAACCGCGAGGTGCGCGGCGTTGCGCGCCCCGGCATCGCCGATGGCGACCGTCGCGACCGGAATGCCGGCCGGCATTTGCGCCATCGAGAGCAGGGCATCGAGACCGCCAAGCGCGCCGCCCGACATCGGGACGCCGATCACAGGCAGGATGCTCCAGGCCGCCGCAACCCCGGGCAAGTGCGCGGCGCCACCAGCAGCGGCGATGAGCACCTTGATACCCCGGCCTTCGGCCTCCTTGGCCCAGGTGCGACACCCCTCCGGATCACGATGGGCCGACCGAACTACGACTTCGTACGGCACGGCGTAGGAATCAAGGATCTCGCAGCATTTCTGCATGGTCGGCCGATCCGACTCGCTCCCCATCACGATCCCCACCAACGGCGTTTCGCTCATCCGGTCGTGACCGCAATCTCGCGCTGCGCCACGTCAGCCCGGAACGTCATGCCGTCGAAATGGATCCGATCGACGTTTCGGTAGGCACGGTCGCGGGCCTCGGCGATCGTGTCGCCGAGCGCGACGATCGTCAACACCCGGCCGCCGGCGGTGACGTATCCGGACGGTTCGGCATCGGTGCCGGCGTGAAAGGCATAGGTCTCGGGTTCAAGCCGGCTGAGGCCATCGATGGCGCGGCCCGTCTCGTACCGGCCGGGGTATCCTTCCGACGCAAGCACGACGCCGACACTCGCCTTGGCGGACCAGGCCGGGCTCGTCGACCGGAGCTCGCCCCGCGCGGTTGCCTCCATCAGGGGGATGAGGTCGTCGGAGAGGCGCGGCAGGACAACCTCGGCCTCCGGATCGCCGAAGCGCGCGTTGAATTCGAGCACCTGCAGCCCGCCCTCGCCAACCATTAGACCAGCATAGAGGCAGCCGCGATAGGATGTGCCGCCGGCTCGCAGGGTTTCGACGACCGGCACGAACACGGTCCGGGCGGCACGCTCGACGTCGGCATCGGTAAAGAAGCTGACGGGCGAGTACCCACCCATGCCGCCGGTGTTAGGTCCCTGGTCTCCGGCAAGAGCCCGCTTGTAGTCGCAGGCCGGCGCCAGTGGGATCACGCGTTGGCCATCCACGAAGGCCATCAGGGAAACCTCGCGCCCTTCGATCTTCTCCTCGAGGAGGATCGAATCGCCCGCGACCCCGACCGTTTTCTCAACCATCAATTGGTCGATGGCACGAATCGTCTCCTCGACGTCGTTGGGCACGACGGTCCCCTTTCCCTTCGCCAGGCCGTCGGCCTTGACGACGAACGGCCGGCCTTCGCCCTTGACGAAATCTTTTGCCAGTCCGGCGTCGGTAAAGACCCGATGGGCCGGGGTAGACACGCCGCTTCGTGTCAGCACATCCTTGGCAAACGCCTTGCTGCTCTCGATCCTTCCCGCTCCCGCCGTCGGCCCGAATGCCAGCCGTCCCGCGTCTGCCAGGCGGTCGGCGAGCGCCGCGGCGACTGCCGCCTCGGGACCAATGATGGTCAGCCCGACGTCACGCTCGTTGACGAACCGCACGATTCGATCGACATCGGTCACCGCGATGTCGATGTTGACGGCAATCGATCCGGTCGCGGCATTGCCCGGTGCGCAGTAGACGGCGGTGGTGATCGGGCTCTGCAGCGCCTTCCAGGTCAGCGCGTGCTCGCGGGCGCCGCTGCCGACGACAAGGACTTTGATTACCCCCTCCCCAACCCTCCCCGCAAGGGGGAGGGGGCGAAAGGACCTATTCCCATTCGATGGTCGAGGGCGGCTTCGAAGAGATGTCGTAGACGACGCGATTGACGCCGGGGACCTCGTTGACGATGCGGGTTGAGATCTTCGCCAGGACGTCGTAGGGAACCCGCGCCCAATCGGCGGTCATCCCATCCTCGCTCTGCACGGCTCGGATGGCGACCACGTTGCCATACGTCCGGTAGTCGCCCATGACACCGACGCTCTGCAGGGGGGTCAGGATGGCAAACGACTGCCAGAGGGCGCGGTAGAGGCCGGCCGCCTTGATTTCGTCGACGACGATCCAGTCGGCCGCGCGCAGGGTCTCGAGTCGCGGCTGGGTCACCTCGCCGAGGATCCGGACCGCGAGCCCGGGACCGGGAAAGGGCTGGCGATGCACCATGTCGTCCGGCAAACCGAGCGCGGAGCCGATGGCGCGCACCTCGTCCTTGAACAGGTAGCGCAGCGGCTCGACGAGCCGGAACCGGAGGTCGGCAGGGAGCCCGCCGACGTTGTGGTGCGTCTTGATTCGGTGTGCGCCGAAGGTATCGTGACTGGTGCTCTCGATAACGTCCGGGTAGAGCGTCCCCTGAGCGAGGAAATCGATCTGGCGGATGGCTGCGGCCTCGCGATCGAACACCTTGATGAAGGTGGCGCCGACTCGGCGGCGCTTTTCCTCCGGGTCGACCACGCCGCGCAACGCCTCGAGGAACTCGGCAGTCGCATCGACCGATTTGAGGTCGACACCAAGGTGTTTGGCCATGACCTCCTCGACCCGGCGCCGCTCATCACGGCGAAGGAGACCGTTGTCCACGAAGAGACAGGTGAGCTGGCCGGGGAGCGCCCGGTGGAGCAACGTCGCGCACACGGCGGAGTCGACGCCGCCGGAGAGCGCGCAGAGGACATGGCCATCCTTCACCGTCTCGCGGATGCTCCGCACGGCCTCCTCGATAAAAGTCGCCGGCTTCCAGGTGCCTTCGCAGCCGGCCACGGCATAGAGGAAGTTGTGGAGTATCTCGCGGCCCTGCCGGGTGTGAACCACCTCGGGGTGGAACGCGATGCCGAACCGGCCCGCGTCGTCGCCCATCGCGGCGAACGGCGAGTTGACCGTATGGGCGAGGCGGCGGAAACCGGACGGCGCCTCGAGGATCGTATCGCCGTGACTCATCCAGACCGGCAGATCGGTCGGGAGATCCGCGAACAACCCGCCGGCGTCGTCCACCTGCACGTTCGCTGGGCCATACTCACGGCCGCCGCTCGAGGCAACCCGCCCTCCGAGCTGGTGGGCGAGCAGCTGCATCCCGTAACAGATCCCGAGGACGGGCACCCCGGCGGTCAGCGCTTGCGGGTCGCAGAGAGGCGCCCCCTCGGCGTAGACGCTGGCCGGCCCGCCCGAGAGGATCAATGCCCGCGGCGAGCGCTCCCGAATCGCCGCCCAGGGAGTCGTGCCGGGAATCAACTCGCAGTAGACTCCGGCCTCGCGGACACGACGGGCGATCAACTGGCTGTACTGGGAGCCGAAGTCGAGGACCAGGACCAACTCCTGCGCAACCGCGACCGCGCTGGTTGCCCCGCTGGTAACCGCTATGTCCCCATCCCGACTTGTTGCGCCTGCTGGAACAGCTTGCCTTCGCTCTGGATGGCCGGCGCGATGACCAGCTCCGTGTGCTGGAAGTCGGAAAGTGTTCGCGCCCCGCAGACCCCCATCGCCGAGCGCAGGGCGCCGACCAGGTTCTGGGTTCCATCGTCAACGCGGGCCGGACCGACGAGGACCTCGCGGAGCGTGCCGCGGCGGCCGACGCGAATCCGGGTGCCACGCGGAAGATTCGGATCCGGGGTGGCCATCCCCCAGTGGTAGCCACCGCCGGCCGCCTCGACGGTGCCGGCAAAGATCGAGCCGATCATGACGGCGTCGGCCCCGGAGGCAAACGCTTTGGCGACGTCGCCGCCGACGCGCATCCCGCCATCGGTGATGACCTGCACGCGACGCCCGGTTTCCTCGAGGTAGGCCTCGCGCGCCGCGGCCACGTCACTGGTGGCGGTGACCTGCGGAACGCCGACACCGAGCACGCCGCGCGTGGTACACGCGGCGCCGGGCCCGACCCCGACGAGGATACCGGCGATGCCCGTCCGCATCAGCTCGAGCGCGGTCTCGTACTCGACACAGTTGCCGGCGAGCACGGGGATTCTGAGGCTGGCGCACAGCTTTTCAAAGGAGAGTTGCTCGTAGGAACGCGAGATGTGGCGGGCGGTGAGGACCGTCCCCTGGACCACCAGGCAATCGGCTCCCGCCTCCTGGACCACCGGCGCCCGCCGGCTGGCGTGCGCGGGGACGGTGGAAACCGCGATCGGCACTCCCGCCCGTTTGATTGCCGAGATGCGCTCGCCGATCAGGTGCTCGCGGACCGGTGCCTGGTACACCTTCTGGAGGAGGCCATTGATGTGCTCGCGCGGTGCCTCCGCGATCTCGCGCAGGACGCTGGTCGGGTCCGGATATCTGGTCTGCAGGCCGTCGAGGTTGAGCACCCCGATGCCACCCAGCCGCCCGATCTCCACGGCGAAGCGGACGTCGACGACCCCGTCCATCGCGGCCGCCAGGATGGGGACGGCAAGCCGGAGTTCGCCGAATGCCACGCTGGTGTCAACCTCCTCGGGGTTGATCGTCACCCGACCCGGCACCAGGGCGACCTCGTCAAAGCCATACGCCCGACGGGCCTGTTTGAACCGGCCAAGTTCGAACGTTTGCGCCGGTGGCGAGACGACCGGCTTGATGGGCGCACGCACACTCATGTCACCGCTCCATGCCGGTTATCGAGCTCAAGGGGTATGCGTGTACCTCAGAACGACTTGGTTTCCCGGCATTATAGCGGAACGGTCTGCGCATGAACCTATCACTTTCATCGGTCGAGCGAGTCCGGATGGCGCTGGCGAACGCCGGCCTCGAGCCGCGTATCGAGGAGTTTCCGGAGTCGACGCGGTCCGCCCAGGACGCGGCCATGGCGATCGGCACCTCCATCGGGCAGATCGTGAAGTCGCTCGTGTTTCTGGCGGGGGACACGCCCGTCCTCGCGCTGATGTCTGGCAGCAACCAGCTCGATCTCGAGCGTCTCGCGGCATTGACGGGTGCGCCGATCCGGAAGGCAAACGCCGACGTGGTGCGGAACGCAACGAGCTTCGCGATCGGCGGCGTACCACCGGTCGGCTTTCCCGGTCCGCTTCAGACCTTCATCGACCGGGACCTGCTGCAATACGACACGATCTGGGCCGCCGCCGGCACGCCACGTCACGTCTTCGCCATCTCGCCGAACGACCTCGCCCGCGTCACGGGCGGGACAGTGGATAACCTGAAGGCCCGCTGAGCTCAGGCCCGCTCCAGGTGAGCCGGCGTTACGGGTATATGCCCCGAATCGTGGTCGCCTGGGCGACTTTGTCGACGGCGAGGACGTAGGCAGCCGTCCGCATGTTGACCTTTTTCCCGAGGCTGACCTTCAGGACGGCATCGAACGCTCGCAGCATGATGCGCTCCAGGCGCTCATTGATGTCGTGCTCATCCCAGAAGAACTCCTGGAGGTCCTGGACCCACTCGAAGTAGGAGACCGTGACGCCACCGGCGTTCGCGAGGATATCCGGAATCACGAACTGGCCGTTGTCGTAGAGAATCTCGTCGGCCTCCGGCGAGGTCGGACCGTTAGCGCCCTCGCAGATGATCTTCGCCTTGATCCGGTGCGCGTTGCCGCGATGGATCTGGTTCTCGAGCGCGGCCGGAACCAGCACGGTCACCGGCAGCTCGAGCAGCTCGGCATTGGTGATCGTCTCGCAGACCGCTTGCCGGAGGCGGCCGTTCAGCTCCTTTTCCCGGACGACCTCATCCAGCATGATGCCGCCATGGTTGTAGCAGGCGCCGTTGGAGTCGCTGACCGCGATCACCTTGCAGCCTTTTTCTGCCAGCAGTTTGGCGGTCGTGTATCCGACATTGCCGACGCCCTGGACGGCGACGGTTGCGTCCTCGGGTCGGATCCCGAGATGTTTCAGGGCCGCCATGGTGGTGAGCATGCAGCCGCGGCCGGTTGCCTCAGGCCGGCCTTCTGAGCCGCCGATCCCGAGCGGCTTTCCGGTCACGACCGCGGGCACCGAGTGCCCGGCATGCATGCTGATCGTGTCCATCATCCAGGCCATGATCTGGGCGTTGGTGTTGACGTCCGGCGCCGGGATGTCACGATCAGGACCGATCATCATGCTGATCTCGCTCGTGTAGCGGCGTGTCAGGTTCTCGAGCTCGTTTCGGCTCAGGCGCTTCGGGTCGAGGATGACGCCCCCTTTGGCGCCCCCGTACGGAATACCGACGACAGCGCACTTCCAGGTCATCCACATGGCCAGCGCCTTGACTTCCTCGATCGTCACATCGGGGTGGTACCGAATGCCGCCCTTGGCGGGACCCCGATCGATGTTGTGGTGGACGCGGAAGCCCGTGAACATCTCGATCGTGTGGTCGTCCATGAGGACCGGAAATGTCACGATGAGTTGGCGCTTGCATTCGCGCAGGACGCGGCCCATGTTCGGATCGAGTCCGAGCACATTGGCGGCGATGTCGAATTGCTGCTGCGCAATCTTCCAGGGATCCGCGTGACCCGGGTCCGCCTCGGCAAACCCCTTCCGCGGAGTCGCCTCTACTGTCTGAGCCATGTTTCCTCCTGCCTCCTTGCGATCGAACTCGAAATCGGCATTCATTACACTACACGGCACCGTGACGCCGCGGATGACCGTGCTCGCGAGCCTATCCGTCGCGACGCTGATCGTCGCCGGGCTCGCCGCCACCCAGTTCCGCAGCCAGCCGCTGCCGCCCTCCAACCGGTTGGCACGCGATGAGGCGCTGCGGAAGAGCGTCAACGAACTGGAGACCCAGAATCACTCACTGAAGGCCCGCGTCCAGGGGCTTCAGGCCGACGTCAAGGCCCGGGAAGACGAGAGCGCCCGGCGCTCCAGCGCCGCCCAGCAGGTGACCGCCCGCCTCGATGATCAAAAAGTCGTCGTCGGCCTGGTCGCCCTGCACGGCCCGGGTTTGACGATCTCGCTGCACGACGGCACTGATCCAAACAGTCCGGCCGACAAATCGCTCGGATGGGTCATCCATTACCAGGATCTGCAGGACATTGTCAATCTGCTCTGGGCCAGCGGCGCCGAAGCGATTGCCGTGAACGGCCAGCGCATCGTGCCGACGACATCCTTTTTCTACGCGGGTGTCAACATCCTCCTGAATAACGCCAGCCGCATCACAGGCCCGTACTCCGTGACGGCACTCGGCGATCCGCCGACTCTCGCCCGCGCGCTCAATAACCGGGATCAGATGGCCGAGCTGAAGAGCCGCAGCCGGATCTACGGCCTGGGGCTTGGCTGGCAGCGGGGAACGCGCCTCACCGTGCCCCGTTACGAGGCGACCTTCCTTTTGAAATATGCGCAACCGATCAGCTGAACAGACTGCACGGGCGCAACGGCTGATCGCGGTCAGCGTGATCGCGCTCGCCCTCGGATTCTTCCTCGTCGTCCAGGTGCGATCGCAGGCGGTGGTCGCCCGGACGCTCGCCGCGCAGGACGACACCAGCGTCGCGCTGCTGATCAATGACCTCAACCGGGCCAATAATCAACTGATCCAGCAGAGCTCGGCGCTGACCCAACAGGAAGCGTCCTTGCAGCAGGCACTGATCGCCGGCGGCACCGATGCAAAGACGATCGAGAAGGAGTTGACCCTGTTGCAGGAAGTCGGCGGTCAGGTCCCGGCCCACGGCCCAGGGATCGAGATCCGTCTCGATGGGGCGGTCATGGACTTCGAGCTGCAGGACGCCCTGAACAGCCTGCGAAACGCGGGCGCCGAGGCCATGTCCCTGAACGGTCAGCGCATTGTCAGCGACACGCCGATCCAGGCGCGCGGACAACTCCTCACGATCAACGGAAACACGGTCCGCTCGCCCTACGTCCTGCGGGCGATCGGCGATCCGGAAGCGCTCTCCGCCGCGGCGGCCGTCGCCGTCACCAGCCTGCAGACCCGCCTCCAGGTGGCGATCACGCGCCAGACCGACATTGCGATCACCGAGGTGACCACGCCGCACCCACTGGTCTATGCCCAACTCGGGCAGTAGGATGACCGGATGACGCGCCTGGTTGAGCTTCGCAGCGACACCTTCACGCTGCCGACCGAGGCGATGCGCGCGGCGATGGCAGCCGCGGACGTGGGCGACGACGTCTGGGACGAAGACCCGACGATCCACCGCCTCCAGGAACAGGCGGCCCGCATGGTCGGCAAAGAGGCGTCGCTGTTCGTGCCGAGCGGGACGATGGGGAACCTCTGCGCGCTCCTGGCCCATACGACATCGGGCGATGAGGTGATCGTCGAGTCGGAGAGCCATATCTTCGTCTCGGAGGTTGCGGGGGCCGCCGTCGTCGGCGGCCTGCAGCTGCGACCATTGGCCACCAGCGACGGCCGGCTCCGGCCGGACCAGGTGCGGGCCGCCATTCGCGCGCGCGACATCCACGAACCCCGCAGCGCCGTGCTCTGCCTCGAGAACACCCACAACCGGCAGGGCGGCATCTGCCTCACACCAACAGAAACGCAGACCGTCGCCGAGGTTGCCCATGACGCCGGCATGAAGGTCCACCTCGACGGCGCGAGGGTGTTCAACGCGGCGGTGGCGCAGGGGATCGATGTCCGTCAGCTCACCGGCCCGGTTGATTCGGTGATGTTCTGTCTCTCGAAGGGCCTCAGCGCGCCGGTTGGGTCGATACTGGCCGGACCCGTCCCCTTTATCGAGGCGGCGCGCCGGCGACGGAAAATGCTGGGTGGAGGCATGCGACAGGCCGGCGTCCTGGCCGCGGCCGGTCTTGTCTCCCTCGATCACATGGTTGAGCGCCTTCGTGACGATCACGCCAACGCCCGCCGCCTCGGTGAGGGGTTACAGGGACTCACCGCGATCGAGGTCGATTGCTCACGGATCCAAAGCAACATGGTGTTCGGGGATTGCCGGCCGCCGCTGACGGCGAGCGAGTTCATCGAGCGCTGCCGGGTCGAAGGCGTGTTGCTTGATCAGGCGAGCCCTCGACGCTGGCGGATGGTCACCCACCGGGGGGTCTCGGCGGACGACATCGACTATGCCGTTGATGCGGTCCGCCGGCTGCTGGGCGACAACCCGCGGGAGCGGCTTCGAGCGACCGGGTAACGCCCCGGCTGACGTCTACAATGCGGGCAGTGGCGGATGCCATCTACTGCTTCCTCGACGGTGAGACCCTGCACGGTGACCTGCCCAGGCGGGAGTTGGACTCGCCGGTCGTCGAGACCCGGATCAACAACCTGGGCACGAACAACCGGGGCGCCTTTGTCCCCCTGAGCAGCCTCAAGTACGTCCTGCTCGACTCCCGAGCGCCCACCGACGCCGTCGACATCGCCCGCTACCAGCGAATCGCGATCCACTTCGTCGACCACGAGGTGCTTCGTGGCTACAGCATGCGCGAGATGCACCCGGCCCGGTACGGGGTGACGCTCTCGCTGATCTCCCCGGACCAGAGCGAGGAAAAAGACCTCGCCATCCCCTTCACCGCGCTGAAGGGCATCTTCTTTCTGAAGACCTGGGAGGGCGGCGAATCGCCGATGCTGGAGTCGGATTGGGTCCCTCGCGTGCTCGAAGAGCGGGAGAAGGAACAGGTTCGGCGTCAATACGGTGCGACTGGCAAGCCACGCCGCCGAATGCCGTTACTCGAACGGATCATTCGACGCCGTAAGATCGCCGACTGAGGTACGCCGGCGATCGCCGTCCCGTCCATAGATTGGTATGTTGAAGTCTGAGATGGAGCCCGCCGCCGTACCGCCGTTGGCGGGCGCGCCCCGGTCCGCCCTGCGCGACCGCTTCCTGGATCCGCGCACCCTGATCTCGTTTCTCATCCTGGCAGTCGTCCTTTTCGTCGTCCTGACCCATGTCCAGCTCGACTATGGCGCGAGCCTCCGCGCCATCGCGCAGGTCAACCTGCTCCTCTATGCGCTGGCCTTCGTCGCCTTCTACCTGTCATTTGTGGTGCGGACCATCCGCTGGGAGATCCTCCTTCGTAACACGGGCGAGTCCAACCGCTTCGGTGAACTCTTCCACATCATCATCCTGGCCTGGTTTGCAAACTGCATCCTGCCGGCGAAGATGGGCGATTTCTACCGCGCCTATCTACTCCGCCAGAAGACCGAGGTCTCCGGTTCCAAGGGACTGGGAACCATTTTCAGTGAGCGCGCCCTCGACTTTCTCGTCCTGATGAGCCTGCTCGTCCTCAGCGGGCTGGTCAGCTTCCGGTCGAGCATCCCGTCTCGATTCGTCCCCGCCCTGGTCGTCGGCCTCGCGATCGCCCTGGGTCTGATCCTCGCCTTACTCGTCCTGCGATTCAGTCACCGGCAGCTTGGCAGCCTGGTGCCCGAACGCTTCCGTGAGCGCGCCACGCGCTTTCGCCATGGATTGCTCAGCGCCTTTCACGGCCATGTCCCGTTACTCCTCGGCCTGACGGTGCTGGTCTGGATGGCGGAGTCCGCCCGCCTGTTCCTGGTCGTTCAGGCCCTCCCTCTGCACCTGTCACTCAGCATCGCGCAGATCGTCTTCATCGCCCTCGTCGCGTCGCTGCTGACCACGATTCCGGCACTCCCCGGCGGGCTCGTGCTCGTCGAAGGCGGCATCATCACCGTGCTGATCTTCTTCCACCTGACGCCCTCACAGGCGCTGTCGGTGGCGATCCTGGACCGCATCATCAGTTACTGGAGCCTGATCGCGGTCGGCTTCATCACATTCTTGCTCAGCCACCGCCGATGAAAGTGCTGATCACCGGTGGCGCCGGCTTCATCGGGTCGCACATCGCCGACCGCCTGGCGGCAGACGGCCACGACCTGGTCATCCTCGACGATCTCTCGACCGGGCACGTCGAACAGATCCATGCAAAAGCCCGCTTCTACCAGATGGACCTGGGCTCCCCATGGCTCGACGAGCTCTTTCGAATCGAGCAGCCCGAGGCGGTGATCCATCAGGCAGCCCAGGCGAGCGTGCGGCGATCGGTCGACGACCCGGTCTTCGACGCCAAAGTGAACGTCCTGGGGATCGCGGCGGTGCTCCAGGCCAGTGTCAAGCACAAGGTCCGGCGCTTCCTGTTCGCCTCCACCGGTGGCGCGCTCTACGGAGACGCCACGGTGACGCCGACGCCCGAGGACTCCCCCACGCTGCCGGTCTCTCCGTACGGGGCTTCGAAGCTGGCCGGCGAAGTGTACCTGCAGACCTTCCATGCCCTCCATGGCCTGCCCTACGTGGCGCTCCGCTACGCGAACGTCTACGGCCCGCGCCAGGATCCGCACGGCGAAGCCGGGGTGGTCGCCATCTTCGCCCGCCGGCTGCTCGCCAGGGAGCCGGCGCGGATCAACGGGGATGGCCGCCAGACGCGCGACTTTGTCTATGTCGGCGACATTGCGGAGGCCAACGCGCGGGCATTGCAGTCATCGCTTACGGGGTCCTTCAACGTGGGCACCGGCAGGGAGACCGACATCAACACGATCTTCACCATCCTGAAGCGACTGACCGGCAGCGAGCAACCGGCGCAACACGGGCCAGGGCTCGCCGGCGAGCAGCAGCGGTCCGTCGTCGATCCGCGCAAGCTGGAAGCCGCCCTCGGCTGGAAGCCCGCGACCACGCTCGAAGAAGGTCTTACGGCAACGGTGCGCTTTTTCCGGTCGGGGCCGGCGCCAGCGTCGCCAGTTCCCGCGCGGCACGATTGAGCTCCTGATCGCCGGCGTCCAGCAGCCGTCGCGCGGCGTCGAGGATCACGGGATTGGGCGCCCTCGAGCTTCCGATCATCCGGCTGGCCCAGTCGTACGCTTCGCAGGCCTGCCCCAGCACCGCCCGGACCGACACGCCCGGGTCGGTCCCGGTCGACGGGCGTAGCCGAAGCGTCTGGTAATAGCCGGTCTGGAAGATCTTCCGGCTCTCGGCCGCCACTTCCTCGAGGTGCGCCGGACCGGCTCCGGCGTCGAGCGCATCACGGAGGCGGCTCGCCGACCGCGTCACGCTGCGCACCACGTCCTCGAGAACGGTCGTGTAATCCGGGGGCGTGAGTCGCGAGGGCGTCCCGAGGACGCGGTAGGCACCGAGGAGACCGAGGGCCACGACCAGGAGGATCGCCGCGTAGAGCAGGACGATGGGCGACATCGCCGCCCAGGGCCTACTTGTACCGGAAGATGATCCGGCCGCGGGTCAGGTCGTAGGGGGAGAGGTCCACGCGCACCCGGTCGCCAATCAGAATCCGGATGTAGAACTTGCGCATCTTGCCCGAGGTATAGGCGAGGATCGTCTGGCCGGTCTGGAGCTTGACCTTGAACATGGCGTTCGGCAGTGGCTCGACCACCTCGGCATCCATCTCGATCGTTTCCTCTTTGCCTTCTGGGGTTTCCTTCTGCTCGAGGGTGTCGATTCCGGGCCGTGGCGTGGTTGGGCCGCCTCGTTTCTTGGGATAGCTACGCTTCTTTCGCAAACCGTCGCCATCTTACCCGAGCCGGTGCAGTTCGACACATGGCCCCGTGGTAGGTTTCTCCAGTGCAGATCAAGGCGGAGCTGGCCGGCAACGTCTGGAAGGTGCTCGTCAAGGATGGCCAGCGAGTCGCGGCCGACGAGACGCTGCTCATCCTCGAATCGATGAAGATGGAGATTCCCGTGAATGCCCCTAAGGCGGGTACCGTCACGCGGCTCAGCGTCAAGGAAGGGGATCCGGTACAGGAGGGTCAGCGCCTCGCTGACCTGGAGTGACGCCTAGGCGGCTTGCTGTTGGACGGCCTGGACCGGCGCGAAGAAGGCGATCCCAACGACCGACATCCCCAGCTTGCACATCCGGCAGTTCGTGACGGCCACGCTCTCCCGGCTCTCCCAGCGCCTGGTTTCCCGCCGGCCACAGTGGCGGCACACCAGGTCGAACATCATGTCAGCCATCTCTCCAACCGACCGTACCATCGCCCGAGCTGGTTACAGGAAACAGTCCCGCGGCGGCCCTGTTAGAAAATGTAAACGACTTACTTGAGGAGCTGATCGATCGCGGCTTTCACCTCGTCGGCCCCGGCGGCCCCCTCGATCCGGGTCCGAATCGTCCCACCGGCGTCGATCAAGAAGATCCAGGGCTCGGTCTGCAGCCGCCAGTCGAGCACGGTCTGGGCGGGTTGGCGTTTCGTCGGATCCGGCTTGTAGTTGGTGTAGATCTCGACGTGGATAAAGGTGAGCCTGTCCCGGTAGGCGGGTTCAAGGCTCTGCACCACCTTGACCTCAGGCCCGCAGAGCTGGCTGGTGCAGTACGCGGGCGAGGCGAACACCACCAGCGTCGGCTTGTGATCGGCGATCGCCTGGGCGATCGAAACCTGGTGCATGTCATCGGGCGGCTGGCCGGTGTCGATCAGGCTGACATCGGAGACCGTGGCCGCGGTCGGATTGTTGCTCGCCGGCGCCGGCTGGCCGACGCCGGGCACGATCGGCTTGGCGATGACGTTGATCGGGACCTGGATGACGGCGTGGTCGCCGTTCGGCCGGGTGGCGGTGACATCGAGGCGCCAGTTGCCCGGCTTGTCGAACGTCAGGTGGCCCGCGTAGATGCCAGCGCCCTGAAGACCGTCGCCTTTGAACGGCGCCGCCGATTCGCCCCGGGCCTCGGCGCTTTTTGAGCCCAGGTAGAACGATCGAATGTGGACCGCGGCATCGCTGACCGGCGTGTTGTGGTCGAGGATGCCCAGCGGGACGCGCTGCTCACCGACGACCAGCTCCGACGCGACGGACTGGGCAGTCAGGGTTCCGGCCGACGGGGCCGCGGCGGTGGGTCCAAGGGTGGCGCAGGCGGTCAGCAGCGTGATGGACGCCAGCACGAGCGCGGCTCGCTTCACCGTCTGCTCTGGACTCGCTCCACCCAGAGTTGCGGGCGCTGGACCTCCGCCAGGGTGGGGAGCATCGCCTCGCCCTCCCAGACTCGGCTCAACAACTCCTTGCCCCCAAGTTCCTGGACCTGGCGGCAGAAGCGCTCGCCCTGGACGTACTGACGCATCTTCATCTCCATCCCGGTGAGGCGGAGGAAGGCACGCTCCAGCGGCGTCCGTTGCGCCTGGCGGCGGTGGTAGGCGGTCTCGAGCAAGGCAAAGTGAGGCAACTGGCGGCGGCCGATGTCATTCATCACCAGGTTGCTGTAGCCCTCGAGCAGGCTCATGGTCGCTTGCAGCTTGTTGATCGCCTTCCATTGCTGGCCGACGCCAACGGTCATTGTTCGGATCAACTCGAGCGTGCTGGGCCGGCGTCCGTCGCCGAGGTTGCCGATCAGCACCTGGCCGAGGAGGCTTTCGAGGTACGCCTGGAGCCACGGGTGCGCCTTGAACTCCCAGGCATGCGTCATCTCGTGCATGGCGAGCCAGCGACGCAACTCGTCAACCGGGAGGCTATCTTTTCGGGCCCACGCCTGGACGTTCGGCTCGACCAGGATCAGCGAGTTCGTCTCGACCGGCTCGCGGCCGAGGAGGGCAGGATCGTACTGCCCCAGTACCCGCCGGCTCAGGAGGCCCAGCATCAGCCCCAGGTAACGGCTGATACTCCGGGATCCCAGGCTGACCATCAGCGAGCCTGGGATCATGCGCTGCAGCCGTTCGAGCGGCGCGAACATCTGACGGAAGATGCGGATGTTGAAGCGGACCCACTGGCGGCGGCCGACGGCGGTCAGGCCCGGATAAAGGCGGCTTCCCGCCACCGCGGTGCCGGTCCCGAGTGCCTCGGTCAGGAGCGGCTCGAGCTCAGCGGCAATCGTGTTGTAGGCATCCACCACCGCGCGATCGACGGCGACCTCCTGGGATTCGCCACTGCGGCCAAGCGCCACCTCCTCCACCCTCGCCCAGTCGATCAGCTCGGTGGTTTGCTCCCGCGGGCGGACCAGCTCGCGCAGCATCACGGCGCCGACGCCGAGCGCCACCCCCCAGACCAGGGTGCGGCCGGGGCTTCGACGGGGACCTTGGGAATAGGGCATGGTGCTTGGGAGGGCCGCGGCGGCCGCCGAATGTCCATTCTAATCGGCCACTCCCGGATTGGCGCTCGACCAGGCCGATTGCTAGCACTCGATGGCCGGGAGTGCTAAAATACGGGGGCTTGCCGGCTACCCTGGCAGACCACGGCTGTACCAAAACTGTACTGGAAGGAGGACGATCAATGGCGAAGCAACTGGCATACGATGCCGATGCCCGCGCGGCACTGAAGCGCGGCGTCGACAAGGTCGCTGACGCGGTTCGAATTACCATCGGCCCGAAGGGCCGCAACGTCGTACTCGACAAGAAATTCGGCTCCCCGACGATCACGAACGACGGGGTGACGATCGCGAAGGAGATCGAGCTGGAGGACGCCTTCGAGAACATGGGCGCCCAGCTCATCAAGGAAGTCGCCAGCAAGACGAACGACATTGCCGGCGACGGCACGACGACCTCGGTGGTGCTGGCCGCGGCCATCATCGGCGACGGCCTGCGCAACGTGACCGCCGGCGCGAACCCGATGCTGCTCAAGATCGGCATTCAGAAGGCGGTCGACGAAGTCGTCAAGGCCATCAAGGAGCAGTCGATCCAGATCTCGGAGCGCGAGAAGATCGCGCAGGTCGCCACGATCTCGTCAGGCGACCCGCGGATCGGCGAGATGGTCGCCGACGCGATGGAGAAGGTCGGCAAGGATGGCGTCATCACCGTCGAGGAGTCGAAGGGTATCGAGGACGAGCTCAAGCTCGTCGATGGGATGCAGTTCGACAAGGGCTACATCTCCGCCTACATGGTGACCGACGCAACGCGGATGGAGGCCACCCTCGAGGATCCCTACATCCTGATCACCGAAAAGAAGATCTCCGCGGTCGCGGACCTGCTTCCCGTGCTGGAGAAGGTCGTGCAGGGCGGCCGCCCGCTCGTCGTCATCGCCGAGGACGTCGAGGGCGAGGCGCTCGCGACCTTGATCGTCAACAAGCTGCGTGGCACCTTCACCGCGGTGGCCGTCAAGGCCCCCGGGTTCGGCGATCGCCGCAAGGCGATGTTGCAGGACCTCGCCATCCTGACCGGCGGCCAGGTGATCTCCGAGGACCTGGGCCTCAAGCTCGATTCGGTCCAGCTGAACCAGCTGGGCAAGGCCCGTCG
This sequence comes from Candidatus Dormiibacterota bacterium, assembly GCA_030946755.1. GTDB lineage: Bacteria > Chloroflexota > Dormibacteria > CF-121 > CF-121 > JALYYC01. Next base: position 32,905 of record JALYYC010000192.1, read on the forward strand.
CGTCAGCGTCACCAAGGACGACACGACGATCGTGGAGGGCCATGGCAAGCAGGACGACATCAAGGGCCGGATCAACCAGATCAAGGCCGAGATCGACAAGAGCACGTCGGATTGGGACAAGGAGAAGCTGCAGGAGCGGCTGGCCAAGCTGGCCGGCGGTGTGGCCGTGATCAAGGTCGGCGCCGCCACCGAGACCGAGCTGAAGGAAAAGAAGCACCGCATGGAGGATGCCGTTTCGGCAACCCGCGCGGCTGTCGAGGAAGGCATCGTGCCGGGCGGCGGTTCGGTGCTGGTCCACTCCATCAAGTCCCTCGAGAACCTGCGGAACCTCACGGGTGACGAGGCGACCGGCGTGCAGCTGGTCCGCCGCGCGCTGGAGGAGCCGCTGCGTCAGATCGTGAACAACGCGGGCTGGGAAGGCTCCGTGGTGGTCGAGAAGGTCAAGGGCCTGCCGAAGGGCCAGGGCTTCGACGCCGCCAAGGGCGAGTACACCGACATGGTCAAGGCCGGCATCGTCGACCCGACCAAGGTCACCCGCTCAGCGCTGCAGAACGCGGCCAGCATTGCCGCGATGTTGCTGACCACCGAGGCGCTGATCTCGGACATCCCGGAGAAGAAAGGACAGGCGGCCCCCGCGCCGTCGATGCCCGACTACTAACCGGACGCCGTGGAAGGAGCCGCCCCGCCGGGCGGCTCTTTTCTTTTTTCTGCGGGCCACTAGCATGGCGACATGGCAGCGCGGAGCGGCATCATCACCCTGCTGACCGACTTCGGCGTCGACGACGCCTATGTCGGCGCGATGAAGGGAGCGATCCTCCAAATTCATCCGCGCGCCACGATCGTCGACCTGACGCACGGGGTTCGCCCCTTTGCCGTGCTGCAGGGCGCCTTTCTCCTCGACAGCGCCTGGCGTAGCTTTCCCGTGGGAACAGTTCATGTCGCCGTCGTCGATCCGGGGGTGGGCGGCCCTCGGCGCGCCATCGCATTCCGGGCCGGCGACCATCTGATGGTGGGCCCCGATAACGGCCTCTTCACCTTCCTGAGCGAGCCGGTGAGCGATCTGGTCGAGCTCCACCTTCCGCCCGAGGCTGCGCCCACCTTCCACGGTCGCGACGTCTTCGGGCCCAGCGCGGCGCGGATCGCCGCCGGCCAGGCCCTGGAGGCACTCGGGACCGCCTCGACGGCATCGCCCATTCGCCTCGAGGACGCCTGGGCCAGGAAAGTCGGCGAGGCGTGGCGGGGCCAGGTCTTGCACTGTGACCACTTCGGCAACGTCATCAGCAACCTACCGCTGCGCGCCATGGCACGGCTCACCGCGGTCAACGGGACCCGGGTGCGGACGGTTGAAACCTACGAGGAGGCGCAGCCGGGCGAGATGGTCGCACTGGTCGGCAGCAGTGGCCGGATCGAATTCGCATTGCGCGAAGGCTCGGCCGCGCAGCGTCTCCACACCGCCCCGGGCGAGACCCTGCTGGTCGCGTGAGCTGGCCGGGGATCGACGTTTCCCGCGTGCCGGTCGCGCCCGCCAGCCTCATGCGTCGCGTCGACACGGAGGCACAGCAGCGGTTCGGCATCGAGCCGCGCCAGTTGATGGAGGTGGCCGGCTTCCAGGTCGCGCGCTTCCTGGCGGCCCGCCGCGGCGGCGTCGCGGGCCGGCGGATCGCCGTGGTGGCGGGCGCGGGCAACAACGGGGGGGATGCGCTCGTGGCGGCGCGTTTTCTCGCGCAACTCGGCGCCGAGGTGATCGCCTGGATCGTCGAGACACGTGATCCCGCGAGCCTGGCCGCGGCGCACACCCGGACGCTCCGTGCCATGGGGATCGAATGCCATGCCGCCACCGGCGTGCTCGACCTTTCCGCCGACCTGATCCTCGACGGGCTGCTCGGGACCGGGGTCCGGCTGCCCCTTCGCGAGCCGGCATCCGACCTGGTCGGCTCGATCAACCGCGCCGAGGCGCCGGTGGTCGCGATCGATTTGCCCTCGGGCCTCGACTCCGAGACCGGCGCCGGCGGGGCGACCGCGGTTCAGGCGGAGTCGACCGTGACGCTCGGGCTGCCAAAACCGGCGCTAGGCGCGACCCAATCCGCCGGCCGGGTGTTCCTGGCCGATATCGGCCTGCCCGCCGCCCTCTTTGGCCAGAATCAGGCCGCGGTGGCCGCCGTCTACCGCGAGGGAAGCCTGCTCGAACTCGTCCGGCGTGGAACGCCAAGTTGACGAGAACACCCCGCGTGACTAGACTGCAGGCATCCGCCCCACGTCCCACTAATGGATCAAGTACACGTCGAGGCTCCCAGCATGCGCGCGCGGACCGGGTCCGTTGAGCGTGACTTCTATTCGGAATTCCCTCTGCTGGTCAATTACGTCGCCCGCTTGATCGACGATCTGGACGAGGCGACCGGGATCGCCTGCGAGGCCTACCGCCAGGCGGCCCAAGTCAAGGGTGGCGCGGTCGCCGAGGGACTATCTCGAACCGTGGTCTTTCGGACGGCCACCGAGCTCAGCCAGAGGAAGCTCCGGCCGCAACGGTGGTTTCGCCGTCGCCGCCGCGATGTCATGGTCCTCGCCGATTTTCCGCAACCGGAGGCGCGCCGGGCCCTTCGCCGGGACACAATGCAGCGGGCGCTGACCGCCCTGCCCTTCGAGGCGCGGGCAATCATCCTCCTGCGCGACTACGTGCGACTGCCCTACGACGAGCTGGCGGAGGTTGTCGACGTCGCGCCACGGAAGCTCGTGCACGCGGTCGACCGCAGCCGCGCCGAGCTGAAAGAGATCTATGAGTACATCAAGTTCTGAGCGGTGTACCCGGATCTCGCCGAGCGCAGTGCTCGACGACCGGTTGCATGGGCAGGACCTGGAGTGGGCGCGCGATCACCTGCGCCGCTGCGAGTCGTGCCGGCAGCGAGTCGAAGACTTCCGGGAGATGATGATGCGGGTCGGCCGGCTCCCGAGCGCGCAGATCGGCTCCGTCGCCATGGACGAGGCCTTCGCCCGAGCGATCCCCGATCGCGTGCGGGCCGCTGCCGGTCCGGGCCGTGCCTTCGATGCGTTTCCCGTGCCCATCGATACCGCGGCCGAGCCGATCCTCGATCTGCCCCCGCAACCCGTGCGCCCGGAGGTCACGAACGTGCGAGACCTGATGAGCGATCTCGAGCGCGAAATCTTTCGCGACGAGCCCGCCCAGGACCATCCGACCCCGATGCCTCCGGCTGCGGCAGCCGCCGCACCGACGGTGGTGCCCCCGGCCGAGGCAGAGGCGAGCACCGAGCCAGAGGCGAGCGCCGAGCCGGAGGCGAGCACCGAGCCGGAGGCGAGCACCAAGCCGGTTGATGCCCCCGAGCCCGCTCCCATCGCCGCCACGCTGCCTGGCATCCTGGGTGAAGGCCTCCACGAGGTGAGCGTCGATTCTCGGCAGGTTCCGGTCGAGTCTCCCCCGGAAGACCGCGTCGACGATCAGCCGTCGCCGCCATTGGAGGCCGCGACCTCGGAGACCCTCAAAGCGCCCGCGAGCGGACGCTCGGACACCGTCATGCGCGTGGCGGTCGGCCTGGGCGCCGCAGCGTGCGTCCTCCTGGCGGCCTTCCTCTATGAAGGAGGGCTCCTCTCCCGCGGCACGCATAAAACCGGAGCCGTCGCCCCGCCTGCCACGGCCACCGTTCGCGTGCCGCCGACGACCAGTGTTGTGCCGACGGCGTCGGCGAGCGCGGCGCCAACCGCACCAGCGGCTCCCGTTCTTTTCCGCCTCGGTGACAGCGCCACCGGCGGCACGGTCTACCGGATCCGGCCCGGCACCGCCGTCGCCGGCTACACGCGGCTCGTCTTCGACATCCGAGGCCGCGGTCTTCCCGCGATGGTGATCACCCAGCCCGACGCGTCCCACATCGCCATCACCTTTAGCGGGACCATGGGGGCCGCTGTCCCGGTCAAGGGAATTCGAAGCTCCCAGGTAGCGGCGGTCGAACCAGGGGTGGAGCAGGGCGCTGACCTCGTGATCACGGTCGACCTGGCCCGGCCAGTGCGCGTCACCGCCTTCACGCTGCCGGCCGCCGGCGCCTACTCCAACCGACTGGTCGTCGACCTGCACACGTCGTAGCGCGTCCGATCAGTTCAGCGCGGCGCGCTCCGTTGCGGAGGACGCGTGGGTGAACAACTCCTTGACCAGGGTGATCTCCTTGCGAAGGAGGCGGAGCTCGAGGCGAAGCCGCTCATCCGTCCGTCGCTCGGCGAGGAGCGCCTGCTTGTCCCTCACCTGCAGGTTCAAGGCAGCCGCGATCAGGTAAGAGAGCAGCTCGGGCTCCATCGGCGGCTCGGGCTCCTGCGGTGCCTGGCCAGCCAGGGCGCGCACCAGGTTCGAGTAGCGCCGGAAAGCCAGCGCCGTCGCTTCCGTCAGGCGGGCGGTGGCTTCGATGTCATCGCCAAGCTCGGGAATGATCTGGACCTGCCCGCGCAGGTAGGGACGGTCGGTGGCGGTCTTCACGATCTCGAACCGGGAAGCGCCGCTGACGAGCAGGTTCATGCGACCGTCATCGAGCCGCTCGATCTTGATGATCTTCGCGAGCGTCCCGATGTCGTGCGGGGTCGCCGGCCCAGTCTCACCACCTTCGCGAATCGCCACGACGCCGAAGCTGTGACCTTCCTCGAGGCACTCCGCGATCATCTGACGATAGCGCGGCTCGAAGATGTGCAGCGGCAGCGGCATATGCGGAAAGAGCACCACGTTGAGCGGAAACAGCGGCAGCCACTGGGGCACGATTTCAGTATATGAACGGTCGGGCAGAGGCGCGAACCGCTAGCCGGTGACCGCGGCTGGTTGCCTAACGGGCTGCGAGAAATTCTTCCGTCGGACAATCATCGTCGTCAGCAAGGCGCCCACCAGCAACACCGCGATCGGAACGGCCAGCGCCGGTCGCATTGCATTGAGATATGCGGTGGCAAAGACATCATGGGCGACCTGGCCGATCTTCGCTGCGGCCTGCGGGGGGACGTTCGGCAGAAGGGCAGCACCGGATTGGCCACGGCCGACTTGCAGTGCACCGTTGCCCGCGTTCGCGAAGCCCTGGACGAAGGCGGACCGAAATGCAGCTGGGACGGTCCCCGACTGTGCCTGCGCCTGGGTGACCAGCTCCGACGCGAGGCGGTTTTGCAGGATGGCGCCGACGATGGCGCTCCCGAACGCGCCGCCCAATTGACGGATCGTGTTCAGGATGCCGGAGGCGGCACCGGCAAGTCGCGGCTCCACCCGACGCATTGTCACCGTCGTCATCGGCGCGAAGGTACAGCCGAGACCGACGCCGGCCACGATCAGCGGAAGGATATAAGTGGACAGGTCGGCCGACAGAGCGGACAGCGCGATCACGAGTCCCATGCCGATGCCGAACAGGGTCAACCCGAGCATCAGGATGTATTTGCCGCCATAGCGGTCGGTGAGACGACCCGAGATCGGGGCGACCACCATCGACACGAGCGACATCGGGGCGAAGGTGAGGCCCGCCTTGAACGCGCTGAACCCGAGCACCGATTGGAGGAAGATCGTGAGCGGCAAAAAGAGTCCCAGCATCCCGAAGGACACGATCGCCGAGAGCGCGTTGCCGATCGCAAAGTTGCGCTCCTTGAAGAGGGAGAACGGGACCAGCGGCTCGGGCTGGCCGCGTTCCCAGATCAGGAAGACGGCGAGCAGGATGGCGCTGAGCAGGAAGAGCGCGGGGATGCTTATCAGGCCCCAGTGGCCACCAAGAACATCGAACGCGAGCGCGTCCGTGAAGGTCCCCCAGTGGTATCGCTGCCCTTCGATCAGGGCGAAGACGAGCGCGGAGAGTCCGGCGGTAGCGAGCAGGACCCCGACCGGGTCGAGGCTATGGGCCCGGCCGAACTTCACCGCCGGAAGCAGCCAGACGCCTAGCGCGAAGGTGACGATGCCCACCGGGACGTTGATCCAGAAGATCGCGCGCCAGTCGTAGTTGGTGACGAGGAAACCGCCGAGCGTCGGACCGGCCAGCGAGGCCACGCCGGCAACCGCGCCCCAGACGCCGAAGACGGCGCCGCGCTTCTCCGCGGGGAAGATGTTGGTGATCATGCTCAGCGTCTGCGGGGTCAGGATCGCGCCTCCGATGCCCTGTACGATGCGCGCCGCGATCAGTTGGGCGGGGCTCTGGGCGACGCTGCAGGCGATCGAGGCCAGCGTGAAGACGGCCAGCCCGATCAGGAAGAGCCGCTTGGCGCCGAACATGTCGCCGAGACGGCCGGCGGTGATCAAGAGCACCGCGTAGGCGAGGATGTAGGCGTTCAGGACCCAGAGGATGCTGTCCAGGCTGGCGTGGAGCCCGTCGATGATGCTCGGGATCCCGATATTCACGATCGTGAGATCGAGCAGGATCATGAAGAAGCCGAGGCAGAGGACCAGCAGCACGAGCC
>JALYYC010000231.1 GCA_030946755.1 Candidatus Dormiibacterota bacterium
ATCAGCAATTCGTCCTTCCCCTCCAGCGCCCCAAGGAACGGCGCCGGCAGCGGGGTCAGCGGCACGTGGGTAACAATAGGTGAATCACACGGGTCGTCTTGCTTGGTCTGGACGGGTTCCCCCACCGCGCCATCGGTCCGGAGCTCACCCCCCGGATGTGGGCGTTTGCAGAGGCCGGCGGGCGCGCCAGCACGGGCGGCTCAACCGACCTCCCCTCCTCCACCGATCCTGGCTTCTGCTCACTGCTCACCGGGTGCTTTCCACGTACCCACGGCGTTCGCACGACGGCCTGGCGCTTTACGGCGCTTCCCGCCTGGGCAGGCCTGGAGAAACCGCGGGTCGACTCGATCTTCGATGCCTGCCGAGGCGCGGGGATCCGGAGCGTGGCGGCGATGGGTGATGATCGCGGACTCTTATGCACCGGCTCGGCCGGCGCGGTCTGGCCGCCGCAGGACGGCATCCCCGATGGGACTCCGCTCGATGCCCACGGCTACCCCATGAATGCGGCCGTCGCTCCCCATATCCTCGCGGCGGCCGCCGACCCCAAGGTCGGACTGCTCTTCGGCCACCTGAACGAGTCGGACACGATTGGGCACGATCACGGGCCCGAAAGCGCCGCGGCGCGTGAGTGTTACGCGGCCACCGATCGGCTGGTCGGGGAGATCCTGGATGCGCTGGAAGCAAGCTGGCGAGAGACGTTGGTGGTCATCGTGTCCGACCACGACATGCAGGCGCGAACGCCGACCGCCCCAATCGACCTCGGGTCAACGGATCTCTGGGATGGGGTTATCCCGGATGGTGGCGCGGCCCTCGTTCACCTTCGGGACGGTGTCGATCGCGCGACGGCCGGTCAGGCGTTGATAGCCGTTGAGGGGATTGAGAGCTGGCTTGCTGCAGACAACGCTGTGCTGATCGCCGGCGCCAGACCGGGCTTCATCTTTGCCGCGCCGGTGCTGCCGGCTGGCGGCTTCCATGGGGCACCCGCCACGGCGCGTACCGTGGCCCTGGTGGGGGGAGGCCATCCGGCTGTGCGACGGATTGCGGCCGTCATGGAACGGCGGCGGCCCCACCTGGCCGACTGGGCACCAACGATCGGAGCCCTGCTGGGCGCAAGCGTCCGTCGGACCGATGGGGCGAGCCTCCTGGGCTAGCCGGCGACCTAGCGCTGCGGGACTTCGGGTCGATTGAGGCCGGGCTGCGGGACCTCGATGGGGGTCGCGGGGGGCTCACCGATTTCAGGCATCGTGAGCGGTTGCGGGGCGAAGTCCGGACCAACCGGCTGCCCAACCTCCGGCGTGCCGGGATTCTCGATAACGGGGTCGGTGGTACCGGGATTGTTTTGCATGGTTACCATCTTAGCTCACAGAAGCACTATAATGTTTACGTTCTAATATGAACGGCGACCGCGCGTAAAGGAAGGAAGGAGGCATCGCGATGGATTCTGCGCCAAGGGCCGAGGCCCGGACAACGACGAATACGAATGGTCGCCGCGGCGTGATCGACCTCGCCCGGGTGGCGGTCGACGACGTGATCCGGCTGGTCCAGCAGGAGATTCAGCTGGCGAAAGTCGAAGTCAAGGAGATGTTGAGCAGCAACATCAAAGCCGCGATCATGCTCGCGGTTGCGGGGGTTTGCGCCCTGCTCTTCTTCGTGATGCTCCTGGTGACCATCGCGCTCCTCATCCCCGCGCATGCCCTGGTCGCCGGTATCGAGGCCGTCATCTTTTTCATCATGGTGGTGATCTTCGGCCTGATGGGCAAGGGCAACCTGAAGATCGGGCCGCCGCAGAAAACCATGGAGAGCTTGAAGGAGGACGCCGAGTGGGCCAGACATCGACTGACGCGAAACGGGAAGTAGACGAGACTCGGGCGCACCTCGGCGAAACGCTCGACGCCCTGCAACTTCGGGCGAAGCGGAACCTTGACCTGAAGACGCAGGTCCAGACCAACCCGGTCGTCCAGCTGTCGATCGGCGCGCTGGTCGTCGCCATCGCGGGACTGGCGCTCTACGGCTACCGCCGCCGCAGCCGGCGGTCGGCGGCCGAGCGGCTGGTTCGCAAACTCAAGCTCAACGATCTGCGCGAGCACCTGAACGACTTCGGGGACGACGCCCGCGCCTGGGCGACGGCGCAAAAGCGAATTGGGAAGGCGGAAAAGGGTACGAAGGTCGAACAACAAGGCGGCCTGGCCCGGCGCCTGATCGTGAGCGCCGCCGAGGCCGCCCTCACCGCAGTCGCCGCCGGCTACGCCAAGCGGCTGGTCAGTGGTGCCGCAACGCCTCACGAGAAGGGCCACGCGGCGGTCTCGAAGCACCCGTAACAATAGAGGGATCGGACTTAACGGATTGAGATCAGATGGCTGAGACCGGACCGCCGACCTCGGCCTCCGGTCAGCCGGTGATGCCACGCAGGCGCGCGTCGGCGGCGAAACCCGCCGGCTGGCGGCCGCCGACCAACTGGACCCGGAAGCAATGGCTGATCGCCGCGGCGGTTGCCGCGGGCCTGGTCCTGCTGCTGGTCCTCGGCACCTTCGCCTATGCGCTCGCGACGCTTCCAGACCCCAGCAAGCTCGATCTGACTGGCGGCACCATTACGATTGTCGATCGCAACAACAAGTTCATCGAACAGCGCAACTCTCAGGGGGTTCGCGTGACGCCGGTGCAGCTGAACGACATCAGCCCGAACCTCCAGAAAGCCACGGTCTCGGTCGAAGACAAACACTTTTACGACCATCACGGGGTCGACTGGGGCCGCGTGGTGAAAGCGGGCATCATCGACGTCATTGCGCGACGGCCGGCGCAGGGCGCGAGCACGATCACCGAGCAACTCGCCAAAGTTGCGATCCTCCAATCCCCGAAGAAAACCATTTTGCGCAAGCTGCGTGAAGCGATGATCGCCACCCAGCTCGAATCGAAGTACCAGAAGAACCAGATCCTCGAGATGTATCTGAACAGCATCTACTACGGTCATCACGCCACCGGCATCGAGGCGGCCTCGGAGGTCTACTTCGGTGTGCACGCCAAGGACCTCACGACCGGCCAGGCCAGCTTCCTCGCCGGTCTGCCCCAGGGGCCGAGCTATTACGACCCGGTTCTTCACAGGGATCGCGCGCTCGAGCGCCAGGCTATCGTCCTCCAGGCGATGGTCAACAATGGCGCCATCACCCAGGACCAGGCGGATCAGGCGAAGAACGAAAAGCTCACCTTCGTTTTCAAAGAGAACCGCAGCAGCCAGGCTCCTCACTTCGTCGACTTCGTCTTCGAGCAACTGGAAAGAGACTACGGACCGAGCACGGTCGCCCATGGCGGCTTCACGGTCAAGACCACCCTTGACCTCACGCTCCAGAAGGGGGCGGATCATGCGGTGCAGGTCGGGATGCAGACGCTGGGCCATCTCGGCGCCGACAACGGGGACCTCCTCGCCATGGATCCGAAGACCGGAGAGATCCTGGCGATGGTGGGGTCTGCCGACTTCTTCAACAACGACATCAAGGGCCAGTTCAACGTGGTCACCGGGCAGCGGCAGCCGGGATCGTCGTTCAAGCCGTACGCGTACGAGCAGGCGTATAAGTCGCGCAAGCTGACGATGGGCAACCTGCTCGACGACACCGCGCGCCATTACGCCAATGGACAGTTTCACGATTTCGACTTCCGGGACATGGGGTTGATCACCGGCCACAGGGCCCTACTGCTCTCCCGTAACATCCCGGCGCTGCAGACGATGGAAAAAGCGGGAATCGGGAACGTGATCAACCTCGCGCACGACATGGGCATCACGAACCAGCTCAAGAACGAGGTCACGACGGCGATCGGCTCGAGCGAGGTCCGCATGCTGGACCACGTGGTGGCCTATGGGGTCTTCGCCAGCGGAGGAACCCGTCACAACCCCGTCTCGATCCTCCAGGTGAGCGATTCGCAGAACAACGTCCTCGACAAGCCGAGCCCACCGGAGGCGAAGCAGGTCCTGACGGCGCAGGAGGCATACCTGATCACGCACATCCTCAAGGATTACTCGGCGCAGTGGAATCTCGGATGGCGCCGTCCGATCGCGGGAAAGTCAGGGACGACGAACGACTTCCACGACGCCTGGATGATGGCCTATGCCCCGAACATCGTCGTCGGGGCCTGGGTGGGCCACACCGGCCCTGGGAACCAGAACATGAACAACGTCTTCGGCACCATGGTGGGCAGCTCGGTGCTCAAGGACTTCATCAACAACGGACTGGCACAGGCAAACATCCCGGTCCAGAATTTCCAGCAGCCCGACGGCCTGGTTTCCGGCGGACCATGCTCGAACAACAACAACGTCAACCCGTCGCCCTCGGCATCGGCCTCGCCCTCGCCCTCGAACAGCCCCAACGTCGGCTCCGAAAAGGAGCTCTATCTTCCGGGAACGGAGTGCACCGCGGCACCGACGCCGTCCGCATCGGCATCGGCCTCAGCCAGCCCCACTCCGACACCACTGACGACGATCATTCCCGTGCCGACCTGCCTGCCAACCCCAAGCCCGATCTTGGGAGGAAGTCCGACGCCGACGCCCACCCCAACCCCGACGCCGAGCCCGCGCAACTCGCCGACCCCGACTCCAAGCACGACGCCCTGCGTGCCGGGGGGCTAGCGACGCTCTAGGAACACGCCCAGGCTCGGCAGATCGGCGAAGATCTCGCGCGCCCCGCCGAGCCGAAGCTCGTCCCTGGTTCCGCCGCCGGTCAGGACTCCATAGAACGGAATCCCGCTCTTTCCGGCGGATTCGCCGTCCCAGCGAGTGTCGCCGACGGCCGTGGCCTGGCTTGCATGGGCCCCACTGCGCTTGAGCGCGACGGAGAACGCGTCGGGCGCCGGCTTGGAGGTGCCGATGTCGTCCCGGTCGACAATCAGGAATCGATCCGGCGTCTCCCCCAGCACCCTGAGGTTGGCCTCGACCTCATCCGGGTCCGAGGACGTGGCCAGGACCGGTCGGATCCCGAGCGTCGCGAGCGTCTTCAGGAAGTCGCGCACGCCGGCCACCGGACGCACCTGACTGAGCAGCCGCTTGTACGCCTGGCTGTGATGCTCGCGCGCCGCGTCACCGTGCAGCGCTTCCCAGGCCTCGCCGGCCACGGACTTGACGAACAGGTCGCCGCCTTTCCCGATCTCGGGCCGCAGGTGCTCGCTGTCCACGGAGAGACCTTCGGCGACGAACGCCTCCCACCAGGCAGCGATGTGCTGGGCCGTGTTGTCGACCAGCGTGCCGTCGATATCGAGGAGCAAGACGGTCGGGGGCATGTCCCGCAGGATACTCCGGGCCTAGAATCAGGTCATGGAGAAAGAGGTCGACGACGTAAAGCCGGAGCACCACGAGACCCTCATCGAGCGGGTCGGCGACGAGATCGAATCGCGATTCCTGGCGGCCGCCGAGGTCGCGACCGGGACCACCTCGGCGGAGACGAACCTGGCCACCGCCGCGCTGCGTGCGATCGAGGGCCCGGCGAAGCCCGAGCCGCCGGCGGAGCCAACCTCGGCCCCCGATCCAGCGCAGGACGCCAGAACCGAGACCACGCCGACGTAGGCTCCTCGCCGATTGGCAAACGCGAGGAATTCATCAAGGCTTCACCGGGGGTTCCCTTACAGGTAAGCTGTACGGCGATGAAGGTGAAGCTACCGGGCCTGGCCCTGGCAGGGGCGCTTCTCCTCGCTGCCTGCGGCAGCACCCCGGCGACCTCGAGCAGCTCGAGCTCCTACCAGGGCAAGACGATCAACCTGGGGGCGATCCTCTCGCTCACGGGCGCTGGCGGCGTCTACGGCCCCAGCTCGAAGAAGGGAATCGACCTGGCGGTCGAGACCATCAACAACACCGGCGGGGTCAACGGCGCCAAGCTGGCCGTCGATACCCAGGACGACGCCTCAGACAAGGCGCAGTCACAACAGGTCGCCCAGCGGCTGATCCAGGGGGGACAGTTGCTCGCCCTGCTGGGCCCGACCCTGTCCAACTCCGCGGTTGCCGTCCACCCGCTCGCCGAGAGTTTCAAGATCCCGATCCTGGCCGTCAGCACGACCGGGATCCACATCGTGCCCGACTGCAACTTCCCGAAGACCGATCCCTGTAAGTACGTCTTCAGGGACAGCCTCGGTGAGGAGGCGGCCATCCCCGCCAACATCAAGACCTACTCGATCAAGGGGCACCCGAAGACTGGCGTCCTCCTGGTCGCGAACGATGACAAGTTCTCCTCTGATGGCGGCAAGATCGTGCAGGCGACCGTCGGACAGTACGGCATCCAGCTGCTCGACACCGTCGCATTCAGCAAGACGGCCGCCGACTTCGCGACCCCCGTTACCCGGGCCGTGCAGAAGAACCCCGACGTCATCTTCATCACCAGCCTTGGCGGAATTCCGGCGAAGATCATGATCGAGGCGCGTAAGCAAGGCTTCAAGGGCCAGTTTCTGGGAGGAAACGGCTTCAACACCGCCGTGGTTTCTAAACAGGCAGGGGACGCGGGCAAGGGAGCTGAGAGTGGCAGCGGCTGGTATATCGCCAACACGTTCCCTTCCAATGCGAAGTTCGTCAGCGAGTACAAGAGCAAGTACAGCAGCGATCCAGACCAGTTCGCCGCACAGGGTTACGCGGCGATCCTGATCCTGGCGGACGCGGCGAAGCGCGCCAACCTGACCTTCAGCGACGTGCCGGGCGATCGGAATAAGCTTCGGGACGCGATGGAGAGTGTCAACATCGATACCCCGCTCGGACGGTTCCAATTCACGAGCAACCACGACGTCAAGCAAACGATCTGGATCATCCAGATGGACGGATCGGGCGGGTTCAACCTGGTGACCTCAGTAAGCCCAAGCTGACCCGTTGACCCAACAGATCCTCAACGCGATCTTCATCGGGTCCATCTACGCGCTCTTCGCGGTCGGCTACACCCTGGTCTTCGGCGTTCTCGACGTCCTCAATCTGGCGCACAGTGCTGTCTTCATGCTTGGCGCCGTCATCACCTACTCCCTGGTCGCCCTGCACGGACTGCCCTTCCTCCCGGCGGCGGTGATCGCCGTGCTGATCTGTGGCCTGCTCGGCCTGCTGATCGAGTACGTCGCGCTGCGGCCATTACGCGTCCGCAACGCGCCACCGATCTCCGCCCTCATCTCCACCATCGGCCTGGCCCTGATCTTCGTCGCGATCGTCGAACAGGCGACGCCCGGGTCGATCTTCGCCTGGCTCTGGCAGGACGGCGCGAACTCGGTCCGCTTTCCGTCGGGCACGGTGCCGAATCCCACCTATCACGTCGCGGGCCTCACGCTCGAGGGCACCAAGCTCGGCATCCTGGCGACCTCGATCGTGCTGATGCTGGTCCTCGGCTACGTGATCCGCTTCACCCAGGTCGGCCGCGCGCTGCGGGCCGTCGCCGAGAATCGCCGCGCCGCCACCCTGCTCGGGATCGACGTCAACCGCATCTTCGCCTCCACCCTCTTCGTCTCCTCAGCGTTAGGCGGCCTCGCCGGACTCCTCTTCGGGCTCGCCCTTTCCGACATCAGCCCGTACATCGGTCGCGACCAGGTGGAGCTCAAGGGACTGGCCGTGATCGTGCTCGGCGGGATGGGCAGCATTCCCGGCGCGGTCGTCGGCGGCTACCTCCTCGGACTCGTGGAGGTGTTCGCTTTTGTCCGCTTTGGCAGCAATGTCGAGGCCGGTGTCGCCTTCGCCGCGCTCTTCCTCGTCCTCGTCCTCCGGCCGCAGGGCCTCTTCGGGGCCCGCTTGCGGGAGCGCCTTTGACGAAGGACCGGCGCGGCTAGGGCGATGGACTTTTTCATCCAGCTCTTCACCGACCCGGTCGGCTTTTACAACTCGCATGAGCTGCTGCTAGCTCAGATCGGGATCAACGCCATCCTCGCCATCTCGCTGTTTGTCACCTTCTATTCCGGTCAGCTGACCCTGGCCAACGCGGGTTTCATGGCCGTCGGCGCCTACACGACCGTGATCATGAGTCTCTACCTGCCGACGCCGCTGCCGGTGAACATCCTCGCCGGCACCGCGCTGGCGGGGGCGTTCGGTTTCCTCGTCGGCCTGCCGGTGCTCCGGCTCCGTGGCATCTTCCTGGCCATCGCCACCATCGGCTTCGTGGAAGCCCTCCGCCTCGGGGTGATCCTGAATCTGCCGATCACCGGCGAAGGCCAGGGGCTGAAGAATCCCAGCGCCGATCCGATCGGCGGGATCTTGCCGATCATGGTGTCGCTCCCGATCGTCGCATACCTGGTCTGGCGGCTGACCCGCAGCAAGCTGGGCCACGCCTGGGCCGCGATCCGCGAAGACGAGCTGGCGGCCTCGAGCAATGGCATCAATGTGCCCCTTTACAAAATGACCGCGTTCGTCATCGGTGCCCTGCTGGCGGGTTACGCGGGGGCCCTGGAAACGCACATCAATTTCTTCGTCGATCCCACGGAGTACGGGGTGACGCGCGCCATCCAGATCCTGACATTCGCGGTGGCCGGTGGGACAACCAATGTGCTGGGTCCGATTGTGGGCGCACTTTTTTTGACCTCCCTGCCGGAGATCATCCGGCAGGCAGCGTCGTACCGTGACGTGGTCAACGGGTTGATCCTCATTCTCGTCATCATCTTCCGCCCGCAGGGGATCGTCGGCGGCGGCGGGCTGGCGGTGATCCGGCCGCGCTGGTTCCCCCACTCATGGAGACTCCGTGGCCGCGCTGCTTCAGCTCGCTGACGTTCGCCGCCATTTCGGCGGCGTGCAAGCGGTCGACGATGTCTCGCTCGCCATCGAACCCGGGACGATCTTCGGCCTGATCGGTCCGAACGGCGCCGGCAAGACCACGCTCGTCAATCTTGTCACCGGCTACATCCCATTGCAGACCGGGAGCATTCGCCTCGCCGAGGGGACGGGAACGGCCGAGCTCGGTGGCCGGCCTCCCGATGCGATCGCCCGCATGGGTGTGGCGCGCACCTTTCAGACGCTTCGGCTCTACCGAAACCTGTCGGCGCTGGACAACGTACTGATCGGGATGCATGCCCGGCGCCGGCATGACACCTTGCGACAGATTGCCCCGATCCCCGCCTTCCAGCAGGAACCGCGGGCCCGCGCCGCGAAAGCCGGTGCCCTGCTCGATCGAGTCGGCCTGTCGCCGAGCGAGCATGGACCGCGACGGGCAGGGACGCTTTCTTACGGCGATCAGCGTCGTCTCGAGGTGGCGCGGGCTCTGGCCATCGAGCCGCGCCTCTTGATCCTCGACGAACCGGCCGCAGGCATGAACCCGGTCGAGAAGGATCGGGTCCGTGACCTGATCCGCCAGCTCAATGCGGACGGGCTCACGATCCTGCTGATCGACCACGACATGCGGCTGGTGATGGGGGTCTGCCAGCAGATCGCCGTGCTGAATTTTGGCCGCAAGATTGCGGACGGGCCGCCGGCCGCGGTGTCCGCGGACCCTGACGTGATCACCGCCTATCTGGGGCGGGAGGCGAAGAAGGAAGGAGCGCACGTCCCTGGCACCGAGGCGGCGACCGTGAGCGTGCGCCCGACCGGAGCCTCACCGACCGAAGCAGCGCCGGGATCAGCGATCCTCGACGTCCGCGACCTGGACGTCGCCTATGGGGCGATCCGTGCGGTGCGCGGCGTCTCGTTCAACATCGGCGAGCGCGAGATCGTCGCGCTGATCGGCGCCAACGGTGCTGGCAAGACCACCATTCTCAACACGCTCTCCGGCATTTTGCGTCCGCAGGCCGGCAGCGCCAGGTTCCGCGAGATCGACCTGACCGCGACTCCGCCGGACCGGATCGTCCGGTCGGGCCTGGTCCAGGTCCCGGAAGGGCGCGAGGTGCTCGCCCGCCTCACGGTTCGGGAAAACCTCGAGCTCGGCGCCTGGGTTCGGCGTGACGACCAGGCGGCGCGCCGCGAGATCGCCGCCTTGATGGAGCGGTTTCCGATCCTCGGGCAGCGACGCGACCTCCCGGCGGGACAACTGTCCGGCGGCGAACAGCAGATCCTGGCGATCGCGCGCGGACTGCTGGCACGCCCCCGGTTACTGCTCCTCGACGAACCCTCCCTCGGGCTCGCGCCCCAGATGGTGGATGCGGTCTTCGACGTCATCCGTCAGATCCATGAAGAAGGGGTCACGATTCTGCTCGTCGAGCAGAATGCCCTCCGCGCCCTCGAGGTCGCCGATCGTGCCTACGTCGTGGAGACCGGACGGATTTTGCTGAGCGGCACGGGGGCGGACCTCCGTCGGAACCCACAGGTCCAGAAGGCGTACCTGGGCGGCTAGGGCCTCAGGGGCGGATTCCGGCCGGGACGCTGTTTCGCACAAACGACTCGACGGAGGTGAGCGGAACGCCGAACCGTCGGGCCGTCTCGTCCATCGGGATCGGGGAATCGTAGCTGTCGAGCATGGTCG
Source organism: Candidatus Dormiibacterota bacterium (assembly GCA_030946755.1). GTDB lineage: Bacteria > Chloroflexota > Dormibacteria > CF-121 > CF-121 > JALYYC01. Next base: position 10,377 of record JALYYC010000231.1, read on the forward strand.
CGAGCGAGCTCACGGCCTCGGGCACGCCGGCCAGCGGTGTGCCGGCGGGAACATAGTTGATCGCCAGCGATCGGCCCAGGACCGTCTCGTAGATGGCGGCGATTTCCCGGAACGACATCGGCTCCGGTCCACCGAGAACGAGCGTTTTTCCGATCGCGGCCGGGTTGCCGATGCTGGCTTGCGCGAAGGCGCGGACATCGTCCTGCGCGATGAAGCTGTGCTTGCGCCGCCCCTCGCCAACCACCGTGACTGGACGGCCCTGCGCGAGCGGCATCCCGAAGACGATGCCCAGCCAGACATCCATGTAGAGGTTCGGCTCCAGGATCGTGTGACGCAGCCCACTGCTCCGGAGATGGACGGCAGCCTTGCCTTTTCCAGCCAGGAACGGTACCGGGCTCGTGGGATTGCAACCGAGGGCGGAGACGAAAATGAACTGGCGTACGCGCGCGGCTACCGCCGCGTCGATCAGGTTCTTGTTGCCTTGATGCTCGACCGTCTCGGGATTGTCCTCCCCCCCGCGCAACGCCGAGTTCGCGGTCGTGATCACCGTCTCGATGCCGCGGACGGCCGCATCGAGGGACGCCCGGTCTTTGAGGTCGCCGGCGACGAACTCGGCCCCGAGGTTGATCAGCGGCTTGGCGTCCGAGTGTGGCCGCACCAGCAGCCGGACCGGCTTCCCCTCCTGCAGCAAGCGGCGCGCGATGCTTCCCCCCAGGCTCCCCGTTGCCCCGACGACCAGGATCATCGCTGCCTCCTCTCCGGAACGTTCGTGCCGCCAAGCATAGTCCGCCAGCCGTGGAATTGGGTAAAGGTCGGGTAAATAGGCTGGCGAGCATGGGGTTGGCTAGCGCGGCGGAAGGTTGTCGATCTCGACCGGTTCGACCTGGTCGGGAAGGTCGAAGCCGAAGACCCTGGAGTAGAAGTAGAGCTCGCCATCGATCGATCGCCGGATATTTTTGCCGATGCGAAAGCCATGCTGCTCGCCTTCGAAGGCGACATAGGCAACCGGCAGCCCTTTGCGTTTGAGCGCCGCGACGATGAGCTCGGCCTGGTTGGGCGGGACGACCTTGTCCTCGAGACCCTGGAACAGGATCACCGGGACCTTGATCTGATCCACGGCATGGATCGGGGATCGCTCGCGGTAGATCTCGCGCGCCTCCGGCCAGGGGCCGATCAGGTTCTGGTCGTACATGCTCTCGAACTTGTGGGTATCTTCGTTGAAGATCTCCAGGTCGCTGATCCCGAAATGGCTCGCGCCCGCCTTGAAAAAATCCGTCGTGGTCAACGCGCGCAGCACCGTGTAGCCGCCCGCGCTCCCGCCGGTGATCGCGATGCGCGCCCCGTCCACGCGGTCCCGATCGACCAGGAAGCGCGCGGCGTTGACAGAATCGGCAACGTCGACCACCCCCCACTGGCGGTTGAGCCGCTGCCGGTACTCCCGTCCGTAGCCGGAGCTACCCCCATAGTTGACGACCAGGTACCCGAATCCGCGACTGGTCCAGTACTGGTCGCTGAGGTCGAGTGCGTTGGTCACTGCGCTTGTCGGGCCACCGTGGACCATCACGATCAAGGGAGGCAGGTCGCCGTCGGGAGCGACGTAATCGGGGTTGCGTGGCGGGTAATAAAACGCATGCGCAGTCAGTCCGCCGTCGGTCGGAAACTCGATGGCGTCGGGAACCGAGAGGTACGTCAGGTCGATCGGGACTTCCATCGACCGCCTGAGAACGTCGACGCGTCCGGAGACGAGGTCGGCCGCGATGACCTGGAAGGGTTCGGTCGGAGAGCCGGCGATCGTGACGGCCTTGCCGGGCAGGGCTCGGATCCATGCCGCAAACGCCGTGTACGGTGTGTCGACGGGGTCGAGACGCCCCTGCTGGGTGTCGATCGTGCCCAGCCGCGAGAGCCCCCCGGAGCGAACCTGGCAGACGATGCTCGTGTCCGATGCGAACGCGTAGGTCGACATGCCAAACATCCATTGCGGCGTGGCGAGCTCGGCATCGATCTGCAGGACCGCTTCTTCACCCTGGCGCCGCCAGCGGTACAGATTCCACCAACCGGTCCGATCTGACATGAAGTAGAGAACGCCTTCCGGCGACCACTCAGGCTGGAAGATCGACTCCTGCGCACCCCCGGCTGCCTTGACTGGGGCGCGCAGCTCGCCGTCCTCCATCACCTCCGCGACCCACAGCTCGGTGCCGTCCCAGGGCATGTTCGGGTGGTTCCAGGTCAGCCAGGCGAGGTGTGAGCCGGAGGGGCTCAGGCGCGGATTGGAGTAGAAATCGTTGCCCTCGACAAGGATCGTGGGGGTTCCCTTGCCGTTCACATCGATGCCGACGAGGGTGTTGATCGCCTGTGCACCGCCTTTGGTGTGGTCCTCGCGGACGCAGATCAGCCGCCGGCGCGCTCGATCGTGGACGGCGTCGGCGTATCGAATGTCACCGGCCGGCGTGATCGGTGCCGGCGGTCCACCGCGCTCCTGCCGGTACAGGCGCTGGTCGTCATAGTTCGAGAACCAGACCATCCCGCCGCCGACCAGGTAGGAGCCGCCCCCATACTCGTGGGCCTTCGTCCTGACGTTGAATCCGGCGGGCGTGACATCCGTGACGGCACCCTCAGGTGATCGCCGCACCACGACATAGCGCCCCTTCTCGGTCGGTCGTCCCTCAACCCAATAGATGCCCTCAGCATCGAGCTGGATCTGGGAGAGCGCGTTGAAGCCATTGACGATCAGGTCGGCCGTGATCGGGGAACGCCAGGCGCCGTACGGGGCGATCCGCTGCCTGGTCGGCGGGCGCTGACGCTCCACTCCGAAAGGCTACCTGAGGCGCACCGCGAATTCAAAGCCTTGCCTGCCAATGAGTCAGTTATTTAGAGTGATAGCGTCGCTGTCAGGTTGGATTGAGGGAGAGCAACACCATGGCCAGCACCGCCCCGGCGGCCACCGACGAGGCCGTCGAAACCAACATTCCCGCCCGTTTGGACCGCCTGCCCTGGAGCCGATGGCACTGGTTGATCGTCGCCGGCCTGGGCATCACCTGGATCCTCGATGGCCTCGAGGTCACGATCGTCGGCGCGCTGGCCAGCGTCCTGACCGAGAAGGGCACCCTCGCGCTCAGTGAGTCACAGATTGGCTTCGCCGCCACGCTCTACCTGCTCGGCGCGATCCTCGGCGCCCTCTTCTTCGGTTACCTGACCGACCGGCTGGGGCGCAAGAAGCTGTTCCTGATCACCCTCGGCCTCTACCTCACATCGACCATCCTGACGGCCTTTTCCTGGAACTTCCTGTCGTTCATCGCCTTCCGCTTCCTGACCGGTGCCGGCATCGGCGGCGAATATGCCGCCATCAACTCCGCCATCGACGAGCTGATCCCGGCCCGGGTCCGCGGCTGGGCTGACCTCGCGATCAACGGCAGCTGGTGGATCGGCACCGCGGTGGGCGCGGCCTCGACCCTGGTGCTGCTCAATCCCAGCCTGCTAAGCCACTCGATCGGCTGGCGGCTGTGCTTCGGCCTGGGCGCCTTCCTCGGGCTGGCCATCCTGATGGTCCGGCGGATCCTCCCGGAGAGCCCTCGGTGGTTGATGACCCACGGGAAGATGGACGAGGCCAAGCAGGTGATCAAGTCGATCGAAGCTGAGGTCGCGGGTGAGGGCGGGGTCGCCCGGTTGCCCCAGCCTGAGGGCTCGATCAAGATCCAGCAACGGGGCAGCATCGGCTTCGGCCACATCGCGAAGGTGATGTGGACCGACTACCGGCAGCGAGCCACGCTCGGTCTGGCCCTGATGATCAGCCAGGCCTTCATGTACAACGCGATCTTCTTTACCTACGCGCTCGTCCTGTCGAAGTTCTACAAGGTCCCAAGCGGCAGCGTGGGTCTGTACCTCCTGCCCTTCGCCCTCGGCAACTTCCTTGGCCCGCTGACGCTCGGCCGCCTGTTCGACACCATCGGCCGGCGGGCCATGATCGCGGGCACCTACATCATCTCCGGGCTGCTCCTGGCTGCCACCGCGTATCTCTTCGCCCAGGGGACGCTCACGGCCACCACACAGACGATTGCCTGGACTGTGATCTTCTTCTTCGCCTCCGCCAGTGCCAGTTCCGCGTATTTGACCATCAGCGAGGTGTTTCCGATGGAAACCCGCGCCATGGCGATTGCCTTCTTCTACGCGATCGGCACGGCCGCCGGCGGCCTCTTCGCGCCCTGGCTCTTCGGGATCCTGATTGGAACGCACGACAAGAGCGTCCTCTCGCTCGGCTACTACGCGGGCGCCGCGCTGATGCTGATCGCGGCCGGCTGCGAACTCGTCATCGGCGTGTCGGCGGAAAAGAAATCACTCGAACAGGTCGCCGCCCCGCTGTCGGCGGTGAGCTGAGTTGGCGAGAGCTGAGCAAGGAGCTTCCGTAGACTGACGCTGTGAAAATCGAGAGCCCGGACTTCACCCGAGTGAATGTCCGGGCCTTCCTCGAAGAAACGCTCGATCACGAACGGCTGGGCCTGGCACAGCGGCTGGAGGCGGGATCGGCGCGGCTGGCCGACCTGGTCCGGCGCGGTATCAACCAACGGGATGCCGGCGCGCGCTGGTCCGGTCACGAAATCCTGGCCCACATTGTCGTCCTCTCGAAGTTCTACGGGATGGTGACCAAGCAGGTGGGCACCGGCACGATGACCGAGGTGGACCTGCTCGGGGCGGCCCAGGCACGGGATGTTGCCGCGGAACCCCTCCTGTCGGTGCCGTCGGATACCCTGCTCGCGATGGCCCAGCGCGAGCACCAGCGGACGATCAGCTACTTGCGTGCTGCCAGCGCCATGGACCTCGCCCGGCGCGCCACCATGCTGGGCGACCACACCATGAGCGCCTATGAGATTGCCGGTCTTCCACTCTGTGCCCACCTCGAGATCCACCTCGACCAGCTCGAACAGGCCGGACCCAGCTGACCCGCTATTACGAGGACTTCCACGTCGGGGAGGTCATAGAGCTCGGCAGCCTGACGGTCAGCGAGGCGGACATCATCACCTTCGCGCGCGAGTACGATCCCCAGCCGATGCACACCGAGCCCAACGCCGCCAGCTTCACCATCTACGGCGGGCTGATCGCCAGCGGGTGGCACACGGGCGCGCTCTTCATGCGCCTCCTGGTCAACAACCTGATCTCGAAGACAAGCAGCATGGGGTCGCCGGGGATGGAGAACCTTCGCTGGCCATTGCCCGTCCGCCCGGGCGACACGCTCTCGGCCCAGATCGAGGTCGTGGAAATGCGAACCTCGAACAGCCGCCCCAACATGGGGATCGTCCGCTGGCGCGGCGAGGTCCGCAACCAGATGGGTCAGCTGGTCATGAGCGCTACCGGCACCAACTTCTTCGGCCGCCGCCCGGCGACCTGACCTTCCGCTGCCGCCCCTCGGCGTTTCCCGGGGAGATTAGCCGGGGATCTTGAGGAAGAAGACGTCAGTCGCGCCGTTCTTGCTCGCCGGTTTCGCCTGAACGAAGGCGGCGGCGAAGCCATCGGGGAGCCCGACGAGTCCCATGTAGTCGCCGAGGAAGGGTCCGTAGCGAGCTGCGGGGGCGGTCCGGAGATCGAAGGGACCGGCGAGCTGGCGGGTTGACCATTGCGCGGCGCGGTCCTTCGAACTGCTGAACCAGACGTCCGTGTCGAGCGTCGCGCTGCCACTCGCGAAGGCGCGGAAATCGAACCAGAGGACGCCGATGGTCGTGTCGCCCGCGACCGCGAGGGTAGGCAGAAAGGCCTCGGACTTCTCGCGGACGACGGCGCGGGCGGCGGACCAGTGCACGCCGCGGTCCTCGGATCGCGCCACCCAGATGGTGGACTCGATGCCGGGATAGGTGACCTCCCAGCTGACGTAGACGGCGTTCCCGGCTGACGCGGCGGTGATGTCCTGACCGAAGAAGCGGAGCTGCGCTCCAGAGCCAGGATCGATCGCGTTGGTGTAACTGAAGCGCGCCGCCTCGATCGGCTGGGACCAGGTCCGCCCCTGGTCCGTTGACCGGATGACGCGGATGGCGACCGGGATCGGTGGCGGATGCGGATCGCCTGGCAGGGAGGAACCCTCGACGAAGACATCGATCAGGGTGCCGTCGGCCGTCATCAGCAGCTGGTTCTGCTGTGCCTCGTCGCCACCGCCGTAGATCGCAGCCGGCACCGACCAGGTCGTCCCCCCGTCGCTAGTCCGCGAGAAGAAGACCTGGTCCACGGACGACACCCCGCTCCCGGTCGCGCCGTACTCGACCCAGACGAGATAGGCCCAGCCAGGACGGCGCGGGTCCGCCAGGATCCCCTCCTTGTCCACCACCGTCGGTGGAGCGGGCTGCGTCTCGACGACGACCGGCGGTCGCCAACCGGTGCCACCGTCCGGCAGGACGTTGACGGCCACATCGTGCGTCGTGACCCCCTGTTGTGGCAGGCGGGTGAGCAGCGAGGAGACGTAGACCGTATGGTCCGGACCAATCGACACCCAGGGGTCGGTCGCCGAGACGTAGGGACCGCCCGAACACGTCGTCAGACCCGGGAGCATCTCTCTCACCCACTGGCGTCCCCCGTCCTGGCTGACCGCGACGACATTTCCGAGGCCGACCGGTGTCCCCAGCTGCTGCCAGGTCGCCACCAGGTGGGTCGGTGCTTTGGGATCGACCGCCAGTGACGGTTCGCCGGGGTGAAACGGACCAGTCACTGCGCGACAGGCGGGCGGGGTCGAAATCGGGCCGCTGATGACGGTCGCGGCCGGGAGCTTGGCCGCCGCTGTCGAGATCGGAGCATTCGCCGTGCAGCCCACCAGGAACAGCAGCGCCACGGGCGCGGCAAACGGCCAGGCGCGCATGTGCCAATCTACCAAGCCGGGGTCAGGCGGTCAGTTTCCAGGCGGGGGGCAACTGGCGCCCGCTGCCCGATTGGATGCAGCCGGCGAGCAGCGCGTCCAGCTCGTCGACCGGCAGCGGCCGCGAGAGGTGGTAGCCCTGGCCGGCATGACAGCCCATCGCGTTGAGGGCCGCCAGCTGCTCCGGGCGTTCGATCCCCTCGCCGATGGTCAGCAGGCCGAGCGAATTACCGAGTCCGATGACGGCTCGCAGGATGGCCCCGTCGGCAAGTCCGGTGCCGATGCCGCTGACAAAGGACTTGTCGAGCTTCAGAATGTCGACGGCGAAATCACGCAGGTGACCGAGCGACGAGTACCCGGTTCCGAAGTCATCGAGCGCGAGCCGGACTCCGCGAGCGCGGAGTTCCTGCAGGGTCTGGGCGATGCCCGCGGTCTCCTCCATCAGGACGCTCTCGGTCAGTTCGAGGATCAGCGATTGCGGGTCGAGCCCGGCCGCGTCGACCGCGCTGGCGACGTCGGCGATGAGCCCTCGTCCCTGCAACTGATGCCCCGACACGTTGACGCTGACCATCATCGGCGGGTTCGACGGATAGCGGACTTGGCAGCGGCGGACGTCGCGCGCCGCCTGTTGCAAGACCCAGCGACCAAGCTCGGTGATGAGGCCCGTTTGTTCGGCGAGCTTGATGAAATCGGCCGGAAAGAGCAGGCCTCGACGCGGGTGATTCCAGCGGACGAGCGCTTCGACGCTGTGGATGCTGCCGCTCTCCAGCACGACGACGGGCTGGTAATGGAGAACAAACTCCTGTCGGACCAGTGCCTCCTGCAGATCGCTCTCGAGCTGCATCCGTTCCACGGCCGCGCGATGCAGCGAGGCCTCGTATTCGACGTAGCGGGCCTTCCCGCGGGACTTCGCGATGTACATCGCGACATCGGCGTTTTTCAGCAGATCCTCGGCCGCCTCTTCGCCGGAGACGAGCCCCGCGATCCCGATGCTGGCGTGGATGAAGAGTTCCCGACCCTCGATGGCGAAGGGGGTGGAGAGCTGGCGCGTGATCCGGTCCGCGACGCGGCCCGCAATCGACTCGTCCTCCATGTTCTTGAGCAGCACAGCGAATTCGTCACCGCCGAGCCGGGCGACGGTGTCACCGGGGCGGAGGGTTGCCTCGATGCGTTTGGCCACGGCACTCAGCACGAGGTCGCCCGCCTCGTGGCCAAGGGTGTCGTTGACCACCTTGAAATCATCCAGGTCAAGAAAGAGCACCGCGATCCGGCGCTCATCGCCGCCATGCATGGCGTGATCGAGCACGACCCGGAACGCGGCCCGGTTCGGCAGGTTGGTCAGTGAATCGTGAAACGCCTGGTGGGTGAGCTTTTCTTCGAGCGCTTTGCGTTCGCTGATGTCGCGGGTATTGAGGACCACGCCGTGGACGCTCGGGACGGCAAGCAGGTTCGTGATCGTGACCTCCGAGGGACAAAAGGATCCATCCTCCCGTTGCAGCCGGCACTCGACCGCGATCGGCGGTCCTTCGATGTTGATCGCTTCCTCGATGCGACGGAGCACCTGGGTGCGATCCTCGGGGTGGACCAGGTCGCCGAACTGGGTGCCGAGCAGCCGGCCGCCCCCGTAACCGAAAACGCGCTCGATCGAGGCGCTCTGGTACCGGATGCGTCCATGCCGATCGATCAGCGTGATCACGTCTGAGGAGTTCTGGACGAGGGAGCGGAAATGTTCCTCGCCCTGGCGCAGGGCCTCGGCATTGGACTCGAGCTGGCGGGTTAGCTTCTGGTTGTCGGCGAGCATCAGAAATTGCCGGACCACGACAAAGACCACGACCAGCATGAAGCTCCAGAAAGGCACACTATCGACCCGGCCACCGTGCAGCCTGGAGATGGCGGCCGCTGCCGCCCCGGCCACGACCGGGACGTAGGGGAGGACCATCCAGAGACGCCCTGCTGGGCCCGTGTCGGTGTCGGCGACGACCGCGGGCGCCGGCGTGGCGATGGCGCGCCAGGCCGCGATCGCGATCAGGAGGTATCCGCCGACCCAGCCAATATCGATCGGGTTGCCGGGACCGTAGGCATTGGTCGTCGTCAGGTAGGCAAACGAACTGTCCGCGAGCAGGTTCGCCAGCAGACCAGCGCCCAGGAGGAGCAGCGGGAGGCGAGTCGACCGGCGCGCGCGGGACGCCAGGATCAGGATCATGGTCGCGATCACGATGTCCCCCGCCGGATAAGCGAGGCTGATCGCCTGTGAGATGACGCTGTCGCTCGCCGCTCGGTAGACCGTGCCAAGGACCGTCGCCCAGCTCACGATCAGCAGCGAGCCGGCGATCACCAGCGCATCGAGGACCGTCCGAATCAGTGAGGTCGTTCGCCAGGCCCCGGACGAAAAGCACAGCACGCCGGCAATTGCGAGGGGGACAGCCAGGAGGTAGCCGAGATCCGCAAAGGATGGGAAGGGCGCCTGCTGCCCCTTCAGCAACTCGTAGAAGGACCAGACTACCTGCCCGGCACCCCACGAAAAGGCGGAGAGTCCGATCAGCGACCAGGCCGCCCGGCTCCGCCCGCGAAAGTGGCGGGCCGCCAGGCCGCAGCTGGTCGCGCCGACAAAAGCAGCCAGAAATTCGGCGACGTCGTCAACCTGCTGGGTGCGGTGCTGTCCACCCCAGCTCAAGCTGAGCCAGGCGCCCAGCACGAGAACGACCGCGGCCCACGCACCGAGGGCAATCAGGAGCGGACGGTGGGCGCGAAAACGCTCCCATAGCGTGGATGACACTGTTAGGTCAACCGGGCCCCGGGTCGTTTCTGAGGCTCGGGCGGGGTCGTTGTCCGGACTGCGACCGATTCGTTGCCCGGACAACGTCCCTCAACGGGTCTATTCGGCGGTCTGGTCGCCTCCCGGTTGTGCCTGGCGCTGGCCGCCGTCATCCGGCTGGCCGCCTCCCGGTTGTGCCTGCCGCTGTCCGCCGCCGCCGCCGCCGCCCTGCTTGCCCGGGAATCCACCGCCCTGCTTGCCAGGTTGCGGCTGCTGGCCGCCGCCTTGCTTGCCTGGTTGCGGCTGCTGGCCGCCGCCCTGCTTGCCCGGCTGCGGGCTCACGTGTTCGCCTGTGTGATGACTCATGCATCCTCCCTGGAATTCCGAGATTCCGGCTGGCCAAAACCCTACCCGCTGAGACTCATAAAATCAATGCGTTTCGATATCAGTAACGCTCCGTGAACGGAGCGCGTTCGCGGCGCTCTGAGGAGGCCACAGTCGGTCACCGCGCCGCCCAGCCTACGGCTCTGGCTCAACCGCCAGTTGGACCAGCGGCGTGAACTTGAATGGGAGGGCCCGATCCGAACTCCAGGGCGCTTCGGGCGCCATCGTCAGGGCCGCCAGCGCGCGGATCACCTGGTCATAGTTCACCCGCCAGCCGGCGTAGTCGCGCCAGGCCTGCTCTCGGTCCTTCTTGAGCCGGACCTTCGCCTGCTTCAACGCATCCCAGAGCCCGTCGAACTCCTCCCGCCGGATCGAGATGGGGTCGTCGGGTCGCGGGTCGGGATCGTAGGCGATGTTGAAGAAGTCGGCGATTCGCCGCAGCGCCACGAAGCCGCCGCGGATACACAGTTGCGCCTCCGGAGAGGGCGGCGAGTCGAGGCAGGAAAGGTCGATGGCGGCCGTGTCGAGCACACAGCCTGCCGCGGTCACCCACGATCGGTTGGGATGCGGCGAGCGAAAGAAGACGAGCGCCGCGATCGACGTGTGACTCTCCTCGACGTCGGCAAACCATTCCTGCCAGCGGGTCCACACGCGGTCGAGCCGTTCCAGCCCGAGGATGGTGTGGTGGCGCAACAGCATCACCTGAGGGGATGGCGGCGTGCCGGCCAGCGGCTCGAGCTGCCCAACGACCGTCTCCCGCCTCGAATAGGCGGCGTAGATCGTCGGCAGGTAGCTGATCAGCAACGCGACCAGGCCGAGGCCGAGCGCGGCTTCGACAATACTGAGCAGGAGGGCGGGAAAGATCCGGGGACGGTCAAAGCCAAGCGTGGCGACCGACGCGCCGCTCGTCACGACGGCCTCGGCAAGCGGCCGGACTCCCAGGGCCCAGAACATCGCGGTGAACCCGAAACCGACGAGGGACAGCCAGACGACGGGAAGCATGACGAGCACGATCGGCGTGTACATCGCCATCACGCGATCCCTGACCAGGTACGGACGCGATGGTCTCGCCACCTGGTTGAAGAGCCACCGAATGCCGGTGAAGACGATGCGACTGATCCGCACCGGCGCGCCCCGGGGCAAGACGAACGTCTTGACGGCGGACAGGACGGTCGCGATCACGATGGCGGCGCCCATCAGGAAGATGGCCGCGTTCAGCACGAACACGGCCATCACCATACCGAACGCCGTCCGCTAGCAGCGACGTCGAACCGGGTTAGCTCCCCTCGCGGTTCGCCTCCCCCACCGTCAGCGTCAGCGCCTTGACCTCGCCGGCTCGAATCACCTTGATGGCTTCGGTCGCGCCCACCTTGAGCGAGCGGAGCTTGCTGTAGAGGTCATCCAGCGTGGCCACGGTCGCCCCGGCGAGCGCGACCAGTGTGTCGCCCTGCATCACGCCCGCTTTATCGGCAGGACTCTGCGACTCGACCGTGATCACCAGCAATCCGGTTTCCTGGGAAACTTTCGACCGCACCGACTCGGGAAGCGGCACCTGCTGGGTCCCGATACCGAGGTAGGCCCGCTTGATCCGACCATCCGACCGCAGGCTCTCCACGACACGCTCGGCCACGTCCATCGCGATGGCGCGCCCATCGCCTCGACCGAACACCCAGCTGTTCATGCCGATCGCCCGGCCCTCGACGTCGACGAGCGGGCCGCCGGAGAAGCCGGGATAGAGGGGGGCGTTGGTCTGGATCAGGTGCTCGATCTCGCTCCCGCGCCAGCCACGCCAGGAGGACGACACGGAGCTGATCGTGCCGAAGGTCGCCTTCAGCCCGCCCGGGCGACCGATTGCCAGGACGATCTGTCCCGGCTTGAGCTCGGCGACCTTGCCCCGCGCCATCGCCGGGGCGCCAAGGCCTTCGACTCTCAGCAAGGCGAGGTCGGTCGACGGATCCCGGCCGGCCAGGGTCGCCTTCGCCACCCGATCTCCGACCGCGACCTCGATCTCATCTTCCTGCTCCACCACGTGATTGGCGGTCAGGACGAGATCTTTGTCCCAGGCGATGCCGGTGCCGGCGCGGCCGCGACGCGCGTCAACGCGGACGACGCTGGCGCTGGCCTTCTCGACCAGCCCCGCGATATCGTTCGATAACTCCTTGAGGGAACCCATGATGCTCTGCGCTCCTTGTGTGACGTTTCTTGCTTGTCCTCATGGTCGCGCCGATCAGGGCTTGGCGGCTTCGCCTGCATAGACAGGATCGGACCCGGGCGTTCGAGCGGTCATCGGCTGCCCGTTCGGCTAGGCAGTCAGCCGTTCAGCCAGGTACTTGATCCCGATCGGGTAGCGGTACTCGATGGCCATGTGCGTCGCGTCGAACAGCTCGAAGGAGACGTCCGTCACCCCAATGCCGGCCAGGGCAAGCCGGAAGGCCTCGGCACCCAGGTCGAGCCAGAACTCGTCGCGTCGCCCGGCGTCGATGTAGATCGCCCGCATGCGACGCAGCGCGTCGGCGTGCTCGGGCACCATTCGAACCGGATCCCAGCGCAGCCATCGTTCCCAGACCTCCGGAATCAACATGCCGGTTCGCGGGTCATACGGCAGCCTGACGGTTCCGTCGGGATCGGCCGAGTAGCACGCCGCCATACACCAGTCATTCAGCAGCTCGCCATCACCCTCGCGTGAGAAGGCCGGTCGGCTGCGAAAGTCTTTCCAGAACTCATCGAAGGACGAGTGGTACTGGTCGCGCAACCTCCGCACCGATTCCGGAAATGCTGTCTGGTAGGACATCTCGAAGAGCGCGTCACCGGCATGCGTGGCCAGCCCACCAAACAGATCTGGACGCAGCATCGGTGTGATCATGGCTCCGTAACCACCACTCGACTTGCCAGCAATCCCACGATGTTCCGGTCCGGGCATGGTGCGATAGCGCTGATCGATGAAGGGCACGACTTCGTCACAGAGGTACGTGTGATAGTTCCCGGTGCCGGGCGAGTCGAGGAACTGACTTCCACCAACCGACGTCCAGCAGTCGACGTAAACGAGAATGCAGGGTGGCGCGTCTCCCGCTGCGAACTGGGCGTCGGCAAGCTCAGGGAAATTCCGGCGAAATGCGCTGCGATTGCGCCACATGTCGAGCTGCCCGGTCAGGCCCTGGATCATGTAAATGCTGGGATAGCGCCGGGTCGTCTCGGCGTCGTACCCTGGCGGGAGATAGACCCAGAGCGGCCGCTCGGACGGGTCCCGGAGCGGATTTCCCTTGAGCGCCTGGCTTTCGAACCACAGCTCATCGACACGGCCGGCCAGGGCGTATGACCAGGGCGGGTGGCCGGGCACGGGCGGCTTAGCGGCCTTCGCTTGCTTGCGGCGCGAGACCGACGTGGCAGGTGGCCTCGCCACGCTTCTCGAGGTACTGCTGGTGATAATCCTCGGCGCGGTAGAAGGGCGTCGCGGTCGTGATCTCGGTCACGATCTTCTTGCGCGAGTGCTGCTGCCGCGCGTCACGGGACGCGATGGCCGCCGCCTCCTGCGCTCCGTCAGCCGGAAAGATCGCGGACCTGTACTGCGTGCCGGTGTCCCACCCCTGCCGGTTCATCGTCGTCGGGTCATGGCTTTCCCAGAAGACATTCAGGAGCTCGTCGTATGAGACCCGTGCCGAGTCGAACTCAACCTGGACGGCCTCAGCGTGCCCGGTGCGACCGGTGCATACCTGCTTGTACGTCGGATCGACCGCCGTGCCACCCGTATATCCGACCGTCGTCGCGCTGACACCAGGAAGCTGACGAAACGCCGCCTCGACACCCCAAAAACATCCGGCGGCGAAAGTAGCAGTGCTCATGACACTGACAACTCTATCGATCCCCCGAATGTTCCAACTGGAGCTTGAATTCTTATCGCGAACTCAGAATATGCAAATAAATGATACTTCCGCTATCATGCTTGATGTGCAAGGGGAATCGGCCGCCGTTCAATTTTTGGCGCTCGCATAATGCCGCGCCGGCGTCGCTCCCGCTCCGCCGTGCTCCGGCACATCCGCGTGACCAGGCGGTTGCAGCGGCGAACCAAAGCCCGGCGGGTCCTCCTGGTCGGCCTGCTTCTGGTCTTCGGGCTCCCCTTGATGGCCGTGCCGGCACTCGCCGCCGGGACGGTCGGCCCGCTGCCCTCCGTCGACGGCCTTTCGTCGAGCGGCCTCAACCAGGACACCCTGATCTACGACCGGCACGGCGTCCTTTTGGATGACATCGGGCTGAACGGCGACCACCGGATCGTCGTCCCGCTCAAGTACCTTTCGCCCTTCGTCAAGCAGGCGACGATCGCGATCGAAGATCGCACGTTCTACGACAACAGTGGCGTCGACATCGGCGGCATCGCACGCGCCGCCATCGCCGATTACCAGCACCATCACATCGCCCAGGGCGGCAGCACCATCAGTCAGCAGCTGGTCAAGCAGGTTTTCAGCGGCCCCAACCCGCCACCGACCATCCAGCGCAAGCTGCGCGAGGCCGTGCTGGCCGTCGACCTCAACAATCGCTACTCGAAGGACCAGATCCTCGAGATGTACCTGGACACCATCTACTACGGTAGCCAGGCGTACGGGATCGAGTCTGCGGCGCGGACGTTTTTCCACACGAACGCCCACGACCTGACGCTGGGCCAGGCCGCCATGCTGGCGGGCCTACCGCAGGCGCCCACTCAGAACAGCCCGCTGCTGAATTCGACCCAGTCGAAGCGGCGCCAGCTCGAGGTACTCAACGCCATGCTGTCGCAAAAGATGATCACGCCGGCCCAGGCGCTTGCCGCGAGCGATGAGAAACTCCAGATCTTCCCGCCGTCGAACCCGGTGCTCGCCCCGCACTTCGTCGACTACGTCTTGCAGGTGCTCGACAAGCAGTTCCACATCCGGCCGAGCGACCGCCGCGGGTATCGCATCTACACCAGCCTCGATCTCAACCTGCAAACGCTGGGCGACCAGGTGGTGCGGGACCAGATCGCCAAAGCGGGAAACTTCTACAACTTCCACGACGCGGCGCTGGTGGCCATGGATCCGAAGAGCGGCGAGGTACTCGCGATGGTCGGCGGCGCCGACTACAACCGGCCGGGTGGCCAGATCAACATGGCCACGTCCCCCACGCGCCAGCCCGGCTCGTCCTTCAAGATCTTCACCTACACGGCGGCAATCGAGAGTGGCCGGTTGAACATGATCTCGCCAATCCTGGACCAGCCGATGACCTTTCCCCTGGGCGGCGGCACCGATGGCTACAAGCCATATCAGCCGCAGAACTACGACCAGAAGTTTCACGGCACCGTCCCGCTCAAGATGGCGATGGGGAACTCGCTCAACATCCCCGCCATCAAGACGGAGCTGACCGTCGGCATCCCGGCGGTGCTGGATACCGCCCGCCGGATGGGCGTCACCACCCTGACCAATAAAGACAGCAGCTACGGGATCAGCCTGACGCTGGGCGGGTACGCGGTGCCCCCGCTCGACATGGCCACCAGCGCGTCGACGCTGGCCACCCTTGGCGTCAAGCACCAGCCCGCGCCGATCCTGCACATCGAAGACGGGAACGGCAAGCAGGTCTTCGCCTATGACGTCAAGAAGAATGACTTCCGCGCGGTCAGCCCGCAGGCGTCCTTCATCGTCGATTCGATCATGTCGGACGACCGCAACCGGTGCCTCGAATTTGGCTGCGGCGGCGACCTGACCCTACCCGGGCGGCACGTCGCGGCCAAGACCGGAACCACCCAGGACTTCCGGGACAACTGGACCGTCGGCTTTACGCCGAGCCTGGCGACGGCGGTCTGGGTCGGGAATCCCGACTACCAACCGCTGGCACACAACTCGACCGGCATCGTCGGCGCGGCGCCAATCTGGCACCAGTTCATGGTGCAGGCGCTCGCGCAAAAGCCGGATGAGTGGTACGCGACTCCGGCGGGGCTTGACCAGGTGGGCGGCGATTACTTCCTCCCTGGAACGGAGTCCCTGACCCCGACGCTGGCGCAGCCCTGGCCCACGTGCCGCTTCGGCTCGTTCGATCCCTACACCATCACCGACGCCCAGTTGCTCGTCAACGGCGTGCCCTGCGTGCTGGGGGGCGGAGCCTTGCGGAGGGCGTCCCGCAACACGCAGGGTTAGGTCGGTCTTTCGTTAGGCTCGACGGCCGCCGTAAAAGCCGAAGCCGCCAGCGAGGAGTGCGAGGATGATCAGGACGATCCCGATCAGGGTGTAGCCGAGCACGAGCGCGATAATGCCGAGGACTAGAAGCAGTCCGCCTCCACCGTAATACATATGCAATCACCTCCTTTCCCCGGAGTCCGGTGACGAACTGGCCGATTATATTCCGGGGCTCACCGCGGGCTCAAGCCTGCGATCTCAATAGGCCTCGCGGGTGGCCGGAAATCCGCCACGATGTCCGGGGTCTCATGGCGCTCTCATGCGCCTGTGCTTTGATGCGGAGGAGAAGCGTTGACACACGGGCCCTTACGGAAACCCAGCCTGGCCCTGGTCGCCGGATGCGTCGCCGCCCTGGTGGCGAACGTGACCCCGGCCGCGGCTCCATCGGTGTCGGCGCCACCCCCAGGGCCGCCGCTCGTCGGATTCTCTTTCAGCCCGTTCTCCACGCCGCGCCTGCTCAACGAGACCCCGACCGCCGCCCTCCGCACGCTAGTCGAGGCGCTCCAGCCCGATCTGGTCCGGCTGCCGATCTACTGGAGTCAAACCCAGCCCTGGCCGGACGCCTTCGACTACTCGTCGACCGAGGCGCTGATCGCGGTCATCCGCCAGCACAACCGCCATGCTCGACAGCTGACCCGCCTCGTCTTCACCATCGGCGCCCGCAACCTGGGCTACCCGGAGATCTACCTGCCCGGCTGGCTGTCGAACGCCCAGGGCAGCAACCTCCGCCAGATCGTGGCCAGCCCGGCCTATGCGACCTACCTGCGCACCACGGTGGAGCGCTATGCCGACCTCCCCGAGCTCTACGCCTGGCAGGTCGAGAACGAACCGCTCGACAGCGTCACGACCGCCACCGATCATGCTCCGGCGCTCAGCGTCACCGTCGTCGACGGCGAAATTGATGAGCTGCGGGCCATCGATTCCACGCATCCGGTCGTCGTCACGACGTTCAACTCCTCGCATATCAGGCTCGACAAGCGGGGCAACAGCCCGCTCGCCTGGTTCTACCGGCTGCTGCCGGGTCCGAAGGCGGCCGGCCATCCCGGCGAAACCCTGCAGATGGGCAACGCGCTCGGGTTGGACGTCTACGTAGTCACCCCATCGACGCCGCTGACCCAGGACCCGGCGGAAGAGCGGATCGCCTGGAAGAGCGACACGATCCTCTACTGGTCGACCCAGGCTCGCCTGGCCAACAAGCAGCTCTGGATTACGGAAATGCAGGGCATGCCGTGGGAGGGCGCGCCTGGCTTCACGCCGCAGGACCTGATCGACAGCGCCTCCGCCTACCGAGGTCGCGGCGCCAGTGTCATTCTGCTCTGGGGTGTCGAGTCATGGCTCTTCAACCACCAGTGGATGCAGGCCGGTCAGCAGGCGATGACGACGCTACGGACGCCTGACTGACCGCTAGCCGGTGATGACGATCGGGTCCGCCTGGGCCGCCTGCCCAAGGCGCTGGACGCCGAGATTATCGGCCAGCGTGGCCAGTAACGAGAAGTGGTCGAGGGGGGCCGTGAATTGTTGGGCGTGCACCCGCGGCGACACGACGACCAGCGGCACGCGGTCGCCCGCGCCATCCGCCTCATCCGCGACGATGAAGAGGACGCCATTGTCCTGCCAGGCCGGCGAGGCGATGATCTGAGGCACGGTCGAGGCCAGCCACCGGTCCGCCACGGCGCGCGAGCAGTCGTGTCCGTCATGGCACAGGCCCGGCGTGATCCAGGAGAGCTGGGGCGTGGTGCCGGCGAGGTCGGTCGCGAGTTGCGTCATCGGGACGATGTTGCTCGGACATTGCCCGCCGAAGTACGCGAACGGATTGTGTTTCAAGGCGTACGGATAAGGGCTGGTGAAGCAGTCGCCCGTGAAGCCTTCCATGTACGCGGTCCAGGAGATGCCGGCGTCGGTCAACTGGACCCCGAGCCCCGTGGCCGGTAACTGGTGATAGTTGTCGTCGCGAATTCCCCAGGTCGAGCCCGACGTCATGGCGAGGTAATTGGGAAGGCTCGGCGACGAGACGGGATGGTAGTTGGTCGCGTCGCCATACTGGGCCGCGAGCCCACCCAGGTAAGGCTGCGCCATGGCGCTCTCGTACGAGCTGTTTTCGATGACGATGACGAAGGCGTGCGAGGGTTTCGCCGGTGTCGGAGAGGGCGTGACCACCACGCGGCTGGATGGTGCGGGACTCCTGGTTGCTGTCGTGCCCGCCTGCCGTCCCGTACAGGCCGTCGCGACCAGGACCGCGGCAAGCACCAACGTCAGTCTCTTCATGCCGGTGGCGCGGCCTCCAGCGAAAGCGCAAGCTTGGGGCAGTTCGTCACGGCACGCTCCGCGTGCGGCAGGAGCGCATCGGGAATCGGTGTCGGGTCGATGATCGGATACCCCCAGTCGTCGAGTCGAACCCGCTCGACAAAGAGCTCCGCGCAAACACCGCGGCCGTCGCAGGCGATTGGGTTCACGCGCAACCGCATCAGCGCCATCCCTCCCCGACCGCGATCGGCGGCAACAGGCTGGGGCGGCCACTTCCGGCGCAGGCGCCGCGCGCCAGGTGCCAGCGCAGGTCGTAATCAAAGGTCCGCAACGCGCTGAGCAAGAGGCCCACCGCTCCGTTCGGATGATGACAGGCGCCGCGGTTGCCGCCCAGCTGTCCCGCCCAGCGGTGCAGGCGCTGGACCTCCGCCTCGGACGGGCGGCTGAAGGCAACCCTGGTCATCACATTGGCCAGGGCGGGCAGGCCGTTGAAGCACGGCCCGCATTGATGGGCGCTCTCGCGGGCCAGAATGTCGAGCATCCGGGCGGTCTCGGCCAGCCCGCAGGAGGTGGCCGGCAGCGCCAGCAACATCCCGCCGCCCTCTCCGATCGTTCTGGCATCGGCCGGATCGAGCCAGGTGCCAAAGAAGCCGCCGGCCAGCAGCGCTTGCGGTGGCGAGGAGGCGCCCCCGGCAGCGGCCAGCGTGTCGCCGACCGTGGCGCTGGACGGCAGTTCGACTACCCCGGGCCGGTGGACCGCGCCGGCCACCGTACAGAGGACCGCACCGGGCTGCGCCGGACTGCCGAGGGAGCGGAACCAGGCCTCGCCGTGGCGCGCAATCAGCCCCGCCCAGGCCAGCGTTTCGACATTCTGAACCAGGGTGGGACGGCCGCCAACACCGCGTTCGAACGGCCGCGGCGCCGAGCCGGTCGGCAACGCCACGCCACGGTTGATGAAATGGATCACGGCCGACTCCTCGCCCGCCACGTATCGGGATGGCGCGTCAACGACCCGCACGGCAATCGGGTCGCGCCGCCGCTGGATGGCCGCGGCGAGCACCGCGCGAGCATCGGTGAAACGCCGGCTCACGGCCACCACAACCTCGCGGGCGCCGACCGACTCCGCGGCGATCGCGGCGCCGTCCAGAACCAGGTCCGGATATCCCGTCATCAGGTGACGGTCTTTGGCACTCCACGGATCGGCCTCAACGCCGTTGGCCACGACGACGGCATGGCCCTGGCTCCGCTCGGCGACCGCCCGCCACTTGCGCCCGGTCGGAAAGCCGGCGCCGCCGCGCCCGCGAAGCCCGCTCCGGTCGATCAGCTCCAGGACGTGGGCTGCGCCGGTAGGCCGGGGGCCGTCCGGCCGGAGATTGGGCATGTCGGATTCGATCGGCTCGATCATGATGCCGAGGTCACCAGCATGCCCTGCACCTGCGATCCGCCTTCTTGCTGCAAATTCTGGAGCGTGAAGTGCGTCGTCCCGCAGGTGGCCGTGATCTGTTGTGTGATTGGGACCGAACTCGCGCAGATGGTCTGCCCATTGCGGCGGACCTCCACGCGTGCCGAGGTCGCCTGCGAATCCGCGACACTCACGAGAACGCGCAGGGACGCATCAGGCACGTCCCTGAGGTCCAGGCGCAAGCCGCCGGCGCTGTCCCGCGTCAGGGTGCCCTGAAGTTGGTCGCTGAGTCCTTTCGGTAAGGCGGCGGCGGTTGACGCCGGTGCCGCAAGCTGGGCCAGAAGTGACGCCGGCGTGCCCGCGGCGTGGGCCCAGCCGGGCTTCAGCGGTCCGCCGATCATCCACACCACCAGCGCCAGCGTGGCGACCGCGGTGCCTGCCAGGCCGGCGAGGCGGACCGGCTCCGACTGCGGCGTGCCAAGCGCGAGCCGCCAGCCGAGGACCAGCAGCACCGACACGACACATACCCCATTCAGCACGAGCGCCCAGCCGGCCTTCGTATCGCTGCCGGTCCCGAGCCCGTGCACCAGCGCCAGCGGCCAGCTGGCGTACGCGAGCCAGTGGGTCAGGCGCCAGAGCCGGTAGCCGAGCTGCCGCCGGATCAGGCTGGTGATGACGAGCGCGACGAAGAGCTCGGCGCCCAGCACGCCCACGCCCATCCAGAACGGACGGTAGTCCGAGGCGAACGGGATGAGCGCGTCCTTCAGGCCCAGATGGGCGAAGGAGTCGACGATCGAGGTGACGATATGGAGCGCGAGAAAGACCAGGGTCAGCAGCGAAAGGTTGCGATGGAGTGCGCCGCCGACAAAGCGGG
Source organism: Candidatus Dormiibacterota bacterium (assembly GCA_030946755.1). GTDB lineage: Bacteria > Chloroflexota > Dormibacteria > CF-121 > CF-121 > JALYYC01. Next base: position 31,041 of record JALYYC010000231.1, read on the forward strand.
GAATCCTCGCCGTTCCCCATCGATTGGTTGTCAGGATGCCGAGGATGACCACGGCTGTGAGGAGGAGCAGCAGCACCAACCCGGCGCCGCGGGTCGCGTACCAGAATGGGCTGGGGGCGGTCACCCGCCCACCGTGGCGCGCGGCCAGCCGTTGAGCCGGTTCACCTCGCCGTTGGCCGCAACCAGGCGCGCCGCGAGCCCGTTTTCCTCCAGCCAGGTCACGGCGGCCTCGCCCCACACGATCGAGGCGGTCGCGGCGGCATTGGCATCGACACAGCTCGCCGCCACCACACTCACCGTGCGCCAGTGGACTCGGGCCGGGGCGCCGGTTGCCGGGTCGACGATATGGTGCCGTGGCTGCCCACCCTGGCGCCAGCGGCGAACCGTCGTGCTCGACGTGGCGACGGCGCCGGCTGTGATGGCGATGACCTCGCCGCCGGCGTCGGCGGGAGCCGCATGGTCTTCGGCGATCAGGATGGGCCAGCCGTCAGTGGGGACCTCGCCCGCGACCGCGATATCCCCGCCCAAACTGACCAGGATTCCTGAGGCGCCCGCGGCAATACCGGCCGCCGCGCACAGGTCGGCAGCGAGGGCCTTCGCCGTCGCGCCGAGGTCGATCTCCACCTCGGGCTGCAGGGTAACAGCGCTGCTCAGACGATCGAGCCTGATCCGCTCGTATCCGGGAACCGGCCGGATGGCGACAGTGAAGGCACCGTCCGCCGGCAGACGGGCAAAGTCGCGGTCGTAGCCGATGATGCGCATCGCGGCACCAACCGTTGGGTCGACCGCGCCGGCCGTCATGCGGCTGACCCGCAGAGCCGTCTCGATCGCAAGGAACAGGAGCGGGCTCACTCGCGTCGGCACGCCGGCGGCCTGGTTCAGTCGCGTGACCTCGGAGTCGGAGCGAAACCGGCTGCAGGTCAGGTCGACCTCCCGCAGCACGCGCTCGACGGCGGCGGTGGCCGCCTCCAGCGTCTGCGGCTCCAGGGTGATGACGCGGGCCCCCGTGCCTAGCGCGGGGAAGTCGGAGGTGGCTAACACCGACGGCCTACGAGCCGCCGGAAACCGCGGCCGGCGGCTGGCTGCTGCCCCGCAGTGAGTCGGACGGAGCCGGCTGGGGTGCCGGTTGGCCGGCGTTGTCGACGGGAGCGCCCGGATCCGACGCGGCCGCCGGTGGCGCGGCGGCGGCCGCCTGATGGCCGGCAAAGCTGCCGGCCGCGACCGCGGCAAGCGCCCCGGTCAACGCGGCCGATCCGAGGCCAACGGTCCAGGTCCAACCGCGCACCGCCTGCAGCCCTCGATCGCGCCCGGTTACCCGGGCAGTCTCGTCCAGCGTTGCCATGTGCCTCATCATGCACGCGGAACCTGACGAAACCGTGAAGGCCTGATGAGAAGAAGCTAAGAAATCGGTTCGACCGCGGGTTCCCCGCCGGGCTGGCGGGCATCAAACTGCCACAGCTGGGGGAAGGCGACCCGAACGAGCAGGCAGCCTGCCACGCAGGTCAGACCCCCGAAGACATCGGCAAACTGAGCGGAGACGGCGCTGGCCACCGCCCCCGCCCGGGCGTCCCCGAGATAGGGGCCCCCGGCGACGACCATCGAGTAGAGTGCCGACAGTCGGCCGCGAAGGCGGTCTGGCGCCAGCATCTGCTGGATCGTATTGCGACCGACCGCGCTCAGGGCATCGGCCGCACCCGCAAGGGCCAGGAAGAAGACGGCCAGCCAGATTGACGCGGTGGCCAGGCCGAAGAGCGTGATGGCAACGCCCCACCCCACCACGGCGTAGGTCACCGCCCGCCCCGGATGGCGCAGGTGTGCGATGAACCCGGAGAGCATCGAGCCAGCCACCGCGCCCACACCGGGCGCGGAATACAGGAGGCCCAGGCCACTCGGACCGGCGTGGTAGACGCTCAGCGCCAGCGCTGGAAAGAGGGCGCGCGGCAGGCTGAGGACCATGGCGCTGAGGTCGGTGGCGTAGCTGGCACTGATGACAGGGGTCCGCCTGACCCAGGCCAGCCCGGCGCGAATGGCGCCGAGCGGGCTCTCGGGTCGGCGGCCGAGCGGGACCTGCGGTGAGAGCAAGAGGACCGCCGCGATCGCGGCCCCGAACGTGACGACGTCGATGCCGTAGGCCTGAGCCAGGCCAACGCGGGCGATGACGAGGCCGCCAATGGCCGGTCCCGCAATGGTCCCGAGCTGGAAGAGCAGGTAGTTCAGCGACACGGCGCTGGCCATTTGGGCCCGTGAGACCAGGTTCGGGACGGTGGCCGTGCGCGCCGGCTGGTCGACGGCGGAAACCCCCGCCGCCGCGGCCGCCACGCCGTAGAGATAAAGGAGCGGTGGCTGACCCCAAATCGCCCCGACCACGAAGAGCAGGGATGTCGTCGCGAGCAGGGCCTGGGTCGCCAGCAGCAGCTTGCGGCGGTCGACCTGGTCGGCAATCGGCCCGGCGACGATTGAGAACACGATGAATGGGACCAGTTGGACCGCGCCGAGGAGCCCAACCCGGAACGACGAGTGCGTCAGGAGGTACACCTGGTACGGAACCGCAACCACCGTGATCTGCCGTCCAATCAGTGAGATCAACTGGCCGATGAAGAGCAGCCGGAATTGCCGCGAGTCGCGGAGCGGGCTGACGTCGACGGCGAGATGGCGTAGGCGCCGGATCACGCCGCGTCCGGAGGTTTCAAACGACGGTCACGCGTCAGGCAGGGTCAGGCGCCGAGTCGCGACGCCGGAAGAGCAGGGCCGACGCGAGAACGAAGACGACCAGGTAGACCACCAGCGTGATCGTGCCTCGCGTGGCATCGACCAGCGGCGGGCCGGCCCCGTTGGGACTGTGGAACGTCAGGGGGAAGGCG
>JALYYC010000252.1 GCA_030946755.1 Candidatus Dormiibacterota bacterium
AGGAGCCCGGCGACCAGCGCCACGAACAGGAAGAGAAAGACGCGGCCGATGACGAACCCTGGCGGCGGGGAGACCGTTGCGAAGCTGGTCATGCCGCCGATGACGACATAGAGCATCGCCACCACGGCCGCGGTGGCAAGGGCACCCGGCAGGCCGAGCCGCACGGCCGACGCGATGATCAGGAGGTAGAAGAGCAGGGAGAAATCCGTGTGGGCGCCGTAGCCGCCCGAGAAATAGAGGATGCTGGTCGCGACCAGAAGGTCGATCCCGGTGGTGAGGAAGCTGAACCACCGTCCGGGCCGGAACCCCCGTACCAGCAACACGGAAACGACGAGATTGACCAGGCCCCAGCTGAAGAGGACCAGGTCGACGAGGAAGACCGACTCGGCCGCATTCCGGTTCCCGAAATGGTTGAGGATGACGGCGGCCGCCAGCACCACCCAGCGCCCCACCACGGTGATGCGCTCCGCACTCGCCATGACGGCGGTCTGGCTGTCCCGGATCACCAGCGAGTAGTCGGAAGCAGACGGGGCCGGGTCGGTCATGTCCCTATAACGTACGCGGGCGCCAGCTGCTTGTCAGATCGCCCCACGGGGGCGGAGCCGGCTAGTAGGCGTGATGGTGGGAGAAGATCCGGGCGACCGTGAGAATCAGGATCTTCAGGTCAAAAACGAGCGACCAGTTCTCGATGTAATAGAGGTCATAGATCGTCCGGTCGCCGATCGAGGTATCGCCCCGGAGGTCATTGAGCTGGGCCCAACCGGTAACACCCGGGCGGACCTGGTGGCGCTCGAGATAGCGGGGAATCTCGGCCCCGAAGCGCTCGACGAAGAAAGGCCGCTCCGGCCTGGGGCCGACGAGGCTCATCTCCCCCCGCAGGATGTTGATCAGCTGGGGGATCTCGTCCAGGCTGAATCGCCGCATCGAGCGGCCGATCGCCGTGCGGCGGGCATCCTCGGGCGTCGCGAAGATGGGACCGGTTTCCTCCTCCGCTCCGTGGACCATCGATCGGAACTTGAGGAGGGTGAAGAGCCGTCCACCCTCGCCAACGCGCTCCTGGCGATAGAGGATCGGCCCCCTGGATCCCAGCCTGATCAGCAGCGCGAGCAGCCCCCACAGCGGGCTCAGCACCACAAGGAGCACGGACCCAGCAATCAGGTCGAAGGCGCGCTTCGCGACCAGTCCGAGGCCCTCCACCTGGCTCCGACGAATCCCGACCAGGGGGATGCCGTCGACGACATCGGCCTCCATTCGGGTGGTGATGATCTCGAAGAGATCGGGCAGCATGCGGAAGTCGACATTGAGGTCCTCGCAGGTCTTGATCAGATGCAGCAGCTGTTCGTGCGTCGCCCCCGGGATCGCGAGGAAGACCTGGTCGATGCGTTGGGCGGCGACCTGGGCGGGCAACTCCGAGACGCGGCCGACGACGGAGGTCCCCGCGAAACTCGTTCCGGGGTCCAGCCGGTCGTCGAGCACGCCGCACACCGAGTAGCCGTACTGCGGAAACATCATCATGCGATGGATCAGCAGGTCACTGCCAGCCCCCGTGCCGACAACCAGCACGCGCTCGGTCCCGACCCCCTGCCGTTGTTGACGGATGAGGACCTGGCGGAGGATGACGCGGCCGAGCACCATCAGGATGAGCGCCACGATCACGGTGTAGAGGAGCACGAGCCTGGCAAAGGAGAAGCCCCGGTATAGGGACATCAGCGCGAGCGTGACGGAGCCCGCCAGAATGCTGGCGCCGAAGACCGCGAACGTCTCGTCGAGCAGTGGGCGCCCGCGCCGGATGCGATAGACGCCGTTGAAGGCAAAGGTGATGAGGAAAGCCACGACCACGATCGGGGCCGCGACCAGGTACGGGCCGAAGGCCGGCGGCTCGGTCCCGGGGATCGGAATCCGGTCGACGTGAAAGCGGTAGTCGTAGGCAAGGATGACCGCGACGAACACGGAGATTGCGTCGATGGCCATCCGGATCCTGGGCAGCCAGGCGTTCCGTGATCGCATCAGGTCGCTTCGGCCCGCACCATCCCGCGGCGGCCGGCCCAGCTGAGTCCCAGGAGGGCCCAGAACTCCAGGCTCAAATCATTCTTTAAATACGGGACATCGACGAGGCCATGGACGATGATTCCGACGAGCGCCAGCAGGATTCCCAGCTGGACGGCGCACCACGGCGCGGTTCCATCACGCCAGCCGCGCCACGCCGTCCGGACCGCCTGGACGAAGAGCCAGGCGAACGCGGCGAGGCCAAGCAGTCCAGTCTCCGTCCAGAAGTTGAGCACGATGTTGTGCGGATAGATCAGGTCCTCGGTATAGACGCCGGCCCGGTATGGCGCCACCGATTTCTTGAAGCCGGCCAGCCCGGCGCCGAACACCGGATGATCCCGCAGCATGCGCCCGGTCGCGCCCCACAGCCGCGTGCGCTCGATAAAGGAGTTGTTGGGGTCGGCGAGGTTGACCTCGTGGCTGAGGCGACTCGCGACCGGCGGGAGCAGCGCGGCCGCGGCCGCGGCGACCACCGTTCCCGTCGCCAGCCAGATCCGTTTTTTGTGGCTGAGTGCGAGCAGGACCGCGATGGCGAGCAACGCCAGGTAGCCACCTCGCGAAAAGCTCAGGAGACAGGCCACCAGGCCGATGACCAGAAAGACCGCGCTGCCCAACCGGGTGAGGCGATCCTCCGCGTAGAGCAGGAGCGAGGCGGCGACGGCAATCAGCGGCACCACGAAGAGCGCGAGAGCATTGGCGGTCTGATAGATCACCACCGGCGGCGCGACGGCGACGTTCAGGGTGTGGTGTCGCAGCGCCTGCAGCACGACGAAGGCGTTGGGAACCGACACGATGACGCCCGAAAGCGCGAGCCCGGCCAGCATCAGGCGAGCCTGTTCCCAGGTACGAATTACGGCGCTGGCCACGTAAAAGAACGCGACTGGCTCGAGGAAGTAGGCGCGATAGAGGCCAAGGCCGGCCCGACGGTCGGGCGAGACCAGCACCGAAATCGCGCCGGCCACGATGAACAGGATGGCCGGCCAGGTGAAGGGACTTCGCCACGAAGGCCGGGTACGCTGACGCCAGGATTCCAGCGCGAAGACCGCCACCGTGATCAGGATGCTGGTCTCGAGCAAGGTCGTCGGCAACGGGCCGTAGTGCCAGCGAATTGTGTAGGTGGGCAACAGCGCGCAGGTGAGGGCCACCAGGGGGAGCGTGAACCGATATAAGGCCGAATTGTCGGTGATCGGGGGAATGTCCGTATGTTACCGATCACTACAATCGGTACCTTGAGAATCGGCTTTGATGCTCGGCTGATCGGCGCCCTGGGCATCGGCCGGTACATCGCGGGATTGCTCCCCGCGCTCGCGGAGATCCTCGGTGATCGGCTGGTGGTCGTCGCCCGCCGGCCGGACGTGGCGATCGTTCGCGCGCTGACAGCCGGACGTGGCGGCCTGATTCCCTGCAGCGCCCACCCCTACCGGATTGCCGAGCAGTCGATGCTCCCGCTAAAGCTGGCGCAAGCCAGGCTGGCACTGGTGCACTTTCCCCACTACAACCTGCCGATCGCCTTCCCCGGCCGCTTCGTCACCACCATCCACGACCTCTTCTCCTATCGCTTTCCCGGCATCCACTCGGGCGTGATTCCGCGCACGGCGAACCACCTGCTGATCGCCAACGCCGTCTACCGCGCCGGGGCGATCATCACCCCCTCGCAGGCGACGGCGGACGAGGTCGGGCGGCAGTTCCCAAGGGTGCGACAGCGGATCCAGCCGATCGCCGAAGCCGCCGACAGTCGCTTCAGCGCGGTGCGGAATCCGGCCGCCGAGGCATCGTGGCTGCATTACTACCGGATCACGCCGCCCTACATCCTCTATCTCGGGCAATGGAAGACCTACAAGAATGTCCCGCTGCTGATCGAGGCCTACAGGCGGGTTCGGGCAGTCCGGCCAGATTGCCAGTTGGTGCTCGCCGGCGACGACCCTCGCCACCCCGAGGTGCCTGCCGCGGCCGATCGCCTGCCGGCCGGCTCCGTGGTCTTGCCGGGCCGGCTCGCCGATGACGCCGTCCCCGAACTGTACCGCGCAGCCGCCGCCGTGGTCCTGCCCTCACGGGCGGAGGGCTTCGGCCTCCCGGTGCTCGAGGCCCTGGCCTGCGGGGTGCCGATCGTCTGCAGTGACATTCCGGTCCTGCGCGAACTCGCGGATGGCGTGGCCATCTTCGGCGATCCCGCGGATCCGGCGTCGTTCGCCGAGGGAATCCTGACGGCGTTGGGACGAACACCTGGCGACGAGGCGGCCCGGCTGGGCCTGGACCGGGCCGGGGAATACAGCTGGCGGAAAGCGGCGGAACAGACGGTCGCGATCTACGAGCGCGTGCTTGCCGGGTGAGCCAGCAGCCGCGCGCTCACGGCGTCATGCGCGGCCATCTCCTCGGCGGAATCCAGCGGCGCGAGCGTGACCGGACCACGACGGCTGACCGCCCGACCAATCAGGAGGTCGGCAAAGTGCGGGTTCTTGGGCAGCAGCGAGCCGTGCAGGTAGGAACCGAAGACGTTGCCCAGCACCACCCCTTCCCCACCGTCCTCGCCGTTGTTGCCGGCGCCGCGTAACACTTTCCCGAGTGGCCGGAGCCCGGCTCCGAGGTAGGTCTTGCCGCTATGGTTCTCGAAGCCGACCAGCGTGGGCGGGTCGAGGCCAAGCTCGCCGGCATCGATCACGATATTGCCGATGTTGCGGCGCGGGCCGGGCACCGTGTGCAGGTCGACCAGGTTGAGCCCGGGCAGGGTCTTGCCATCCGCGGTGCCGTACGAGCGGCCCAGCAGCTGATATCCTCCGCAGACCGCGAGCACGACGGCGCCGCCGGCGACGGCCTCCCGGACCGGCTCGGTCTTGAACTCGGCCGCGTCGTGGAAGACCAGCTCCTGGTCCCGGTCCTGGCCGCCGCCCCAGAAGATCAGATCGAAACGCAAAAGGTCAGCGACCTTACCGCGACCGATGGTCTCGACCGTGACCTCGATGCCCCGCCACCGGGCGCGTTTGGTCAGCGTCAGGATATTGCCGCGGTCGCCATAAATGTTCATCTCGTCGGCGTAGAGATGGGCGATTCGCAACGATGGCTGCGCCACATTGGGTATGGTACGGCGGGTGAGCCGCCTGCTCGTCTGTATTCCTACCTACAACGAGGCGGACAACATCCTGGCGCTGGTCGAACAGGTCCACGCGGCGCTCCCGGAGGCCGACGTCCTGGTGATCGATGACGCATCCCCGGACGGCACCGGTGACCTCGTCCGGGAGCGGATGTTGAAGGACGCGCAGCTCACGATCATGGCCCGACCGGGCAAGCTCGGCCTCGGCACCGCCTACATGGCGGGCTTCGCCTACGGATTGCAACATGGCTACACGTGCGTCGTAACCATGGACTCGGACTTTTCGCACCCGCCGGAGCGGTTGCCCACGCTGGTCGAGGCGGTGGTGACCCCGGGCGGCGCCCATGTCGCCGTAGGCTCGCGATACGTAGAGGGCGGCGGCATCCGGGGGTGGGGCCCGGGCCGCCGTGTCCTGAGCGGAGGCGCCAACCTGGTCGCGCGCCAGGCGCTCAGGCTTCGCACCCACGATTGCACCGGCGGATTTCGCTGCTACGGGCTGCGCGCAATGCAGTTCATCGTGACCCAGCCGCTCCGCTCCTCCGGGTACTCCGCCCTGGTCGAGCTGCTGACCCGGTGCGAGCGGGCGGGCCTTGTCATCAAGGAGGTGCCGATCACCTTTACCGATCGCGTGCATGGCCAGTCGAAGATCTCCCAGCAGGAAATCCTTCGGGCCATGATCACCGTCGCGCGCCTCGCCGGACGCCGCCCATGAACCGCACCCGCTGGCTGCAGACGGCCGGCTTGCTGGTGTTCGGCCTGCTCATCCTCTACGGTCTCTTGCAACTCGTCCACCCGGCCCAGGTCGGGGCCGCCATGGTGCACGCGTCGCCCCCGCTCCTTCTGCTCGGCATGGCCTCGTCGTTCGGCTTCATCCTGATCCGCAGCTGGCGCTGGCAACTCATCCTGCAGGCGTCCTCCCCCGAGACGCGTCTGGCCGATGCCACGGCCGTCACCTCGCTGGGCTTTGGCCTCAACGCGGTCTCGCCCTTCAAACTGGGCGAGCTGTTGCGGATTGCGATGATCTCCCAGCGCGCGCACGTCGGGCTCGGCGAGGCGGGCGCCACGGTCGTCCTCGAGCGCGTGCTGGACGTGCTGACCCTGCTGGTGCTTGCGGTCGCCACGGCCGTCCTTACCGGCGGACCTTCGGCGAGCCTGGGGGTCTGGAGCGGCCTGGCGGTCCTCTCCGCGCTCTCCCTGCTGTTTGGTTTCACGGCGTACTTCGCGACCGGACACGCCGACGCCACACTGCGGATCGTCGCCACCGGTGCGCGGATCTTGCCAGCCCGTTTTCAGCCGCGGGTGACCGGGCTCGTCTCGTCGGCGTTGAAAGGATTCAACTTGCTTCGCTCGCCGCGCCGCTTCGCGCTCACCGGCCTGGTGAGCCTGGCGGTGTGGATCGTCCCCATCCTCGGCCTGATCGCCTACGTCCGGTCGATCACTCCCTTGCTCAGCCTGAGCACGCTATTCCTCGCCCTCACCCTTTTCACCATTACACAGGCGATCAGCGTGACGCCCGCCTCGGTTGGCACTTTCGAGGGCCTCTTCGTCCTGGTCCTCGGGGCATTCGGCGCCGGGCACGCGTCGACCTTCACCGCCGTGGCGCTGGTCGCCCACCTGGCCGGAACCGTAGTCCTGGTTTTAGCCGGCGCGGTTGGCGCCCTCTGGCTTCGCTTCCGTCCGGGAGGCCTGCCAGTAGGGCTTGAGCGCCCCGTCGTGAGTCAGAACGGCGCGTAGCTCGAGCATGGCGGTGTAGGTCGGGAGGACAAACAGCGTTTCGCCGAGCGGCGTCGCGTCGGCGGCGCGTGCCAGCGCCGCTGCCCAGCCGGGGACGACTTCGATGCGCTCCGCGGGGACCTCGGCGTACTTCAGTCGCACCCGAAGGTCGAGGGCCCGGTCGCCGCTGACGACGATGTGGGCTGCGGCTTCCTTGAGCTGCTCGAAGTCCACGTCCCAGATCCAGGAGACGTCCTGCCCGTCGGCGATGCGGTCGTTGAGCGCAATCAGGAATGACCGGGCGTGCCCGAACTCGATCGAGGTACGGAGGACCTCGTTGAAGCCGGTCGGGTTCTTCGCCAATAAGAGGATGGCATCGCGCCCGCTGACCACGGCCTTCTCCATCCGGCCGAAGGCCGGCGTGAAATCGTGAAGCGCGGCGCCACTCTTCGTGAGCGACACCCCCATGGCGCGGGCCCCCGCCATCGCCATGACGACGTTGTAGGCGTTGTAAAGACCGGACAGCGGCACCTCGACCGCAACGGATTCCTTGCCGTCGGTGACCTGGAGTTGCATCCGCTCCATCCCGCTGATGCGCACGGACGTGGCCCGGACCTCGGGCACCGGACGCGCGAAGTCGCCGCGCGGGCAGCGGTAGCGGCCGACGTGACCGAAGTAGACGCCCTCGAAGATGAATGGGCTGCCGCATCGCGGACAGAACTTGGCATCGGCGCCATGACTGAGCTCCGGCCGAAGCAGCGAGGCATCATCGAGGCCGGCGTAGACCACCCGTGGGAGGTCATCGCCGAGCGCCGCCACCATCGGGTCGTCGCTGTTCAGGACTGCCGTCGTCCCTTCGGGCCCTTGCATCAGCGCCCGGCGGATGTGCCCGGCGGTCGTCTCCAGCTCGCCATAGCGGTCCAGTTGATCCCGAAAGAGGTTGGTGACGACGATCGCCCGCGGCGAAACCTCGTTGACCAGGCGGGGCAGGCTCGCCTCGTCGATCTCGAACAAACCCAGGGTCGCCGGGTTGCTCCCGCGCCACCCGGTGCGATTGATGACGGCCGCGGTCACCCCGAAGATCAAGTTCGCACCGGCCTGGTTCGCCACCGGTTGCTGGCCGCCGGCTTCGAAGATATGCCGCAACAGCGCCGCCGTGGTGGTCTTGCCGTTGGTGCCCGTGACCACGATGCTCCCATCGGGCAGGCCACGAGCGAGGCGGGTCAGGATGCGCGGATCAACGAAGCGCGCGACATCGCCGGGTAGGGTCGTCCCGCCTCCCTGGCGCAGCCCCCGGCTGAGGGCCGCGGTCGCCTTGCCCGCCCAGAGCGCGGCCCTTCCGCGCGCGCCGAGGTTTCCGCCCATCAGCGCCAGGCCGGCACGGGCCGGCACAACCAGGCCTTCGCCCCGGCCTGCTGCGCGGCGCGAAGCCCGGCGCGGGCCGCCTCGTCGCCTGGAAAGGCGGCAAAGAAGGCCGCGCCACTCCCCGACATGCGCAGCCCGGGCAGGGTCGCCGCCAGCGGTGCAATCGCCTGATCGAGCGAGGGAAAGAGCCGACGCGCTGTGGCTTCGAGGTCATTCCCGAAGGCGCCCGGGTCGATCGCGCGCGCCGAGCGCAGGCGTTCGACCAGGGCCGGCGTCCGGTGCGCGGTCGGTGCGGTACCCTCGACCGCCTCGTAGACCGCCCGGGTCGGGACCTCGACGGGTGGACACACGACCACGAATCGCCAGGATCCGGGCAGCTCCGGGAGCGGCTCGACCGTCGAGCCGAGGCCGGTGGCGCGCGCGGTTCCTCCCGAAAGAAAGAACGGCACGTCCTGCCCCACGGCGGTGGCGAGCTCGACCAGCGCATCCTGCTTGAGCGGCAGGTCGTAAAGCTGCACCGCCGCCAGAAGGAACGCCGCCGCATCGGCGCTCCCGCCCCCCAATCCCGCGAACATCGGAATCCGCTTGAAGAGCCGGATGGTGAACGGGAGCGCGCGGCCCACGTGGCCTTCCAGCTCGCGAGCCGCCTTGAGCACCAGGTTTTCCCCACTGATCGCCGGCCCGACGACATCAAAGACCCGGCAGTCGGTCCGCTCCACGCTGATCACGTCATGGAGGGAGATCGTCTGCATCACGGAGTCGACCTCGTGGTAGCCGTTGGCGCGTCGCCCGTTGACGTCAAGCGTCAGGTTCAGCTTGGCATAGGCGGGAAGGATCAGCTCCACTGGCCCAGTCAGTTTAGATGCGCGATCGGTCGCGCCGGATGACCGACAGCACGACCGAAAGCTCCTCGCTGCGCAGCAGCCGTTCCACCCCAACATAGGTGATGGCGCCGAGGACGACCGCGACCCCGAGCGCCGCGACCTGCCGGATCCCATTGTGGAGGGATGAGCCGACCAGGACCAGCACCGCAAGGTAGACGACGGCGCCCATTGGCACGACACCGATCAACGCCCGGCGTGCGGTGGCGAGGATCTGCGCGCCCTCGAGGCCTCCCAACCGCCGCCGTAAGGCCACCCCGAGCAGGATCGCGTTCAGCGTCGCGGCGATCGAGGTACCGAGGGCCAGACCGCCCTGGGCCAGCAGATGGACCAGGATGACGTTGGTGCCGAGGTTGACGACGATGACGGTCAACGAGATTTTCAACGGCGTCATCACGTCCTGCAACGCGTAGAAGACGCGCACCAACAGGGCGGTCGCCGCCTGGGCAGCGAGTCCGAGGCTGAAAAAGACCAGGGCGTAGGCGGTCTGCCGGACCGA
>JALYYC010000008.1 GCA_030946755.1 Candidatus Dormiibacterota bacterium
GGGAGCCAGGCTCCGATGGACCGCCTGCTCGATCACCTGAAGGGCAAGCGAACGCTCCTGGTGCTCGACAACTTCGAACAGGTGATCGAGGCCGGCCCGACGGTTGCCCAGCTGCTACGGGCGAGCGAGCCGCTGCGCATCCTCGTGAGCAGCCGAGCCAGCCTGCACCTCTACGGTGAGCAGGAGTTTCCCGTGCCACCGCTCCGGCTCCCGAACTCGAAGGCGTTGCCCCCCCTCGACCTCCTGTCCCAGTACGAAAGCGTGCGCCTGTTCATCGAGCGCGCGGTCGCGGCCAAGCCGGACTTTCGTGCCACCGACGAGAACGCGCCGGCGATCGCCGCGATCTGCGAGCGCCTGGACGGTCTTCCGCTGGCCATCGAGCTGGCGGCCGCCCGAACCAAGCTGTTCTCGCCGCAGGCGCTCCTCGCCCGCCTGGACAAGACCGTGATGGCGCTCGGGTCTCCCGCTCGGGACCTCCCGGGTCGGCAGCAGACCCTGCGCGCCGCGATCGCGTGGAGTTACGACCTGCTGGACCCGCAGGCCCAACGGCTGTTTGCGCGATTCTCCGTGTTCGCTCGTGGTGGGGCGCTGGACGAGGCGGACGTGGTCTGCGGCCCGGACGACGAGATCGGCGGCCCGATCGAGGACCGGCTGGATCAACTGGCCGACCAGAGCCTGCTCCGAAGGCTCCCCGAGTCCGATGCGCCGCGCTTCCTGATGTTGCAGACGATCCGCGAGTATGCGTCCGAGCGCCTGCGTGAGGGCGGTGAGGCGGAAACGATCAATGATCGACACGCCCGCGCCTTCCTCGAGCTGGCCGAACGCGCCCAGGCCGACATCTTTGGACCGAATCAGAAGGGTTGGCTCGATCAACTCGAGCGCGAGCACGACAACCTCCGCGCGGCGTTCGATTGGTTCGTCGGTAGCGGCGACGCCCGGATGGCGATGTGTCTTGGCGCCTCGCTCTGGCGTTTCTGGCAGATGCGTGGCCATCTCCACGAGGGCCGGTCCCGACTTAGTCGGGCGCTGGCCCTGCCTCACGGGGGCGAATTCCCAAAGGAGCGGCTGCGGGCCCTGGAAGCGGCCGCCGGGCTCGCTTACTGGCAGGCCGACATGGCCCAAGCCCAGCCGCTTTACGACGAGTGCCTTGCCCTCACCCGCCAGATCGGAGATCCCCTGGCCATTGCCAACGCCCTCTACAACGACGCGTTTCCGTACCTGGTCGGCCGGACGAACTTTCCACACGCACGGGCGCTGCTTGAAGAGGCGCTCGGCACATTTCGGCAGCTCGGCGACGACAGTGGCATCGCGCGCTGCCTCTGGGGGCTCGGCAGCCTCGCCTACTCCATGCTTGAGTTCTCCCGTGCCCTCGGCCACCTCGACGAGTCGGAGCGGACCTTCCGCAAGATCAACGACCGGTTCGGGCTCGGGTGGTGCCTCCATAGCCTTGGCCTGGTCCGCCTCAAGATGGATGACATCGAGGGGGCCGCCAGGGCCTGGCACGAGGCGCTCGCGCTGTTCGATGCCGCTGAGGACGTTGCCGGGCTGGTCATTCAGCTCGACAACCTATCGGTCACCGCCCGCCTCAAGGGCGACCCGTTGCGGGCGACAAGGCTTGCGGCGGCCGCGGCCGTTCATCGGGCGACCACGGGTACCGCGCTGGCGGGATTGCTCACGGTGCAGGAGAACCGCACCGGGCGCGAGGGCCTGTCCGAAGACGTAGCGGCCCAGGCCTGGGCTGAGGGCCAGGCGATGACGCTCAAAGAAGCCGTCGCCTACGCCCAAGTATCCTAGGCGAATGCCCGAACGCGTTGACGTCGTCGTGATCGGGCTCGGTGTCGGCGGCGAGGCCGTCGCCACCCAGTTGGCCGAGGCCGGCCTGCACGTAATCGGCATTGAGAAACGACTGGTTGGCGGGGAATGCCCCTACTGGGGATGTATCCCGAGCAAGATGATGATCCGCGGCGCGGACCTGCTGACGGAGGGCCGTCGGATTCCGGGCGCGGCCGGGACCTCGTCGGTGACGCCCGACTGGGCCCTTATCGCCAAACGAATCCGTAAGGAGGCCACCGACAACTGGGATGACCGCGTCGCCGTCGAGCGGTTCGAGAAGAAGGGCGGCCATTTTGTGCGGGGCGGCGGCCGGATGACCGGGTCGGGCCGCGTCCAGGTTAACGGCATCACGTACGAGGCTTCCCGCGCGGTCGTGCTGGCCACCGGCACGTCGCCGGTGATCCCGCCGATTCCGGGTTTGAGCGACGTTGCCTACTGGACAAACCGGGAGGCCGTCGAGGTCGAAGACCTTCCAGCCTCGCTGGCGGTGCTCGGCGGTGGCGCGATCGGGCTCGAGTTCGCCCAGGTCTTTGCCCGCTTCGGGGTCCAGGTCACGATCATCGAGGGCATGGACCACCTGCTGGCGCTCGAGGAACCGGAGGCCGGCGCCGTGCTCGGCGATGTCCTCCGCCGGGATGGTATTGAGCTCTGCCTATCGGCCAGGGCGCAGCGGGTTCATAAGGACGGCCACATGATCGCGATCACGCTGGACGGCGGCACGCAGGTGATGGCCGAGCGCTTGCTGGTGGCGACCGGGCGGCGCGCCTACCTCGAGGATCTCGGGGTTGCCACGGTCGGGCTGGATCCCGCGGGCCACTCGGTCGAGGTGGACCGGCAGCTGCGTGCGGGGGAACGCCTCTGGGCGGTCGGCGACGTCACCGGCAAAGGCGCCTTCACCCACGTCGCCATGTACCAGGCCGGGATCGCGGTGCGCGACATTCTCGGGCAGGACGGTCCGCCGGCGGATTACACCGCCCTGCCGCGGGTCACGTTCACCGACCCGGAGGTGGGCGCGGCCGGCATCACCGAGGCGACCGCCCGCAAGCAGGGCATCAAGGTCAGAACCGGGATTCAGAAGGCCTCGGTCACTGCCCGCGGCTGGATCCACGGAGCGGGCAACGAGGGATTCATCAAGGTGGTCGAGGACGCGGCCAAAGGCGTGCTGGTGGGGGCGACGACGATGGGTCCTCGTGGCGGCGACATCCTCGGGATCTTCGAGCTCGCGATCAAGGCGAAGATTCCGACCGATGAGCTGCGCCACCTGATCTACGCCTATCCGACGTTCTATCGCGGGGTGGGCGAGGCGGTGGCGGCGCTGGGCAAGGACACGCACCAGCCGTAGACGGCTGTCACTGGCATTTGCCGGCGACATCGGCGACGATTGGAGAAATCCGAACGAGGCCCTGGGAAAGGGTGTAGAGCCAGATTCCTCGCTTGTCCGATAGCCAGATGCCGTGGGAGTCCCCGACGATTCGCGGGACCTCCGTTCCCGTGAAGATCCTGGTGCCCTGGTTCGCCGCCGGGACGAGCCAGATTTCGTTGATTCCCGGTACCGATTCGCCGTACGACACATTGATGAGGGGCCGCCGGTCCTGATCGAAGCCGACCACCGTCAGGAATTTTCCCGGCTGATAGAACCACGACACGGCGGCGCTGCTGTTCAGGTCCCGGCGAATGGCCTCATTGGGAAATGGTCCGCCGCTGAAACTCGAGTGCAGCGGATGGGCGTCAGCCGGATTCACGGCGGGCAGCCAGGCGGCGAAGCCCCCGACCGTATCGACGCTCTTGTCCGCGAAGACGGTCTGGACCTTGCCGGTCGCCGGGTCCATGAGCCACAACCCGGGGCCCGGCGGGCCTTCCCACGCATGATTGAAATAGATTCCCTCCTTGGCGTAATACAGAACCGTGTCGGGGCCGCTTGGCCCGGCCAGCGCGCGGTCCTTTCCGGTCGCGACCTCCACGTCGTGGATGGAATCGAAGGCGTTTGAATAGGCGTAATGGGAACCGTCCGGCGAAACATGCCGGAGCTCGACGGGGAGCCACCGTCTGAATGCCCAGTCGTACGATCCGGTCTCCGCTCCACCGCTTCGGTCGGCCGTAAACTGTCCACCGGGTACGCTGAGGAACCCATGCGTGGGGACCAGACCCTGCGGTTGCTGGGTGTACTCAACGACCGGCAGCCGGCACACCCCTGCTGGTGATGAGCTGACCGCCGAGGGGCTCGACGCTCCGGACGCTGCCGGCGCCGTTGGGCTGGTACCCGTTGCCTTCGGCGATTCCGTGCACGCCACGAGGAGGAGGACGACGGCAGACAGAACGATGCCGCGCTTCACGACAAGGGAAACGACGCGACGGCTGAAAGGTTTCGGCGCTCAGACATCAGTGTGACTAGCAAATCTTCTGATGGAGTTGCTGTCATACTGGCGGCAGACTGGTACGCCGAAACGCCGTTTTTTGCGCTAGGCTTTGCCTTCGGAATGACCGGGAGCCGTCAGTGGCACTAGCCAAACCGATTCCACCCCGAAATGAGTCTGGGGAGGAAGTTGCCGAGCTGGTGCAGATTGCCCTCGACATCTCGGGATCCCTCGACCCACGCGAGGTTATCTCCCGCGTGCTCGAACGAGGCATCCGTGCCGTACAGGCCGATCGGGCTACCCTCTCGAGCGTCGACGCCGACTCCATCATGATCGAGGCGACCTACGGCCGCGCCGGGGCGCTTACCTGGGTTGGGAAGCGCTACTCGAACGAGTACTTTGCCGGCCAGCCGTTGGTCAAGCGGGCGCTGGATACGCTGCAACCCACCTTCGGTGGCCAGCTCGCAGTCGGCGAGGCCGCCCCCGAGTTCCGCGACGCGCTCGCCAAGGTGCGCCACACCGTCGTCATGCCGCTGGTGCACGGCGGACGGGCGGTCGGCTTGCTCGTACTCAGTCGGTATGAGGATCGCCCGTTCACCCATCACGACCTGGCCGCGCTCGGGCTCCTGAGCACGATCTCCGGCCTGGCGCTCACCAACGCTCGTCTGTTCGAGGAGGCCGAACTCGCTCGAGCCCGCGCCGACGAGACCGCGGCTCGCCTGCGCTCGTCCGTCGAGGCTGCCGAAGACGTGGCCAGCCAGGTCGAACTGAGCCAGGTGCTGAACCGGCTGCTGCGCCGGGCCGCCACCGCGGTCGGCGCCGACAACGCCAGCCTTGCCCGAGTGGAGGGGACCTTCCTGATCGTCGAGTCCACGACCGGCGAGCCTCTCGACGGCGTGATCGGGACGCGGTGGCCGATCGCCCCGGCCGTCCTCGAGGGGATCAAGGAGAATCGGGCCGTGCAGCTGACGGCAGGCGAGTACATCGGCACGCCAGCAGGGCTGGAGCGCATCGTCCTGCCATACAAGCGGTTCCTGGTCGCGCCGCTGGCTGTGGGCGGTGAAGTCATCGGCGTGATCGCGATGGGCCGGGTGAAGGACGAGCCGTTCGAGGCGACCGCCGTCGAGTCGCTGCACCAGTTTTCGACACTCGGCGCGCTCTTGCTTCGCAACGCACGGCTGATCGCGGACGCTAAGGAGGCCGAACGGTCGAAGAGCGAGTTCATGGACATCGCCGTGCACGAGTTGCGGGCACCGCTAACGGTCACCGGCGGATACCTCTCGATCGCGCTCGAAGGTGGCTTCGGCGAGCTGCCGCCCGCGCTGAAGTCCGTGCTCGAAACCGCCCAGCGAAAAACCGAGGAGGCGAAGAGACTGGCGGAAGAACTGCTCGCCGTGGCGCGGCTCGAGAGCCGCACGCTATCTCCGAAGACGGAGCGAGTCTCGATGACGGACGCGCTGCACGAGGCGATCACGCGGGCAAAGCCGCGGGCTCAACTGGCCGGCGCCACGCTCCGCATGCACGCCGTCCAGGCGGTTGATGCTCTGGCGGACGGGGCGCTGGTCGGCAAGATCCTCGACAACCTGATCAACAACGCCATCAGCTACAGCGACGCGGCCCCGACCATCCGGCTCAGCCTGCAAGCCTTTGCCGACCACGTGCAGGTGACCGTCGCCGACAACGGGGCCGGCATCCCGACCGCCGACCGCGAGCGCATCTTCCAACGGTTCGTGCGCGGATCGGACCGCGTGGTTCGCGATCATCAGGGCAGCGGACTCGGTTTGTATCTGAGCCGGGGCCTGGCTCAACGGATGAATGGATCACTGGAGTTGCTGTCGACCGAGCCTGGCAAGGGAAGCACCTTCCTGTTGCGCCTCCCATCCGCGCCCTAGCGAAGCGACTCGCCGCCGGCGGTTTCGTCGCGGCCGAGGAGGAAGCGGACGAGCTGCTCGCGGTCGCCGGCCAGGATCCCGACTTCCTCGAGACCCTCGTTAGTCGCCGCCTGACGGGCGAGCCGCTGGCATGGATTACCGGACGGGTGATCTTCTGCGGACTCACGATCCGGGTGGATCCGGGCGTCTATGTGCCGCGCTGGCAGAGCGAGCCGCTGGCGCGCCGCTCCATCGAGCGGCTGCCACCGGCAGGATTGGCGATCGATCTGTGCACGGGAAGTGGCGCGATCGCCCGGACGCTGATGGCGGCGCGTCCCGGCGCACGCGTCGTCGCGACCGACCTCGACGAGCGGGCGGTGGCCTGTGCCCGGGCCAACGGAGTCGAAGCCTTCCGGGGTGACCTGTTCGCGCCGCTCCCCCGCGCGCTCGCAGGCGCGGTTGACCTCGTGGTCGGCGTCGTGCCCTACGTGCCCACGCCCGAGCTGCCGATGCTGCAGCGCGACACCTTCACGTTCGAGTCCACGATCGCCTACGACGGCGGCCCCGACGGCACCAACATCCTTCGGCGCGTGCTACGGGAGAGTCCTCCCTTTCTCAAGCCTGGTGGTGCAATTCTGCTGGAGCTGGGCGGCAATCAGGCAGAGGCCCTCCGCGGCGAACTTGAACGCCTTGGCTACGTTGAGGTCGGCGTGCTTGCTGACGAAGAGGGCGACGTTCGCGGCATCGAGGCGACGCTCGCTCATCAATCGTGACTGACATCCATTCGGCGCGCTCCTCCGTACAAAACAGTATCCAGGCGATCAAGCCGGCGCCACCGGCCGACGAACCCATCGACGACCCGGTCTTCCTTGGGAGGAGCCTTGGCTTCTTCAACTGGATGTTCGAACACTACTTCCGCGTTGAGGTCATCGGCCTCGAGCATCTGCCTGCCGGGCCATGCCTGCTGGTCAGCAACCACGGCGGATTCATCCCGTGGGATGGCGCCATGATTCACGCCGCGATCTGGCGCGCGACCGGAAGGCACCCACGGTTCCTGGTGACGAGCTGGGCCTTCACCGTGAAGGGCCTGGGTGGCTTCCTGCGCCGGACCGGCAATGTTCCTGCCTCGCCACAAGAGGCCGCCCGGCTGCTGGCGCAGGGCGAGATCGTCGGCACCTTCCCCGAGGGCGTCGACGGTGTCGCCAAGCCGATCTGGCACCGATACCGGCCGGAGCGCTTTCGCGATGGATTCGCTCGACTCGGCCTGAAGGAACAGGTGCCGATCGTCCCGATCTCCGTCGTCGGGTCGGAAGACAGCTATCCGATCGTGGCGAATTGGGCATGGCTCGGCCGAAAGCTGGGTGGCGAGGCCCTGCCGATCACGCCGTTCTGGCCCCTGCTTGGACCGATCGGCTTGATGCCGCTGCCGGCCAAGTGGATCATCCGGGTCCACGCGCCGGTTAACGTGCCGGCCGCCCCGTCCGCCGCCGGGTTCGATAAGGGCATGGTGTCGAGGCTTGCCCGCGAGGTTGAGCGGACGATCGACGAAGGCGTTCACGCATCTCTCCGGCGGCGTCGCGGCCTGTTCTCTTAGAGCTTGCCTCACTGCGCCGCCGAGGCGCCACCGCCGTTGAGCGGTATGCTGTCTGCTCGGTGAGCGCCGGACGACTCTGGAGGAACGGGGATTTCGTTCGGCTCTGGAGCGCACAGACGGTCTCGACCTTCGGGTCGCTGATCACGCGGCCAGCGCTGCCGTTTCTCGCCATCCTGGTCCTGAACGCGGGTCCGGCGCAGATCGCGATCCTTCGCGCTGCGGATCACGTCCCCGGTTTCTTGATCGGGTTATTCGCCGGCGTCGTGATCGATCGGTTTCGGCGCCGCCCGGTGTTGATCGCGGCCGATATCGGACGGGCGCTGGTGCTGGGATCGATCCCGTTGGTGGCCTTGACCGGCCACGTGACGATCGAACAGCTCTTCGCCGTCGCGCTGCTGGCCAGCATGCTGTCGGTCTTCTTCGATGTGGGGTTCGAGTCCTACCTGCCGGCGGTGGTCCCGGCACCGCGG
The DNA here is from genome assembly GCA_030946755.1 of Candidatus Dormiibacterota bacterium. GTDB lineage: Bacteria > Chloroflexota > Dormibacteria > CF-121 > CF-121 > JALYYC01. The sequence goes on from JALYYC010000008.1 coordinate 8,123, forward strand.
CTGTTCGAGGCGAACGGCAAGATCGCGGCCAGCCTCTCCGTCGCGGAGGTCTCCGCGTTCGGCATCGCCGGCTGGCTGGTGCAGATCTTCACCGCGCCGGTCGCGATCCTGATCGACGCGGTCACCTTCCTGTTTTCGGCCGGATTCATCGGCAGTATCCGGACGCCCGAGTCACGGACCCAGCGCACGGCTGGTGGCACCGGCGTCTTCAGGGAGATCCGCGAAGGCCTCGGCATTCTCTGGCGGGATCCCACGCTGCGAGCCCTGGCCGGGGCCTTTGCCGCGCTCGAGCTCAGCTTCGGGATCGTCGGGACCGTCATCAGCCTCTACGTGCTCCGCGAGCTGGGATTCACCCCGGGGCCCCTCGGGCTTATTTTTGCCGTTGGCGGCGCCGCCTCGCTGATCGCCGCCCTCGTCGCCCCGCGGCTGACCGCGGCGGTCGGGGTTGGTTCGACCCTGGTTGGGGGCTTGCTGCTGACCGGTCTAGGGATCCTCCTGCTGCCGCTTGCGCACGGGGCCGGGCTGCTGGCCTTTGCCCTGCTGGTCGCACAGCAGGTGATCGGCGACGGCGGCGCGACCGTTTTCGACATCAATCAGTCGAGTCTTCGCCAGACGATCGCACCCGCCCGCGTCCTGGGCCGCATCAACGCCGCCACCCGCTCGGCAGGCCTCGGCGCCACGCTAGTCGGGATCGCGATCAGCGCCGTGCTGGCCCAGGGCGCCGGCTACCGCGCGGCTCTGGTCGCGGGCGCAATCGCCACCCTCGCCGGCGCCGCGATGCTGTTCACCGCACCTCAACTCCGGCCAGGGAGTCGAGCAGCCGCCGCGACGCCCGAGTGACGTCGAGCACGGCGGCATCGAACGTTTCAGCATTCTTGCGGGATGGCACGCGGTAGCCGCTGATCTTCCGCACGAACTGCAGCGACGCCTCGTGAATCTCCTGGTCGGTGGGCGCTCCCTCCTTCTGCCGGAGGACCTTGATGCTTCGACACATAGCGTAAGTGTGACAAAAAGGAGGCCGGGCTGGCCGGCCTCCTTCGTGCGCTGAGTCGAATCAGTGAATCGTGATCACGCCGGATATCAAACTGCCGGTATTGACGTAGCCGTCGCTCAACTGAATGGTGTAGAGCGCCGGGGTCAGCGCCGTGGCGGCCTGCTCGACGATGACGTACGTCACCGGCAGGCCTTTGCTGAGGCCGACACCTGACACCGTCATCGTCCCGGCGGCATTATCGTGCTGGACGGAGCGGACCTCGGTCGACTGGAAGTCCTCACCTGCCCCGGAGTCCTTGAACTGCTCCCCATTGACGTCGCCGTCCTGGCAGCCGTCCTCGTCCGATTGGAAGCTCGCGTTCCCTCCGTTCTTTCCGTGGATCTCGCCACCACCATCGCCCTCCTGGCAGCCGGTCCCACTGGAGACCGTCAAGACCGACGTATAGGCCGCGCTCTTGTCGTAGACGTTGAAGATCTGGCCGCTCGGATCCTGGTTGTTCCGATTCGGGTCTCGAGTCGTGCAGTTGAACGGTCCGGAAGCAAGCGGTTGGCTGACGGTGTGGCCCGTCACGCTGTAGAGCGTTGCGCCAACCGGGGGATTGCCCACCTGTGCCCGCGGCACGAAGAGGTCGATGGTCCCCGAGGCGTTATCGATCCGGTACGAAATCGCATTCTGGCCGGGATAGACCAGGCTCTTCGGATGCGTCGTGGCGATGCTGCAGGTGTTGCCATCGTAGACGCCCGTCACGGTCCCGCTGGCGAGGTTGACCTCGAGATAGGCGTAATAGATGTTGCCGGTCGAGTCGAAGGTTTCCTGCGTCCCGCCCGGAATGTGGTAATTCCAGCTGGTCAGGTAGTCGACGTAAGCCCCGCCGAGAATCCCATCCGTCGCGTTCGGGAGCGTATTGAGGTTCGCCACCTGCAGTCGGACCAGCAGGCGCGAGGGGTCGGTCGGGTCGAGGTTGACGGACGATCCTGTGATGTCAAGCTTCGGCGTGTTCGGCCCGATCACGCCGTCGGCTTCGTAGCGCGCGTCCCCGCGTGGGTCCGGTTGGCAGGGGGCAGAGGTCACCGCCGTGCAGACGACCAGCGAGCCGTTCAAGTTGCCGCCGTACAGCGTCGGGCCGGATATCTGGCGCGCGTGTTCGATCAGCGCGCCCTGGTTGTTGTAATTGCTGCCGTTGTTCGAGGTGTCGGCCCAGGTGACGTCGGCGCCACCCGCCTGGTTCACATCCACCTGGAAGAAGTCGGACAGACTGCGATCGCCTCCCGCCGTGCACCCGATCCCGTTCGTACAGATTCCACCGTTGTGGTTGGGGTGCTGGGACACCGCTACCGGGGCGGTGAAGCTAGCGGCCGATCCATTGGCGTTGACCGACTGGGCCAGATAGGGGAACCAATCCGTGCTTTGCGCGCCGGAGTCGTAAGTGGGGACGGTCGCCGCCTTCTTGGTGCCGTACCAAACCACGTCGATGGATCCGGCATTCCCGGCCGCGACCCAGGCAAAAACATTCACGTCGGTCGTCCCGTGATCGACCTGCTGCTCCGCCGTCCAAGTTTGCCCATCGTCGCCCGAGTAGGCATAGAAGATATGGCTCGGGCCGGTGATGGCTCCGGTCGAGTCTGTGGGCGCCTGGGACCAGACCGAGTAGAGTCCGCCGAGCTTGTCGATCGCGAGTACCGCGAAGTCATTCCCAACGACGCAGTTCCCGTTGCAGCTGAAGACCTTTGCTCGGGTCCAGGTCGTGCCAAAATCCATCGACCGATTCACTGTTATCTGGTCGGTCGCAACGGACTGCGTCGGACTGCTGAACGCGGTGTGAACGGCAAAGACGTGAGCTGTCTGCTGATTCACCTGCAGGTTGCCCGCAATCCCGTCGTTGCAATCGGCGATCGCCGCCGTGCTCCACGTGGTGCCGCCATCGGTGGACTTCTGCACCACGAAGGTGTTGCCATTGGCAGCCGCGTCGGTGGCGCAGAGTGGATGTTGGGTGATGATGTCGTAGTCGAGGTAGACGACGGCGCCGTTCGCGGGCGCTCCGGCCGTGTTGTGATAAACCCCGAACCATTGCCGGTCGACTGCCGTAGCGAAGGCGGCCACGGGGTTGCAGGTGAAGACTTGCCCGCCATTCCGCGAGACGCCGGACGAGAAGTTGTTGAGCGCCTGGAGGTCGATGAAGTTCAGGTAGTCTGCATTTTGACTCGCGCCGGGCGAGACGGCAATATCGCTGTCACCGCCGCCCGGGCACACGTCGGGCTTGCCGGTCGTGCTGTTACTAGGAACGAGCTTGAACGTATGCGCGCGGTCTTCTGACCGCCAGATGAAGGTGCTGGTCGTGCTAAATCCCCAGGGTGCCGTGTCGTATGGGTTGTCGCCGCCACAGTTACCCAGGCTCCAGGTGGTGGTCGGTCCGCACACCTTCGTGCCGGGCTCGCCCGCGGCACGCTGATCGTCGACGACGGTTGTCGGGCCGAACCTGATCGGGGTGCTCGCGGTGGGTGCCGCGGCGGTCAATCGCGATGCCCCCGGCGCGGCGCCGAACGCCGTTCCCGGCGACGCAACCGCGACGAACGCAACCAGGGCCGGTACGGCCAGGATTACCCGTTTCATCGACTTCCCTCCGGTTCTTGTTTTCCTACGCCCCCAACGGTCGAAGAGGAGGCCGGTCTGCCGCCCGGCCTCCCCAGAACGGGTCGATCTAATTGAGCGTGACGGAGCCGTTGATCAGGGTTCCCGACAGCGTGTAGCCGTCATCGAGGGTGAGGAAGACCGTGCCCGGAAGTGCGCCGTTGTTGACGGCAACCATCTGAAAATTCACAACCTTCCCGTTTGAGAGACCCACGCCGAACAGCGTGATACTGCGGGCGACGTCATCGTATTGGACCGACTGGACCTGGGTGGACTTGAAGTCTTCACCGGCGCCAGGATCGCTTGCTCGGACCTGGTTTGCATCGCCGTCCTCACAGGTATCGGCATCAAAGGACGCGTTCGCGGTTCCGGCCTTCGCGCTCTGCATGTCGCCACCGCCGTCGCCCTCGCGGCAAATACCGCCCGTCCCGCCGCCGCCGCCCGTGCCGGTGCCGGTGCCCCCGCCAAAGATGCCCGGGCCCGTGAGCTGGGTCGCGATCGAGGTGTGGTCGCAGCTGCCGGTGTTGTTCCTGGCCTGGGTGCAGCTCGAGGGGTACGTCAGCGTGTGGTTGTACTGGTCGTACTGGTCGTCGCTGTAGATGATCGACGCGAGGCCGCTCGTTGGCCGTGCCGCGATACCGAAGTCATCGTAGAGATCGCGGTTACCCGTGCAACCGATGCCCCCTTCGCAGACACCCCCGCGATGGTTGATCGGGGATGCCACGACCTGGGTCCAGGCGGTCGGGTTGGTGACCGCATTGAGGTTCTGGGAAAAGTAGACGTTCCAGACTGCTGACATCGGATAGTTATCAGGATGCTCAGGTCCGTAATAGGGGCTGCCGTAGTAGACCAGATCGACTTTGCCCGGGTCGCCCGCGTCGGACCAGGGGAAGATTGCGGTGTTTGCCGGCACGCGACTGACAACGATCGGCGCCCCGGTCGGGCCGCCTGGCTGCCAGGTCACGCCGTGGTCAGTCGAGTACTTGTAATAGACGTAGTGGTCATCGCTGAAAAAGCTGTACACGTTGCCGGCACGGTCGACGCTGACGTTGGCAAACTGGTGCCCGTAATCAGCTGTCACGTCGGGGTTCTTGTAGACCTGGTAATCAAGGAACGTTTTCCCGCCATCGCGCGAGACAGCCATCCAGACAACGTGGTTCCCTGTCGGGTTCGGGTTGATTGCGTCCTCCTTCAGGCCGCTGGTAAAGGTCTGGTACACGATGTCATTGTTGCGAGCTGCGTCTTGAGTGTTGCTGTTCTTGTCGATCGTCAGGTTGCCGATCTTGAAACTGAGGCGGGCATCGATATTCGTCGCCGTCAAGGCGTCACTGATTTGCGTGAACGCAGTCCCTGCGTTGTAGGAACACTCAACGTGGAGTCCCAACGGCGTGAGAATAACGCCCGTCGCCGAGATGTAACTGATGCATACCTTGTTCGCGCCGTCGGCGGCAATCCATTCGCGATCTTCGCCCGGAAACTTCGAGGCGGCGGGATTCAGCTTCCAGGTGTGACCGCCATCGAGTGACGTGCTGACGACGGTGTGGACGCCGTCAAGACTCGAAACATAGACGTTGTAGATCCCGAAGGCATTCTTGGCTGAGGCGGTGGCCAGGTCGACGTCACCTCCGGCAGGAGAAACCGGAACTGGCGTCGTTGGCGGCCCCGAAATCTGGTTGGGCGAAGGCAGGTGCACGTAATGCCGCCCCCCGTCGATCGACTTCCAGGCCTCGGTCCCACTGCTCAGTCCGTTCTCGGAGGCACCAAAAAAGTTACCGAACAGATCCGCCCGGATCGCCGGCTCCGCCGCGCCATTCTGGCACGGACTGTTGGGGTCGGGACAATACTCTGCCGGCAGGTCGCCGAGCTGGAAATTCTTGAAACTGTATCCGCCGTCCGATACTGTCGAGGTGCCGTCGGGGTTGGTGGTGGTCGTGGCCGCACTGGCTCCCGTCGCCAGGAGCATCGCCGATGCGGCCACCGCCACCGAGGCAAATCCGCGAACCGACCTGGGCAGTCGCAAGGTCAACATTCGTCGTCCTCCCTGTTCAACCGAGTTGGATGCTGCCGCTCGACAAGACGCCGCTGACCGAGTCGCCGTCGCTCAAGACCATGCTGAAGGTGCCAGTCCCAGCGGGGCCGTTCGCTGCCGTCATCGTGTACGCGACTGGACGCCCCCGATTCGTTCCCTCACCAACCACCGTCACGGTATGGCTGAGTTCGTCGTACGAGATCGCGGTGATGCTCGTGGAATGGAAGTCCGTGCCCGACCGCGAGTCTTGCTCACTGACGGTCTGGACATCGCCATCCTCAGCACCGTCGGAGTCAAAATTGAAGTTCGCGTCCCCACCCTGGCCGTCTTGCACGGTCCCGTTGCCATCCCCCTCCGGGCTCGGTGGGAAGGAGGGTGTGGGCAGCGCCGGATTGTAGTCGTACGCCGGGGCGACATCGACGAGATTGAAGAGGTTGCCGCCCAGACCCGAGCCGAAGACGCTGGGCGGTGTCTCGGCATTGCCGGTCAGGGACTGCGTGCTCGCGGTCACGCTATAGAGGAGGTTGTCGACCGGGGCGACCTCGGCGACGGCGCTGACCGGCACATTGATCGTGATCGTGCCCGGGGCCGTCGGCGTGTACGAGCCGGGGACCTGGGTTGATCCCGGATAGGTGAACGTGAGGCTGCCGGTTGCTTCGATCGCGTTTTGGCCGATCCAGAAGGTCGGCGTCGCCCCACCGGTCGACTCCATATAGGCATGGAAATAGGCGCCACCCTTCGGATCGGTCGCCGATGGCACCTTCCACTGCGTGCTCCAGACGAGCGTGGTCCCACCCGCGTCGGGCTTGGGCGCGAGGCTTCGGAGGTCGGCGACGAGCATCCGCACCTGGTAGGTGTTGTGATCCGCCGAGAGCGCGACCTGGGAACCAAGGACCTCGAGATTAGGCTGGCAGGTGCTGCTCACCGACGCGCTGTCAAATGTCGCGCAATGCGACGCCACCCTGACGGCGTTGAGGCGTCGCGGAGAGCCCTCGACGGTGGGGTGCGCCGCGAGGACGCTCGCGCCACCGTTCTGCCGAACAAAGGCACCCTGCGATGCCAATGGTTCGGTCGCACTGTTGGAGTCGGCATAGGAGATGTTGGCCTCGCCCTGAAGGCCGATCCGCAACTGCAGGAAGTCCCCCAGCGTGCGATCGCCACTCTGGCCGCCCATCAGCGTCTGGATGGTCCCCCGATGAATGAAGTGCTCGCTCGCTAGCACCGGCGCCGTCCAGGTCGGGTTGCCACTTGTGAGGTTGAGCGATTGGGTGAGATACAGGCTCCAGTCGCCCTGGGTGGAGTCAGGCCCCTTGCATGGCGGGCACGCTTGACGCGCCGGCGTCCCGTAAAAGGCGACGTCCACCCGGCCGCTGTCGCCTGCCGCGGGCCAGGCAAAGACATCGGTGTTGAGCCCAGGGGTGGGCAGCACGCGGGGGCTGGTCCAGTGGTCCCCCTGGTCGTGCGACCAGCTGTAATAGAGCAGGGTGTTGCTCGTGATGGTCGCTGGACAGGGCCCGCAACTCGCCTCTTCCCAGACGGCAAAGAGATTCCCGGCGTGATCAATGGTCATGGTTGGGAAGTCCCCACCATTGACCGTCGAGGGGTTGCCATAGACGAGGGCGTCGACGCAGTTTGCATATCCCGTCGGTGAGACCGTGTAGTCGACGATGTCGCAGCGCGCCATCCGGATCTGGTTGAGCGCGTCGTTGTTGTGCATGACGAAGGCGCGCTTGACGGCGCCGTAGGAGAAGACCTCGTCGTTGCCCATGATTCCCTCGTCGCATGCCCTGGTCAGGACCTGCGGCGCGCCGAAAACCAGGCCAGCGCTCGCCGGAGCAGCCGGCAGCGGAGAGCGGGCGAACACCAGCTGGTTTCCGGTCGTCGAGCAATTGCCGAGCGGGATCGGCGTCGCATCGGGAGCCACGTTATAGGCGAAGGTGATCGACCCACCGGCCATCGGATCGCCGTCGACCGCATACCAGGGGCGGTCATCAGGCGCCGTGACCACGGATGCGCAGGCCGGCGCGGCGGTCAGCGTTCGGCCGTGATCGATGGAGCGCGCTGTGCCATAGTTCGCCAGCGCCAGGTCATTGATGTAGAGGCGATCCTGGCTATCGGTGGCAAGCTCGGTGTCGCCACCGCCATTGCACATCGGCAGCTTGCCGATCGGCTGGGCCGCCGCGGGAAGCCACTTGAAGGTCTGGCCGCCATCGAGGGACCGCCACCCGTACGAGAGGTTCGATCCAAGGCTTCCGGGAACGCTGGTGTAGACCCGCCCGTGGGTATCGAGGCGGAGATCCTGTTCGAACCCGTAGCCCTGTATGCCGCTGACGGTCGGATTGCCGAAGGTTGGGGGTGTCGAGGTGGCGGCGGTCGCCGGTCGGGCGGCAATCGACGGGACGAGGGCGACCCCACAGAGGGCGGCGATTGCTAATTGTGCCGGCCGCGACCGAAGGGCCCTCGTCGACATCGGCTCCCTCTGCGCAACGCTGGCGCTCGCCAGCCCGAGCCTGCCACCACCTGACGTGGTAGCTTACTCCGGCGTTGTAACACACCACGCGAAGGGGTGTCAACTACGTCGTCTCGTGGTCACTCCTCGGATTTGCCTGACACCACGCCAAGTGGTTGAATAGGGGCGGCCATGCAGACGGACAGCGCGGTCGACCAGCTGGTCCGGCTCGGCTTGACGAGCTACGAGGCGCGCGCCTACGTCGCTCTGACAGGGCGTGACTCCTTTACGGCCGCCCAGGTCTCCCGACTGGCCGGCCTGCCCCGCCAGCGAATCTATGACGTTTTAGGCAGTCTCGTGCAGAAGGGCCTGGCCGCCGCCCGCCCGGGCAACGTCGTCAAATACGCCGCGACCGAGCCGGCCACGGCCATCGAGCGCTTGGTCGCCCTCCGGCGCGGGGAGCTGGCCGCCCTCGAAGTCGGGGCTGCCGCCACGATCGCCACGCTGAGCGCCGCCTACGCCAAGGGCCAGGAGCAGACCGATCCGCTCGAGTACATCGAGGTGCTGCGCGATCCGGGCGCCATCAACACGCGGTTTGGCGAGCTGCAGGCATCGGTCAAAAAAGAGATCCTCGTGTTCACGAAGCCCCCCTACGCGAAACCGCCCCAGGAGAACCTCCAGGGGCTGGAGGTCGCCGCAACGCATGAGGCCCGGAGTGTCTACGAGGCGTCGATCTTCGATAACCCTGAGATCGCCGCGGGTGTCCGGCGGTTCATCGAGCGCGGCGAACAGGCTCGAGTAGTTCGTGACCTGCCACTCAAACTCGTCATCATCGACGAAACAATCGTGATGTTCGGCATGCAGGACCCGGTCGCCGGTGGCGTTCCGGACCTGACGATCGTCGTGATCGAGCACCCCTCGCTGGCGATGGTCCTCAAGGTCGCCTTCAACGCCTACTGGGACAGGGGTCTGTCCTTCGACGAGGCGGCGCGACAGTTCACCTCGCAACCTCAGGCGGAGGCCAGCGTCCCTTCGTTGGCTTCCAGCGGCACGATCCAGTAGTCCGGCACCGGCGGTGTCTCCGCTGTCCGACGCCCCGGGTCGCGGAGGCTTAGCAGTTGCTCCTGGAGGTTGAAGCACGTATCGATCGCATCGCGGATGAGGGCCGGCCAGCGTTCGGGCACCGCGATGCGGTCTGGCTGGATCTCAGCCACGGCGCGCAGGCTCGGCATGAAGTGCTTGGGGACCCGCTTCCAACCGCGAATGTGGAACTCTTCGAGTTCGTTGATCACCCAGTCCAGGTAGGCGAAGGGCTTCCGCTGTCGTAACTGCGCCAGTCGCCGGTCCACCGACCACTGGAGCTCCTTTTGGATCGCGTCGTTTGCCTCGTAAAGTGCCATCTGCCTTGTCCCCCACCTACCGTAAGATTTCTTGATAGTGTTAGTCACTACCCGGATGGGTGGACTGACCCGTCATTTCGGGTAGTCATGGAGGGAAGCCGGGGATGATCGCATCCGAACGGGAGGTCACGGTTCGGGAGCTCGAGGCGCAGCTGACCGCGGCCAGGGATCGCGCCCGGGCGATCGCCGAAACCTCAAACCTGTTTGCCGCGACGGTCAGCGATTTCGACGCCACGCTCCAGACGGTCGCCCACCATGTCGCGTCGCTGGTCGGCGATGCCGCGGTCGTGACCCTGCTGTCGACCGACCGCACGCAGCTGCAACCGATGGCGATCCACGACCCTGACCCGATCCGGCTCGCAGCCGCGCGCACTGTCTTCTCTGCCGCCCCGTATCCGGCCGAGACCGGGCCGGCGGGTCAGGTCATCCGGAGCGGGATGGGCGTGCGCGCCAGCGTGAACCTGCCGGGGCCGACCGGCGAGCCGATGGGCGCAGAGTACGAGGCCTACCAGCAGCAGTTCAACATCGTCAACTACATCATTCTTCCGCTGCGGGTTCACGGACAGGTGATCGGAACCCTGGGCGTCTCGCGAAATGGCCCGTCCGCCGACCCGTATACCGAGGCGGACCAAAACTTCATGCAACAGCTCGCCGACACGGCGGCGCTCGCCATCGCCAACGCCCGGTTATTTGCCGAGGCGGCGCGACGGCTGGACCGCCTCGAATCGCTCCACCAGGCGGAGATGGCGGCCGTGGCCAGCCTCGATCTCCGGCTCACCCTCCAGGTCTTCCTCGACCAGGTCCGCACCGGCCTGGGCGTCGACGCGGCGATCGTTCGGCTATCAAACGCCCAGACGCAGCAACTCGAAATCTTCGCGACCGCAGGACTGCGCATCCGACCAACCGCGCGCGACACCATCGACTGGTCGGGCTTCCTGTCCCGCCAGGGCTTCGTCGCCGCCAACACCGTGCCGCTGGTGACCAAAGGCATCACTCAGGGAACGCTGGAGATTCTCAGTCAGAAGGACCTGGCCACCGACCCGGAATGGGTCCAGTTTGCCGAGACGCTCGCCGCCCAGGCGGCCATTGCCATCGACAACAGCCGCCTCTTAGAGCAGGTGAAGCGCGCGAGCCGCACGGAGACCCGATTGGTGATGAATCGAAGCGGCGCAACGGCGACCCTGAGCCGGTCCCAGCTCGCCATCCTTCGCCTGATCGTCCAGGGACGATCCAACGCCAAGATTGCCGCCGCCGTTCATTTGAGCCAGAACACGGTGAAGTTCCACGTTGCCGAGATCTTCCACAAGCTGGGCGTCCGGAATCGGGTCGAAGCGGCAATGGTCGCCGTCGACAAGGGGCTCGTCTAGGGTTTTTCCGCCGAATAGAAGCGGCGGTAGAGGATGACCGCCCCCGTCATGACCAGGACGAGGATGATCAGCAGGACGAGTTCGACACCCTGAGAGCCTGCCTTGAACTCGGTCTGCGTCGATTGGGCGGTCAGGATCAGGATGCGCCGGATCCCAGCAATCAGGCCGACGATCAGGAAGGGCTCGGCGACGAGTGTTCGCTCCTGAATGGTGATTCGGACGGTGTGCAAGAGCTCGGCGATGATGAACAGGATGAGGCCCTTGTCCAGCACGGCGAGCAGGATCTTGAGAGGATCATTCCCCTTCGAGAGGTCCGAAAAGAAATCGGTCGTCGCGCTCCAGAGCAGGACCGCGCCGGCGACCACGAGCAGGATGGACACGAGCACGTAGATCCCGTCCTCGACCCGCTCGAGGATGTCGGTGACGAGGTTGTGGCCCCGACCGCGCGGGCTCTTCAACGGATAGCTTTCTGGCATCAGCCTCCAGGACTCCACTCCTCAGATGGTTTCGTTCGCAATGGCCAGGTGGAGCGGATGAGCCCGACCATGCCGGCCCGGGTAATGGGCGCCAGGGTCTTGCTGAGCTGACACACGACCAATACACTAGCGGCCCGGCGACTCGGGCGCGAGCCGCGGGATCCAGATAGACCGGCCGCGTCGGCGGTTAGCCCGCCAGGGGTGGACCCAGCAGCTCCCGAAGGACGCTCACCACCGCGGGGTCGGTTCCCACGTAGATGACGAGCACCCGCTCTTTGCGAAAGAAGTGAGGAGGCGCGATCCAATCCACGCTGACCGACTTGATGCGGCCATTCGGTTGGATCTGGCCCGCGTCGGCCGAGGCCGCGTCGGAGGAGGCATAGTCGAACGATTGAATGTCCGCCGGGCCAGTCCCTGAGCCGCTGATACGAAGGGCGGTGCCGCTTTGAGGGTGGAGGAAAGGCTGGGTGACATTCCCGACAATGTCGACCGTCAGGCCCTTGCCGCGGAGCGCGTCAACGAAGCTCACATGGTCGCGTACCGGCCCGCCGTGGCTCTGGGTGGAGCCGGCCGGCCCACAGCCGACTAGCAGCCCGGCACCCAATACCAGCGCCAGCGCCAGTTTGAACAGTCTCGCCGTCACCACCGTAAGACGGTCAGGGAGCCAGGAAAGTTCCGTCCGATGTGGTTTCTTGACGGACCATACCCCTGGGGGGTATTATCGCCAACGTGGTTGGGTACAGCAAGGACAAGCAAAAGATCGGCGCTCGGCTGAAACGAATAGAAGGGCAGGTACGCGGTATTCAGCGCATGGTGGAGGCAGACCGCTACTGCATCGATGTCCTGACCCAGGTCAACGCGGTGAAAGCAGCCCTGGAAAGCGTGGCGCTGGAGCTCCTCGAGGATCACATGGACTCCTGCGTCAGCGATGCCGTCCGAAGCGGCAACGGCCGGGAAAAGATTCGGGAAGTCACGGCAACCATTGAGCGATTTGTAAGGGGATAACGATGGTCATCGTAGAGGCGATCGGCCACGCCTTGTTCGTGGCGTTCTCGATGTTCTGGGAAATTCTCTGGCCGCTGGCCCTGGGATTCCTCCTCTCGGCGGTGATTCAAACGGTGATCTCCCGAAAGGCGGTCGCCGGCGCGCTGGGCACCGACTCGCCGCGAAGCATTGCCCTGGCAACCGGGCTTGGCGCGGCATCGTCATCGTGCTCCTACGCGGCGGTCGCGATTGGCCGGAGCTTGTTTCAGAAGGGCGCCACCTTCACGAACGCCATCATCTTCGAGTTCGCGTCCACGAACCTCGTCTTTGAGCTCGGACTGATCCTCCTGATCCTGCTGGGCTGGCAGTTCCTTGCCGGGGAGTTCGGCGGTGGGCTCCTGATGATCGTGATCCTGGCGTTCATCTTCCGGCTCACGCTCAAGAAGCGCATGGTCGCGGCAGCCCGCGAGCAGTCCGAGCGCGGCCTCGCGGGAAAGATGGAGGGCCATGCCGGGATGGACATGTCAATCACCGATGGCCCATTCATGCGCCGGCTGCTGTCGGGTCGGGCCCTGACGGCGATCAGCCACAACTTCTGGATGGACGTCGTGAGCGTTTGGACCGATATCGGCCTGGGGCTGCTGATTGCCGGAGCCATCGCCGCCTGGGTTCCGGACAGTTTCTGGCGAGCATTCTTCTTGACGAGCCATCCGACGGTGGCCTTCTTCTGGGGCCCTCTGATCGGGCCTGTCATCTCCGTGATCACCTTTGTCTGCTCGGTCGGCAACGTGCCCCTGGCTGCGGTCCTCTGGAAGGGCGGGATCAGCTTCGGCGGTGTGATCGCGTTCATCTTCGCCGATCTGATAATCATTCCGATTCTGAACATCTACCGGAAGTACTATGGCCGGCCCATGAGCCTTTATCTGCTGATTGCGTCTTACCTCGCGATGGCCTTAGCCGGCTTCCTGATTGCCAGCCTGTTTCAGGTGATCGGAATCGTGCCGACCAACCGCAATGTCACGGTCTTTGAGTCGGCGCCCAGTTGGAACTACACGACGATCCTGAACGTCATTTTTCTGGCTGCGATGGCTGTCCTGGCCTGGCGCTTTCTGACGACAGGCGGGCTGGAGATGCTACGGATGATGGAGGACAAACCGCAAGAGCAGCACGACCACCACGCGCATCACGGTTCGTAGGACGAGCGCACGACCGTGGTTATGACGCCGCCTGGCGGGCTATGTCGTCGTGGATCTGGGCCGTGTCCCGGCCATATTCGGCAAACGCTTCCTCCTGGCCGTCGAGCATCTGCTGCGTCTGCCGGGCATCGGCCTCGCTGATCTTGCTCATCGCGAATCCGGTGTAGATCAGCACCCAGTCCCCCACGCCCGCCTGCTCATCGCCTTCGAGCATGGCCAGGCTGATCTTCCGCGGCACGCCGGCAACCTCGACGCTGGCGAACTGGTTCACCGGGTCCAGGATTTCGAGCACGCGGCCCGGGACGGCTAGGCAGATGGCAGCGTGGGGTTTCGTAGGACGACGCCCCCCTCCAACTCGATCTCGTTGATCGTCAGCACCTCGCCGCTCACCTGCTGCTGCTCCACCACGGCACCCTGCGCGGGCGTGTCCTGGGCGGCCACCTGGAACGACTGCTCGAAGCTTTCGGGACTGACCGCCCAATGATTACCGATCGTCACCTGGACGCGCCGGACGGGCCGCTTCTGGGCGGCTTCCAGGACGACGTCGAGGATCCCTTCACACATCGAGAGTTCGTGCATCGCGACCTACATGTTCCGGATTTTGAAGTATCGCTTGATATCCGGGAAGTTGACGATCCCGACCGCCGCGATGATCGCGCCGACGACGATACCGATTACCCAACCCATGCTGCTTCCTCCTGTTTAACTAGATTCTCCACCATTTCGACCGC
>JALYYC010000013.1 GCA_030946755.1 Candidatus Dormiibacterota bacterium
CCGACCCGCCGGTCCCAATGGTCGGCTATGTCACCTCGAGCTACCGAAGCGCGACGCTCGGCCGGACCTTCGCGCTGGCACTCGTGGAGCGGGGACGGGAGCGCATGGGCCAGACCGTTTTCGCGCCCATGACAGATCGCGTGATCGCGGCGACCGTGACCGAGCCGATCTTCTGGGACAAGGAGAACCGCCGCCGTGATAGCTGAAGCGACGCGCCGGAGCCCGCTCGCCGACTACGTCGATCGGTTCGCTGCGCTATCGCAATCCACCCACGGCACCCTGGTAATTCGCGAGATCCGGTTCCTGACCCAGATCAACTTCCGCGCCAACCCCTTGGAGACCGAGGTGATGGCCGGCGTCCAGCATCAACTCGGGATCACGCCGCCGGTCGAACCGAACACCGTGGCAACACAAGGCGACCGCTCGTGCCTCTGGCTTGGCCCGGACGAGTGGGTCATCGTGGCGCCGCCGGACCAGCAGCGGGCGATCGAGGCCCCGCTTCGATCAGCGCTTGGCCATCACCCCGGGTCTATCGTCGACGTCTCGGCTAACCGCACCGTCATCGAGGTCAGCGGATCCTCGGCTCGTGATTTGCTCGCGAATGGCTGCTCCATCGATCTGCACCCGCGTGCTTTTGGCCCGGGCCGCTGCGCCCAGACACTGCTCGCGAAAGCCCAGGTGATCATCCACCGGACAGCCGATACGCCGGCCTTCTTGATCTACGTTCGCGCCTCGTTCGCAACATACCTCGCCGACTGGCTTCTCGACGCCACGGGTGGACTCGAGGATGACATCAAGCCGCGAGCGCCCTTGACTCGTCGCAGACAATCTTGACATAACCGTATCGATGAGTCGATCATGGAACTGGTCTGCTTACACGGCCGCAAGGGTGCTTCGTTAGGGAAGGAGCTGTCCGCAGGGGCGTAGGAAGTCAGGGCACAGACTGGGGCGAGGGACTCATCACCTGCACTTGTTTTGTGTGCCACGAGCTTGGGAGGGGAAAATGCGCAGGAAGCGAGCGATCACATTTTTTGTTGCCGTCCTGACTGCCAGCGCGGCCGCCAGCACCGCGGTGGCGCCGGCACAGGCAAAGGACAATATCCTGCAGCGCGCGGCCAGGGGCGACGTGCAGGCTCCCGTCATCCATACCGGCCTGGTGAACCGCAGGGCTCCCTTCTTCTCGGCCGGCCTGCTGAACGCCGTAGGGCAGCCGAATGCAACGGCGGGCCGAAGCGCGGCGGTCGGCGGGGGTGCCGGGCGTGATGCTGGACCCGATCAGAGTGGGAGCGGTGACGGCGCCCGGAATCTCGTCGGCGCGTCCACCGGCACCGTGGGGTGCACAGGGCGCAACGCTGGCGGGATCAATGTTCGGGTCAACACGGATTGCAGCTACCGGCTCCAGAGCGAAGAGCTCATCAAGTGGAATCCGCTAAATCCGAACAATCTCGTCGCCGGCATGAATGACATGCTGCAGGGGTACAACTACAGCTCCTTTGCCTTCTCCTTCGACGGGGGCCGGACCTGGGGCAATTACCCGCCGCCCTTCTATCACAAGCTCAATAACCCGGCAGCCGAGGAACCGACTGCGGACGATCCCAACCGGCATACGATTGCCGGCGGGCCCGGGAACTTCTTCACCTACGACGGTGGAAGCGATCCGGCCCTGGCATTTGATCTGCAGGGGCGTGCCTTCTACAGCGCGATCATCTTCGACCGGGCTGCGGACTTTGGCAGCGCCGTGGTCGTGAGCCAGTCGCCGCCAGGCGCCGGCGGATCCTTCTACGCCGACATCCCGCAGCTGAGCCGGCGCTATGTCGTGGCAGAGGACAACAGTCCCGCGGCACAGCACGATAAGCAGTTCGTGACCGCCGATGTCAGCCCAACGAGCCCGAACAAGAACAATGTCTACGTCACCTGGACCGTTTTCAGGTCCAGCGACCAGTGCTTCCCACTGAATCAGCTGAGCACGTGCGAGTCGCCAATCTGGGGATCGATGTCCACAGACCACGCCCAGACCTGGTCGACGCCGGAACTGATCAGCGGGACCTCGGATGCGCTCTGCTTCGGGAGCAACATCTTCATTACGGGGACCTTCACCGGCAACGCGTGCAACCTGGATCAGGGTTCAGATCCGATCACCTTGCCGAATGGCGACCTCGAAGTGATTTTCAACAATGGGAACACGGGCCGTGGCG
This sequence comes from Candidatus Dormiibacterota bacterium, assembly GCA_030946755.1. Lineage (GTDB taxonomy): Bacteria > Chloroflexota > Dormibacteria > CF-121 > CF-121 > JALYYC01. The sequence goes on from JALYYC010000013.1 coordinate 2,196, forward strand.
TTCCGAATGCTCAGCAACTCGGTGTGCACTGCCATCCAACCGGCAGTTCGCCGGCGGGTACGGCCCATCTCAACTGCGCGGAGCCGACCAAGGTCGGCAATGACGTCACGGTCGGCGAACCGGTGTGCAATTTCGGGCGTGGCCCGGAAGAGTGCATTCCGGGAGCATTCGTCCGGACCGATGACTTTCCCCGCATCGCCATCAATCGCGGCAACGGTCACCTCTTTGCCACCTGGCAGGACTACCGCAACGGCGAGTTCGATATCCAGCTCAGTGAGTCGGTCGACGGCGGCCTGACCTGGACCGAGGCGGCCGCACCCGTGAACTCCAGCCGTCGGATGGATCACTACGAGCCCGCCATCGATGTGGTCTGCTCGGGGCCACTGGCTGACCACAACCCCAACTGCCGATCAGGCGATCAGAAGGGGGCCGGGAACGGCGGCGGAGGAACCCGTCAGCTCAGCTGTGGAACCGGGGACGAAGGCGCCCAGGCACAGCGTCGGGCCGAGGATGTGGGGAGTCAGACCGACCATGTGGCGGTGAGCTATTACCGCACGTGTCGCGTTCCGAATGAGGTCGAGCCGGCGGCCTGCGCCGTTGGCGGCAATCCACCGGCGTGCACGGTGTTCACTCCGGGCCAGCCAGGGGTCCAGAGGGCGAATTCCGACTACGGTCTCGCCGGTGGGCGCGATCGCAACACGCCCTACACGTTCAAGAGCGTCTCACCGGTCTTCCGGCCGCCGGATGGAACCCAGGAGTTCGGCTTTAACGGCGATTACAGCGGGCTGGTCGTGATCGGCCAGACCGCCCACCCCATCTGGTCGGATACGCGAAACGCCATTCCCGGGCAGTTCGTCCCGGACCAGAACCCCGGCGGAACACACGACGAGGACGTGTTTACCGATGCAATCAGCATCCCGGACGGTCGGTCGCAGGGCGACTGAGTCGGGCCGCCGACAGGAGGGCGTCTGCGAGGCGCCCTCCTCTTTTGGCCCTGGAATCGGAAAGGTGGTCTGGACAGGCCGCCAGAGCAGTGCTATACCAAGCCGGTAACGGCTGAGGCTGCCGCGTCTTCCCCACATCCCCTCCACAGCACACGCCAACCGGCCAGTGAATGGAGGTGCCCATGAGGCAGAAGGTCGCGATCACCGTCAACGGGACCCGCTACGAGCACGAGGTCGAACCCCGGCTCCTGCTCGTCTATTACCTTCGCGAGTACGCGGGCCTCACCGGAACGCATGTCGGCTGCGACACGAGTAACTGCGGCGCCTGCACCGTCGACCTTAACGGCCACAGCGCCAAGGCCTGCACCGTCTTCGCCGTCCAGGCGGACGGCGCCCAGGTCACGACCATCGAGGGTCTGGCCAAGGGCACGGCGCTCCATCCCTTGCAACAGGCGTTCTGGGACGAGCATGGCCTCCAATGTGGCTACTGCACCCCCGGCATGATCATGGCCGCCCGCCAGTTGCTTGCGCGCAATGCCAATCCAACCGAGGCCGAGGTCCGCAGCGGCCTCGAAGGCAACCTCTGCCGCTGCACCGGGTACCAGAACATCGTCAAGGCGGTCCAGGCCGCGGCCAAGGCCATGGCCACTGCCGACACCAAGCAACCAGCAGCCGCGGGTTCCTGAGGAGGTGAGCTGAATGGCGGTCTCCCAATTGATTGGCGCATCGATCAAGCGCCGCGAAGACCCCGAGCTGATCACCGGCACGGGAAGTTTCGTCGAGGACCTACCCCAGACGGCCGTCGCCCACCTCTACGTCGTTCGCAGCACGCAAGCCCACGCGCGCATTCTCGGGATCGAGACCTCGCGCGCCAAGGAGGCGAGCGGGGTGCTCGCCATCTGGACCGGCAAGGACCTCATGTCCGAGTTCCAGGCGCCGCTGCCGGTCACGGTCAGCTTCGTCGCCGAGAAGAAATACCCGGCGATGTACCCGCTTGCCACCGACACCGTTCGCTACGTCGGTGAGCCGGTTTCGATCGTGGTCGCCACCAGCCGGTCCGCGGCCGAGGACGCCGCGGAACGACTGGACATCCGTTATGAGCCCCTACCCCCGGTTCTCGATATCGAGCAAGCGCTCAAGAAGGACTCGCCAGTTCTGCATGCCGACATCGGAAGCAACATCTCATACGACGTCAAGCGGTCCGGGGGGGACATCGAGGCAGCGTTTACAGAAGCCGAGGTCAAGATCTCCCAGCGCCTCATCCAGCAGCGCCTCATCCCGGTCGCCATCGAGGGACGCGGCGTCGTGGCTGATTACAAGCCCTTTGCGAAAACCCTGACCGTCTGGTCGTCGACGCAGATCCCCCACTTCGTCAAGATCTGGCTGGGCGTGATCCTCGGCATCCCGGAGAGCCAGGTGCGCGTCGTCGCCCAGGATGTCGGCGGCGGCTTCGGGTCAAAGATCCGCGTCTACCCGGAGGAAGTGCTCGTCGCGCTCGCCTCGAGGCGGCTCGGACGGCCGGTGAAATGGACTGAAGACCGCAGCGAAAACATGAAGGCCACCCACCACGGCCGATCGCAGATCTGGGATGTCGAGATCGCCGCCAAGAAAGATGGCACGGTCCTCGGGGTCCGCACCACGCAGTATCTCGACCTCGGCGCCTACTGCAGCCAGTTCGGGACCTTCATGGCGATCGCGCTCCTGATCGCCCAGGGACCCTACAAGCTCAAGGCGTTCGACGGCCGCGGCGTCGGCGTCTTCACCAACCGAACGCCGACTGACGCCTATCGCGGCGCCGGCCGGCCCGAAGCGACCTACCTGATCGAGCGCGTGATGGACCTGGTCGCGCAGGAAGTTGGCATGGACCCGGTCGAGGTCCGGCGCAAGAACTTCGTCCCGGTTGCCGAGCAGCCCTTTACCAACCTGTTCGGCCTGACCTATGACTCCGGCGATTACCGGATCACGCTCGACAAAGCGCTGAAGGTGATCGACTACCCGGCCTTCCGCCGGGAGCAGGCGGAGGCGCGCAAGCGCGGCAAGTACCTCGGCATCGGCTTCTCCACCTACCTGGAGATCTGCGGCCTGGGGCCCTCGGTCGCGACGACCGCCGCGGCGGGCATTGGCTTCTGGGGAATGTCGGTTGTCAACCTACATTTCACCGGCAAAGCTACCGTCATCATCGGCAGCTCACCTCACGGACAGGGCCACGAGACTACCTTCGCCCAGATCGTCGGGGATGCCCTCGGGCTCCCGCTCGAGGACATCGACATCGTGCACGGGGACACGGCTATCGGCCCGATGGGGATGGACACCTACGGCAGCCGGAGCGCGTCCGTGGATGGCGCCGCCGTCCACATGAGCGCGGTCAAGGTCCGCGAGAAGGCCCGCAAGATTGCCGCGCACCTGCTGGAAGCGGCGGAAGCCGACGTCGTCTACGAAGGCGGCAAGGCCTTCGTCAAGGGCGCGCCGTCCAAGTCGCTCACCATCCAGGAGATCACCGGCGCCGCCTTCCAGCCGCATCGGTTGCCGCCCGGCATGGAGGGGGGCATGGGAGCCACGACGTTCTTCAACCCGCCGAACTTCGTCTGGCCGTTCGGCGCCCACGTCGCCCTGGTCGAGATCGACGCAGAGACCGGGGCGACCCGCATCGTCCGCTACGTGGCGGTCGACGATTGCGGCACCCGGCTCAACCCCATGGTGGTCGAAGGACAGATCCATGGCGGGATCGCCCAGGGAATCGGGCAGGCGCTCTACGAGGAGGCGCTCTACGACGAAGGCGGGGCCCTCAAGACCGGCACGCTCGTCGACTACATGGTGCCGACCGCGGCGGACCTGCCCTCGTTCGAGACCGCGGCGACGGTCACGCCGAGCCCGAGCAATCCGCTCGGGGTGAAGGGAATCGGCGAGGCGGGCACGATCGCCTCGACGCCAGCCGTCGTCAACGCCATCGT
>JALYYC010000030.1 GCA_030946755.1 Candidatus Dormiibacterota bacterium
CGGTCCGGCCCACCCGGGGACGGGTTGCCAGCAGTCCGTGCGCCCGCAACAGCGCTCCCTGCGTTTCGAGTACCGCGGGACGGCAGCGGCCGGTCGCCCGGCTGAGTTCGCCCGCCACCGCCATCCCCCAGGCCACCGCCTCTCCATGTCGAAGCCCGCCGTAGCCGAGGGCACGCTCCAACGCGTGCGCAACCGTATGCCCGTAATTCAGGATCGCGCGCCGGCCGGTCTCGCTCGGATCTTCGGCAACGACGGACGCCTTGATGCCGACGGCGCGCGTGACCGCTTCGCGAACGGCCTCGTGATTCCTTGATGCCAGGGCCGGCGCCGATCGCAGCAGCCACTCGGCGAATTGGCGGTCGGCGATCATCGCGGCTTTGCAGACCTCGGCCATCCCCGACCGGAACTCCTCGTCGGGTAGTGTCGCCAGGTAGTCGAGGTCACAGAAGATGGCGGCCGGCTGGTACACCGCGCCCACCAGGTTCTTGCCACTGGCAAGGTTGATCGCGGTCTTGCCGCCGATGCTGCTGTCCACCATCGCCAGCAACGTTGTCGGAACCTGCAGGTAGCGGATGCCGCGCAGCCAGGTGGCGGCGGCAAAGCCCGTCACGTCGCCGACCGTGCCGCCCCCGAGCGCGATCAAAGCGCCGGTACGGTCGATCCGCACCTCCGCCAGGCGATCGTAGAGGCGGCCAAGCGTCTCGATCGTTTTCGCCGGCTCGCCGGTGGGCAGCAGGTGGACCTGCGCGGCGAGACCGGCCTGCCGCAACGCCTGCAGCATCGGCGCGGCGTGCGCGGTCTCGAGCGCCGGATCGGTCACGAGCAGGACGGTGTCGCCGGCACCCGATCGTCTGAGCGCGGGGGCCAGCAGGTGGCCGAGGCCGCGGCCGATGACGACCTCGTGCCGCGATCCTGGAACGTCCACGCGCACCCGGGTCACCGCCTGTGGCGGGAGACGCTCGGCCAGTGCCTCCGCCACCGAGGACGGGGCAACCCGATCGGTGCGGAACACCAGGTCGGCCTCCAGGTATCGCGGTGTTCGCACCGGCAGGAGGGTCGCAACCGCGGTCGGGGGATCGGGGTAAAGCAGGGGCCGATCCGTAGCTCCGCGCAGACGCTCGGCCAGCTCGCGCGGCTCCGCCGTCAATGCCACCACCGTGTTGCCATCGCGCATCCGGATCCAGTTGTCTTCGATCAATGGCGCACCGCCGCCCACGGCAATCACCTGATCGTCGGCCTCGAGCGCCGCGCGGAGGCACGCCGCCTCACGCCGGCGGAAGCCGGCCTCCGCTTCCCTCTCGAAGATGCTTGAAACCGGCTGGCCCGTCGCCGTGGCGATCTCGTCGTCGAGGTCGCGGAACGGCTTTCCGAGCCGATTGGCGAGCAGACGCCCGACGGTTGACTTGCCGCTGCCCATGAAGCCGATCAGCACGATGTTGTTCACTGCGGCAGCCCAGAAACGTACGCCTTGAGGTTCCGCTCGACCTCGGTCATCGAGTCGCCACCAAACTTTTCCAGGAAGGCATTGGCCAGGACCAGGGCGACCATCGCCTCGCCGACGACACCCGCGGCCGGCACGACACAGATGTCACTTCGCTCGTAGTGCGCCTTCGCCTCCTCTTTAGTCTTTAGGTCCACGGTGCGCAGCGGCTTGAGGAGCGTCGAGATCGGCTTCATCATCCCGTGGACCACCACGGCCTCGCCATTGGTGATCCCGCCCGTGATCCCGCCGGCGCGATTGGTCTCATGGGAGAGCCCACGCTCGCCGAAGACCGGGACATCGTGCACCCACGAGCCGGGCTGGCCGGCCGACTCGATCCCGTCGCCGAGCGATATCGCCTTGCATGCGGGAATGCTGACGATCGCCTGGGCGAGGAGGCCGTCGAGCCTCGTGTCCCACTGGCGGTAGCTGCCCAGACCAGGCGGGACGCCGGTGGCGACAACCGTAAAGACGCCGCCAAGCGTGTCGCCCTCGACGCGCGCCTGATCGATCGCGGCGACCATCGCCGCGCTCGCCTTCGGGTCAGGGGCGCGGACCGCCGACTCCTCGACCATCTCCCAGCTCACCTCGGTCGGCACGGTCGCCTCGATCGGGCCGATCGATCGCGTGTAGCTGCGGACCTCGATGCCGAAGGTTGCCAGGAACCGCTTGGCAACCCCGCCGGCGGCGACGCGCGCCGCGGTTTCTCGGGCGCTGGCCCGTTCGAGTACGTCGCGGGCATCGTCGGCCCCGTACTTCAGCATCCCGGCCAGGTCCGCGTGACCGGGGCGGACCCGCGTGATCGGTTTGCGCTTGAGACCCTCGGCCTCGACGGCCATCACGGCCTGCCAGTTCTCCCAGTCGCGATTCGAGATCTCGAGCGTGATCGGTGAGCCCAGTGTCCGGCCGCCGCGCACCCCCGAGACGATGCGCGCCTCGTCATGCTCGATCTTCATCCGCCCGCCACGGCCGTGCCCCCCCTGGCGACGCGTCATATCCGCTTGAAGGTCCGCCCCGGTCAGGGCCAGGCCGGCGGGGACGCCATCGAGGATGACCGTGAGCCGCTCGCCATGGGACTCACCCGAGGTCAGGAATCGAAGCGTCATGGCATGGCTCCAGCGGCAGCCTTTGTCAGAGCCTGCCGCATCGCCTCAGCCGGTGCCGGCTGGCCGGTCCAGATCTCAAACGCGGCCAGCCCCTGGTGGAGCAGCATCAAGCGACCGGTGCTCGACGATCGCGAGCGGAGGTCGAAGAAGAACAGCGACCTCGCGGGCGGAAGGGTGACGTCCGTGGGTGTCGCATTCACCACCAGGGCTTGATCGCGGAGGACGCGATCCAGCTCGGCGGGCCGGAGTGCCCCGCCCCGCTGCACCCCGAGGTCGGCGCAGAGCCGTTCGGCGCGCTCAACGGTCCGGTTGACGACCCACAGGCGATCGACCAATGGGTTGAGGACGGCGACCACGGCCCGGGCCGCGCCGCCTGCGCCGATGATGACCGCGGTCTTTTTAGCGGGGTCATAGCCAAGCTCGGCGAGCGCGCCCATGAACCCCTGGCCATCGGTGTTCGAACCCCGCAGCCTCGCTCCACTCCGGCTGATGGTGTTGACGGCTCCGATTTTCTGCGCGTGGGCGTCCACCTCGTCGAGCAGCGGGATCACCGCCTCCTTGTGTGGGATGGTGACGTTGCCGCCAAGGACGCCTTCGTTGAGGCGCATCTCTTCGATGCACGTGGCGAGCTGATCGGACGACACATCGCGCGGCTCGTACCGGCAATCGATGGCGGCGGCGCGGAACCCGGCATTTTGAAAGGCGACGGAGAGGCTGTGCTGCACCGAGCCCCCGATGAGGACCACGCGTTGCCTGGCTTCAGCCACGGGCCACCACCGCCAACTGCTGGAAGAATCCCGGATAGGACACGTCGGCCGATTCCGAGCCGATGATCTCGGCCTGGCCATCCGCGAGCAAGCCGGCAATTGCCAGGGCCATCGCCACCCGGTGATCGCGATATGCGTCGACGACCGCGGGCCGCAAGACGGTCGGGCCTGTGATCCGAACGCCGGCAGGAAACTCCTCCACGTTTGCACCCAGGCGCCGGAGCCCGTCGGCCATCGCGCGCAGCCGGTCACTTTCTTTCACCCGCAGCTCGGCGGCGCCATCGATCGAGCTTGTCCCGTCCGCCTGGGTTGCGACCAGCATCAGGATCGGGATCTCGTCGATGGCCAGGGCGACGTCTTCTGCCCCGATGTGCAGGGGACGTAGCTCGCCGCCGATGATGGTGACGTCGCCCATCGGCTCAACCGTCATGTCGCTCCTTTCGTCGATCCGGACTCCTGCCCCCATGCCCCCGAGGATGCGGAGGAACCCGGTTCTCGTGGGGTTGAGGCCGACACCGGACACCCGCACGGACCAGCCGGGGCGCATCGCGGCGGCGGCAAGCCAGAAGGCCGCGGACGAGAGATCGCCGGGAATCGCGAGCTCCAGCGCCCGCAGCGGCGCCCTGAGCGGCGCAAGGCTGATCCCGCGTTCGTCGGCAGAGATCGGCGCGCCCATCGCCCGCAGCAGGCGCTCGGTATGGTCGCGGGTCGGAACCGGCTCCTCGACCGAGGTCAGGCCCTCGGCATTAAGTCCCGCCAACAACAAGGCGCTTTTCACCTGGGCGCTCGGGATCGACAGCCGGTGACGCAGCCCGGTCAGGCGCCCACCCTCGATCAAGAGGGGCGGCATCCCATCGCGCGAGGTGATGCGCGCGCCCATCGCCCGGAGCGGATCGACGACGCGGGCCATCGGCCGTCGCTGGAGCGAGGCGTCGCCGGTCAACACGGCGCGCACGCGGCTGCCGGCGAGGACGCCCGAGAGGAGCCGCATCGTCGTCCCGGAATTCCGGCAGTCAAGCGGCGCGGCGGGCGTTTGCAGTCCGCCAACGCCAACGCCGACGATCCGAACGCGCCCATCGGCCCGATCAACAGGGACACCGAGCGCCCGTAAGCATGCCTCGGTGGCGAGCACGTCCTGACCCGCCGGCACGTTGTCGATCACACTCTCCCCTCCTGCCAGGGCGCCAAGGATCAAAGCGCGATGCGCGATCGATTTATCCCCGGGCACGGTGACGTCAAGCGCGCGCACGGCCGGCCTCCGTGAAGAGCTCGGAAAGGCGATCCCGCGCGGCGATCCGCCGGCGGTACTCGGCGAGGGTTTCGGTAAAGGCGTCGATCGCCTCGAGCACGGGCCCCTGGTTTGCCGAGGCGATGTCGCCATACATCCGCGAATCACCGGCCGCGAGCCGCGTCATGCTCCGAAACCCCGGTCCGGCCATCGCCTCGCCCCCGTGGGCGGTGACGGTCGCGGCATAGGCGGCGCTCAGGGTAAACGCGAGGTGGCTGACGTAAGCGGCCTGGCGGTCGTGCTCCGCGGCGGCCATCAGAGAAGGACGTGCCCCGATCTCGCCGATGAGCTCGAACCACCACTGGAACGGGCCGAGGTCCTGGCCATCGAACGGGGTGAAGACCCAGGCCATCCCCTGGAAGAGCGAGGCGTCCGCATTCGTGATACCGCTCTCAGCCTTTCCAGCCATGGGATGCCCGCCGAGAAATCGTGTCGGCGCCGGCAGCCGGCGGGCGGCGTCGAGAATCGGGAGCTTCACGCTTGCCACGTCGGTGATGAGCGCGGCCTCCGGAACCGCGTCGGCCACCTGCTCGAGCGTGCCGGCGATGTTCGCGATCGGCGTCGCCACGACCACGAGCTCGCACTCACTGAGCAGCTGCAAGCTGGTACCGGTACGGTCGACCGCCCCCCGCGCGACCGCCGCGTCGGCGTTGCTCGGGCTGCGCGTAACCCCGGTCACGCGTACGCGGTCGTGGAGGCGCCGAAGCGCGAGGCCGAGCGAGCCGCCGATCAGGCCCAGGCCGACGATCCCGACCTCCCTCACGGAACGGCCACCGCCCGTCCCAGCGCCGCCGCGAGCGGGCCAAGCTGGTGAACGAGTTCCTCAAAGCCGGAGGGCGTCAGGGACTGCGCGCCATCGGAGAGGGCGGTCTCCGGTTGGGCGTGGACCTCGATCAACAGGCCATGCGCCCCGGCCGCGATCCCGGCCAGCGCCATCGGAATCACCAGCGAGCGGCGACCGGTGCCATGGCTCGGATCGACGATGACGGGAAGATGGCTCAGTTCGCGGATTGAGGGCACCGCGTTCAGATCGAGTGTGTTGCGCGTGTAGGTCTCGAAGGTTCGGATGCCCCGCTCGCAGAGGATGACGTCGTAGTTGCCCTGCGAGAGAACGTACTCGGCGGAGAGCAGCCACTCCTCGATCGTGGCCGACATGCCTCGCTTGAGGAGAACCGGTTTCCGCGCCCGGCCAACCTCCGAGAGCAGCGCGAAGTTCTGCATGTTCCGGGCCCCGATCTGAAGGACGTCGGCAACCTCGATGAGTACCTCGATGTCTGCAGGCGCAAGGACCTCGCACACGAGCGGAAGGCCCGTCTCCTGGCGCGCCCGCTTCAGGATTTCAATCCCGTCGCCCCTGAGCCCCTGGAAGCTATACGGGGACGTGCGCGGCTTGAAGACGCCACCACGCAGGGCATGCGCGCCCGCCCGTTTGACCGCTCGAGCGGTTTCGAGGAATGTCTCTTCGTTGTCGACCGAGCACGGGCCGGCGACGATCCAGATGCGTTCGCCGCCGACATCGTGGTCGCCCACCCTGACGTGGGTATCACCGGCTCGAAACTCCCGGTTGGACAGCTTGAAAGGCTTGGTAATCCGCACCACCTCGGCGACTCCTGGCGCTCCGGCAACGGCATCGCGCAGCGAGTAGGGGTCAATGCCGATGACGCCGATCACGGTGCGCTCGTCGCCTCCGCTCAAATGGGCCTTGAAGCCGTGGGCGTGGACCTGGGCCACCAGGTTCTGAACCTGGGCCGGCGTGGCGTCGTGCCGCATCACGATGATCATGGCGTTGCCCTCAGGTTGCGAGCTGACCGGAGGTATACGAAGCGCATCGCCGCGGCCGGACGGTCGGTGTTGATGAGCAACAGAACGCGGATGCAGTGCGGGATGCTGCGAGCATTGGTCCCGGGCACCTGCATCTCGTGGGCGCAGAGAAGCGGTACATGGGTCCAGCCAAGCCGGCGCGCGGCCGTCGCCGGGAACTCCGCGGTGAGATCAGTGGTCGTGGTGAACCACGCGCCGGCAATGTCCTGGGCGTCGAGCTGGTTTTCCGACGCAAGCTGCATCAGCAGATCGGTGGTCGCCTCGAGGATCGCCTCCGCCGAGTCGTCCTCCGTCGTCGTCGCACCGCGTAATCCGCGAACCGCCATTCCTTACCCTCCTGGACGCGCCAACACTCCGTTAGGTGGAGGAGGCCGGTTACTCGGTCAGCGGCGGGAGGAGCGGCGCTAGCTCGCCCCGAGCCGGATCCGATCCGGCCCGAGGTACGCGTAGGAGTACCCCAGCGTGACACGCCCCGTCATAGTGCCAGCCATCGTACACCGAGGCCACGCCCGGCGCAAGGGTAACCGCCGCGCGTAATAGACGTACGACAACATCTTTTCAGCCAGGGAGATCGGCATGGGAACCAATCGACGCCTGACCGGCAGCGCTTCGGCACTCGTGCTCTCGCTCGCGCTGGCCGCGTGTGGCGGGACGGCAACATCTGGGGTAGCGGCGGGCTCGAGCCCGGCAACCAGCGCCGCCCTGATCCACACGACTTCGATGAAGGTGGGGTCGAAGACGGAGACCGTCCTGAAGACCCAGAAGGGCCTGACGCTGTATTACTTCACGCCGGACACGGCCACCAAGCTGGCCTGCACTGGCGGGTGTGCGACCACCTGGCCGCCGCTGACAGCTCCGTCAGGTACGCCGACCAGCAATCCAACTCTTCCCGGCGTGCTCACCGTCATCAGCGGGGCGAACGGCAATCAGGTCGTCTACAACGGGCACCCGCTGTACACCTACTCAAAGGATGGGGACGCGGGTGACGCCTATGGCGAGGGGATCGGGGGGAAGTGGTTCACGGCAACCCCGGACGTCGCGGCCGCGCCCAGGGCGAGTAGCAGCAGCGCGTACACACCCGCCTACTGACGACCGGTCGGTAAGCTACCTGGGCGCCGCCGGCGCCGGGGCGGCGGTCGGGGCGGGGACGAGGTCGGTGACCGGCAGCAGTTGCATTGGATCGATCGGGCTGTTGTCGATGCGGACTTCAAAGTGGGTGTGCGGTCCGGTGGAGTTGCCCGTCGAGCCAACCAGGCCGATCAACTGGCCGCGCTTCACGAGATCGCCTTCCTTGACGCCGATCAAGAGCAAGTGCCCGTAGAGCGTCTTCAGGCCGGTGTCGTGCTGAACCACCACGTAGTTGCCGTAGCCGACCAGGTTGCCGCCGCCGTCTGTCATCGGTCGGGCCAGCACGACGACGCCGTCGGCCGCCGCGAAGATGGGCGTTCCAAGCGGGACGCCGAGATCGACGCCGGTGTGGAAGTGCGGGAAGCCTGCGTAGGCGGCCTCAAAGGCATACGGCGTGGGCCCGAACCCCTGCGTGATGATGGCGTGCGGGATCGGCATCAAGAGCTTGCCGGTGGCGGTGAGGACGGGATCGGTGGCGAGGAACCGGGCGGTCTTGGCGAAGTCCTGCTGGGCCCAGACCGCCTGCTCGATCTGGAGGAGGACGGTGTCCGTCTTCATCCGGATCAACTTGGCCCGCGCGGCGGCCGCCTCGGGGGTATCGGACTGGCTGGCATCGAGGGCGCCCAGCGCCTCGTCAATGCTCGCCTGCAGCTGAGTCTGCAGCGTCTGCTCGGTCTGGATCTGGTGCGCCAGGGTTGTGCGCGCCAGTTGGAGCGCCTTCTGGATCTCCCCTTGCCTGGCCCGCGTGCGGTTCAAATTAGCCTCGGCGTGCGCCAGGGCGACGTCGTCGGCCTGGACGGACTGCACCAGGGTCCGCTCGCGATCGACCACCACGTCGCTGTAGCCGACCGACTCCAGAAAGCCGCCAAACCCGCCGGCTCTCAGGATGCTGACAAAGAAGTTGTACTGACCCTTGTAGAGCTGGCGCACGACGGTCGCGAGTTTGGCCCGATCGCGCTGGAGCCGCGCCGAGCTCTGCTGGTGCTGGCGGTTGACGTCGCCCAGGCGGGAGTCGAGTTGGGCGAGCTGGCGCTCGCCGTCCAGGATCTGCTGGCCGAGCCCGACCAAACCGGCCTGCGAGTCGGTCAGCGCCTTCTCGAGCATCAGGGCGTGGGCTTCCGCAGCGGTGAGGTCACCGATCAGTTGGGCCTGGGCCTGCTTGTTCTGGAGCGCCTGGCTTTTTGCTGACGGGGACGCGGCGGGGGTTGCCGATGCAGCCGGCGTCGGCGTCGGCGTCGGCGTCGCCGTGGGTGCGGCGCTCGGCACCGGCGCGGACGACGGTGAGGCCGCCACGGGCGGTGGGGTCTCCGCCAGGGCCAGGGTGGGCGCCACTACCAGCCCGGCTGCCCCAACGGCAGCGAGCCCAGCAATAACCACAATGCGGCGCCTTTGCGCCGCCACGGTCACCCCAAGTCGAATCTTTACAGCCCTTCCTAAGTGTTTACAACCAGCTGCCCGCTACGTCGATCCGCCCTGCCGAAATCCTACCGGACGGGGCCCCTTCCCCTGGCCCCGTATTCAACCGCCTCTTCAATGACCGGCGCCAGCGTTCCTGGCGCCAGGCGACCAGTTTGGCGTATTTTCCGGATTTTGTCATGTCGTCACCACTTGGGGCTTTTCGGCAGCCCAAAAGGGCAGGAAGGGGCTCGCCGACCTGTGCTACCATGCACCGGAAAACCAACTCGGCCATCAAGGGGGAAGTGCTCTGGCACAGAGCCGGTTTTTAACTCATACGCTCGTGCTTTTGGCGGCGGCTTTAATACCTATATTGACCGTGTTCGATCGCCTCCATAGTGATGCGGTCTACGGCGCCAATCCCACCCTCCCCATCACCTCGGTGAAGGCCACCCACGTAGATGATGTCGTGCTGAGCTCGGGCGGGGCCATCATGAAGGTCAGCGCAGCCACGGCGGACACCCCCGTGCGGCGGGACGTTCTCTATTACACGATGAAGCCCGGGGACACGGTCCAGAACGTCGCCGGGCGGTTCGGCCTGACAACGGACACCCTGCGCTGGGCCAACAACATCCTCGATCCGACCGGCGTCACCCAGGGCCACCGCGTCGTGATCCCACCGGTCAACGGCATCCTGGTCAAGGTCGCCGGCGACACCCAGCTCGGCGCCCTGGCCACCAAATATAAGGTGAACGTTCAGGACATCGTGGATTTCAACCTGATCCGGGATCCGGACCATCTCAAGGCGGGGAGCATGCTGATGCTGCCGGACGGTATCGGGCCTCCGATGGACGCACCGACCGTGGGGAAGCGCGCGGTCAAGAGCGTCACCTGGAATCGATTCGGCAAGCCGGTGACGACCTTCAGCGTCACCTACTCCAGTTCCACACCGCCGACGTACACGAGCAGCGGGCCGGTGGCCGGCTCCGGTGGCAAATTCCCCTACGGCTACTGCACCTGGTGGGTCGCCCACAAGCGCTTCGTGCCATGGAATGGCGATGCCTGGCAGTGGTGGTTCAACGCCCAACAGTTCGGATTCCCTGAAGGTCAGTACCCGCAGGTGGGCGCCATCATGGTTCAGGGCATCAGTTGGTCCTCCCCCGTCGGCCACGTTGCCTACGTCGAATCGGTCAATCCGGACGGGTCCTTCACCGTGTCCGAAATGAACTACGGCCGCTGGGGCGTCGTCGACTACCGCACGATCAAGTCGACCGCCGGCTTAGACTTGCTGGGCTTCGTCTACTAGCCGATTCAGCCGGTCGGCGTTGATCTCTGATCGGTGGCCTGCCCTCTACGATCGGCGGCTTAGCAGCGCGCCGGCGAGGCCGAGGGCCGCGCCGGTCACCGCGCCCACCAGTAACCCGACGGCGACATTCAGTGCCGGTTTGCCGGCGACGGCGTAGGCAAGGCCACCGATGCAACCACCAATGGCTCCGGCCAGTGCCCCGGTCAGAGGTCCGGCAACCAGCCGTCCTGATTTCCCGGCGCCACGAAACCCCGCCCAGCCCAGGATGGCGAGCGCAACCAGGGCGGCCACAGCGATCAAGGGAACCTCGGGGATCCACGACAAGCCAGGGGACAGGCCAGGAATGGCCACGATCACCGCCCACGCGCCGAGGAGCACCCCGGCGCGAAGGCCGTCGGAGATGATGATTCGCCTCACGGTAAGCGAGAATAGACCTCGTGGCAGGCGCCGAGCAGTTGCTGGAGCAGTCGCGGGAGCAGGGACTGAGGGAACTCGAAGCCTTTCTCCGAATTCCCAGCATCTCGAGCCAGCCCGAACGGGCTGATGATGTCCGGCGGGCTGCCGCCCACCTGGTCGATCAATATCAGCGGATCGGGCTCGAGAATGCAGAGGTGCTCGAGACCACCGGTGACCCGGGGCATCCAGTCGTCTACGCGGACTGGCTCCGGGCTCCGGGGAAACCAACCGTCCTTCTGTACGGCCACTACGACGTCCAGCCGGTCGACCCCCTGGATCTCTGGACAACGCCTCCCTTCGAGCCGCGCAAGCAAGACGGACAGCTCTTTGGTCGAGGCTCCTCCGACGACAAGGGCCAGATCGCGATCCACTGGCAGGCGATCCAGGCGTTACTCAGCGCCACCGGCGAGCTCCCCCTCAACCTGAAAGTCATTGCCGAAGGCGAGGAAGAGATCGGCAGCCCGAACTTCGAGGCCTTCGTACTGGCCAACCGCGAGCGGCTGAAAGCCGATTACGTCGTGGTCAGCGATACCGCGATGGCGGCCAAGGGCTTTCCCGCGATCACTTATGCCTTACGCGGCCTCGTCTACTTCGAGCTGCGCGTCGAGGCAAGCAATACCGACCTGCACTCGGGCAGCTTCGGCGGGATCGCACCGAACCCGGCGCAGGCGCTCGCCGAAATCCTCGTCCGCCTGAAGGACGCGAACGGCCGCATCCTCATTCCCGGCTTCTACGATGGCGTCCGCCCCTTGAGCGA
>JALYYC010000042.1 GCA_030946755.1 Candidatus Dormiibacterota bacterium
GGCGCCGTCCGGCCCGGCCGATCTGCTGCCAGGCGCTGGCGATCGTGCCCGGGTAACCACAGAGGACGGCCGCGTCGAGGTGACCGATGTCGATCCCAAGCTCGAGCGCGTTGGTACTGACCACGCCGCGGACAGTCCCGTCACGCAGACCGTGCTCGATCTCGCGACGCTGCAACGGCAGGTAGCCGCCACGATAACCGCGGATGGCGTGGCTGTCGCCGAGGCGGTTGGCGAGCGCCTGCTGCAGGTAGCTGAGCAGGATCTCGACCTGCAGCCGGCTGCGACCGAAGACGATCGTCTGCACGCCGCCACGCAGGAAGGCTTCGGCGATCCGCTGGCTCTCCAACGTTGACGATTTCCGGATGCCCAGCTCGCGATTGAGGACCGGGGGGTTGTAGAAGAGCAAGCGCTTCGGCCCCGCCGGCGCCCCGTTGTCGTCGATCAGCGTCATCGGTCTTCCCGTCAGGCGCTCCGCCAGCTCGCGCGGATTCGCGATCGTCGCGGAGCAACAGATCACGATCGGATGGCTGTCGTAGAAGGCGCAGACGCGCCAGAGCCGTCGCAGCACGTTCGCCAGGTGGCTCCCGAACACGCCACGGTAAGCATGCAGCTCGTCGATGACGACGTAGCGGAGGTTGGCGAAGAGCTTCACCCAGCGCGTGTGATGCGGCAGGACGCCGGTGTGCAGCATGTCCGGGT
Source organism: Candidatus Dormiibacterota bacterium (assembly GCA_030946755.1). Taxonomy (GTDB): domain Bacteria; phylum Chloroflexota; class Dormibacteria; order CF-121; family CF-121; genus JALYYC01. The sequence continues at coordinate 700 of JALYYC010000042.1, forward strand.
TGGTCACCACGATATGCCCGGCCTGGCGGATCGCCTGCCGGGCGCTGACCGGGGTGTCGCCGTCGTAGGTGTAGGTCTTGATGTCGGCGTTCAGCCCGCCAACCAGGCCATGCAGCTCGGCAAGCTGGTCCTGGGCGAGCGCCTTGGTGGGAAACAGGTAGAGGGCCCGGGCATCCGGCTCGGCCAGCACCGTGTGCAGGACGGGCAGGTTGTAGCAGAGGGTCTTGCCGGAGGCCGTGGGCGTGACCACAACGCAGTCCTGGCCCTGGAGGGTGCGCGCCACCGACTCGGCCTGGTGCGTGTATAGGCGCGTGATGCCACGTCCCGCCAACGCGTGCGCAATCCGGTGATCCAGCCCCGGCGGAAAATCGGCAAAGCGGGCGCTCCGGGCCGGGATGGTGTGGTCGAGCGTCAGACCGCGCCGGAACTCATCCTGGGCGAGCAGTCGGTCGAGAACCGCGTCGACAGCCATGCCCAGGCATCTTAGCGAACATATGTTCGCGGCGCAAGCGCCGCCTCGTCACTAGTCCCGGAGCTTGAAGTACTTGAAGCCTTCGGCGAACTCCAGTCGCTGGGTCTTCCCCATCTCGGCGGCGCGCTCACGGATGGATCGATCCAGCTCGGCCCAGTCACCGATCTGGCTCTTGTGCTCGCGCAGCGCCTCGATCTTGAGCTCGATCGTGGGCGCGATGTCGATGAAGACGTCGGCTTCGTTCGATCCGGAGAGGTAGACCTCCTTCACCTGATGGGGCTCCAGTCCCTCCTCGAGCAACTCGGGAAAAACCAGCCGCGTATCGGAGCCGGGAATAATCGCATCGAGCGCCGCCTCGCCGGCGGCGCGGTGATCCGGATGATTGATGTAGCGCTGACCGGTCCAGCGCCGGGTCGGATCGGGCGCGAGCACGAGGTCGGGTTTGCAGCGGCGGATCCAACGGGTGATCTGGCGGCGAAGGTCCAGGGTCGGCTGCAACGAGCCGTCGTCGTAGCCGAGGAAGAAGACGTCTTTGACGCCCAACTTGGTGGCCGCCGCGCGCTGTTCGGCATGCCGGATTTGCGCCAGGCGCTCGGCGGTCATCGCCGGGTCACTGCTCCCCCGATTGCCGTCGGTCAGGATCAGGTAGGTGACGTGCCGGCCTTCCTTCGCCCACCGGGCGACCGTGCCGCCCGCGCCGAACTCCGCGTCGTCGGGATGGGCCATGACGACCAGAACCCGGAGAAATCCATTGGCCGACTGCATCAGGCCGGCGTCGGAATCGCGGTCGAGACTTCGTAATCGACGAAGTCCTTGAAATGGGCGCCCTCACCGCAAACCGGACACTTCGGGTCACGCTTCAGCCGAAGGGTGCGGAATTCCACCGCCAGCGCATCGACCATCAAGAGGCGCCCGACCAGCGGCTCGCCGATCTCGAGCAAGAGCTTGATGGCTTCGTTGGCTTCCAAGAGCCCGACGATTCCCGGCAGCACTCCCAGGGTGCCAGCCTCGTCGCAACTCGGCGCGAGCTCCGCCGGGGGCGGCTCCGGAAAGACGCAGCGGTAGCACGGGCCGTCGAACGGCTTGAAGACGCTGACCTGGCCATCGAAGCGGAAGATGCTGCCATGGACCACGGGCTTGCGCAACAGCACGCTGGCATCGTTGACGAGGTAACGGGTGGGAAAGTTATCGCTGCCGTCGACGATCAGGTCGTAGTCCTTGAAGATGTCGATGATGTTGTCGCGCGTCAGGCGGAGCGGGTACGGCACGACCTTGACGTCGGGGTTCAAGTCCTCGAGCGTCTGCTTTGCCGAGTCCACCTTGGGCTGGCCGATCCGCTTGCTGTTGTGGAGGATCTGCCGCTGCAGGTTGCTCTCGTCGACCACGTCGGAGTCGACGATCCCGATGGTACCCACGCCGGCGGCGGCGAGGTAGTAGGCGGCCGGCGAGCCGAGGCCGCCCGCGCCGATGATTAGCACCTTCGAATCGAGCAGGCGGAGTTGCCCCTCCTTGCCGATCTCGGGGATCAGGACATGGCGGCTGTAGCGCTTGTGTTGCGCGGGCGTCAGATCACGGGGAGTGACGAACTTGAAGCCGCCGTCCTTCCAGGCGGTAAAGCCGCCCTTGAGTGATTGGACATTCTGATAGCCCATCTGCTGCAGCGTTTCGGCGGCAAAGGCCGACCGGTTGCCGGCGGCGCAGTAGGCGACGATCGGGGTCGCGGAATCCGGGACGTACTGCTCGACCCGGGACTCGAGGTAGCCGCGGGGGATATGGATCGCGCCTGGAATGATCCCCTGCTCGACTTCGTCCTGCTCGCGGACATCGATCAGCACCGGCTTCCCGGCACCCTTCTGGGCTTCCAGGCTCCGGGCGTCCGTCTCACGAATTCGTGTCTTGACGCTTCGGAGCATGTCGCGATAGCTGGCCATGGTGCTCTAAAGTTTACCCGCGGAGGCCGGAAACTATTCCCAGCGGCCCGCTATCTGGCGGTAGGCATCCGGGCCTTTTCCAGCTTGGCGATGATCGCGTCGGCCACCTGGCTGGTGCCCACGGCGGTCGGATCGTTGCGGTCAGCCTTCATGTCATAGGTGACGTAGCGGCCTTCCCGGATCGTTTCGGCGATCGCCCCTTCCAGCATGTTGCCGGCATAGGTCTCGCCCAGATACCGCAGCATCATCACCCCGGACAGCATCATCGCCATCGGATTGATGCGGTTCATCCCCGCGTACTTAGGGGCGCTGCCGTGGGTCGCCTCGAAGAGCGCCACCGTATCGCCCAGGTTGGCGCCCGGCGCCAGCCCGAGGCCGCCGACCAAACCGGCGGCGAGGTCCGACAGGATGTCGCCGTAGAGATTGGGCAGCACCAGGACGTCGTACTCCTCCGGGTACTGGACCAGCTGCATCGACATGTTGTCGACGATTCGGTCATTGAACTCGATGTCCGGATGCTCCTTGGCGATGTCCTGGGCCACCTGGAGGAACAGCCCATCCGTGAATTTCATGATGTTGGCCTTGTGGACCGCCGTCACCTTGCGCCGGCCGTGCGTGCGCGCGTACTCGAAGGCATAGTTCACGATCCGCTTGCAGGCGGTAATCGACAGCGCCTTGATGCTGAGGCCGGAGTCCGGCTTGATGGACTTCTTTGTCGCGGTCTCGATCTGTTTGATGATCTGCGCCGTCTCGGGCTTGCCTTCCTGGAACTCGATCCCGGCGTAGATGTCCTCCGTGTTTTCGCGGACGATCACCAGGTCGATGTTCTGGAAGCGCGAGCGGACACCCGCATAGCTCTTGCATGGACGCACAAGCGCATACAGATCAAGCTCCTTCCGGAGCGCGACGTTCACCGACCGGATGCCCTTGCCGAGAGGCGTCGTCAGCGGACCCTTGATGGCGACCTTGTTCCGTCGAATCGACTCCAGAACATGCTCCGGCATCGGCGTTCCGAACTGGTCCATGACCCCCAGGCCCGCGTTCTGCACATCCCACTCGAACGTGACGCCGGTGGCCTCGAGCACTCGCCGCGTCGCTTCGCTCACCTCGGGACCCACTCCATCGCCAGGGATCAGGGTCACACGATGCGCAGCCAAAACGAGCCAAGTGTATCAGCAGCTCCGTTGTTATCCTCTACCTGTGACCCCCGCGGATCTTCACGCTAGCCCCTTCGAGACACGGGCAGAGAGCCCACGAGCGCGGGCCAACTACGAGCTCTGGATCAAGCATGCGCGCGCCGAGAATCGGCGTGAGCTGGATCGGCTGATCAGCACGCTGCACGAGGACTGCGAGTACGAGGTGGTCCCACTCGGGCAGCGCTGGCGCGGCAAGGCCGAGGTCCGCGAGTTCTATCTGGGGCTCTGGCGCGGCATCCCCAATGTGAAGCTCAGCCTACTCAACCGCGTCGATGCCGAGGACTGTATCGTCGAGGAGTCGGAAGTCTATGGGCGGATGGAGGGGCCGCTGTTCGGCGTCGAACCGAGCGGGCAGGAGCTTCGCTATCGCGTCGTGATCTTCTTCCCCGTCAAGGACAACCTCTTCATGGGTGAGCGCGTCTACTTCGACATGGCCGAGTTTGCGCGCCAGGTGCCGGCCGCGAGACCGCTACTCAAAATGAACGCCGTATAATCCCGCCCGCAGGATGAAGGTTGGCGTTCCGAAGGAGACCTCAGCCGGCGAACGGCGCGTCGGCCTCGTCCCGGACGGCGTCACCAAGCTCATCGCGGTCGGCCTGCAGGTCAGCGTTCAGGCCGGCGCCGGCAGCGAGGCGTTCTACGCCGACGAGGCGTACCAGAAGGCGGGAGCGAGCATGGTGCCGGATGCCCGGGGGCTCTTCAATGCCGCGGATGCCATCCTCAAAGTGCAGCCGCCCACACTCGAAGAGGTCGCCTGGATGCGTGACGGCGCGCTCTCGGTCAGCTTCCTGCAGCCGTCCACAAATCCCGACGTGGTCAGGGCGCTGGTCCGCCAGCGTGTCACTGCGTTCAGTCTCGAGCTCGTGCCCCGGATCAGCCGCGCCCAGAGCATGGATGCCCTCTCATCCCAGGCCGGGGTCGCCGGATACAAAGCCGTTCTGATGGCGGCGAACCGTCTCGGGAAATTCTTTCCCCTCCTGATCACGGCGGCCGGGACGGTCACGCCAGCCCGGGTGCTTGTGCTCGGGGCCGGCGTTGCCGGCCTGCAGGCCATCGCCACCGCGCGCCGGTTGGGCGCGGTGGTGGAGGCCTACGACGTCCGGCCGGCGGTCAAGGAGGAGGTGAAGAGCCTTGGCGCCAGCTTCGTCGAGCTTGCGCTGGAGGCCCAGGAGGGGCAGGGCGGATATGCGAAGGAGCAGTCCGAGGAATTCCTGCGGCGTCAGCGCGAGCTGATCGGCGACCATGTCGCCGCGGCTGACGTCGTGATCACCACCGCCGCCATTCCTGGGCGGCGGTCACCCATCCTCGTGACGAAGGACATGGTCCTGCGGATGCGCCCAGGCTCAGTGCTCGTGGACCTTGCCGCCGACGGGGGAGGCAACGTCGAGGCGACCAAGCCTGGCGAGGTGATCGTGCTCAACGGCGTGACAGTCGACGGCACGCGGAACGTCGCCAGCACGATGCCGGTCCACGCCAGCCAGCTGTTTAGCCGGAACGTCAGCGCCCTGCTGCTTTCGCTGCTCAAGGACGGCAACCTCAGCCTCAATCTGAACGACGAGGTCGTCAAGGGCGCCTGCCTCACCCACGGCGGCGAGATCATCAATCCCCGCGCCAAAGAAGCGCTGGAAGCGTCGAAGGCATGAACGCCGGCCTCTTCAACGAGTTCACCTTCTTCATCCTCGCCATCTTTGTCGGCATCGAGGTGATCTCGAAAGTCCCGACCATCCTTCATACCCCGCTGATGTCCGGCACGAATGCGATCCACGGCATCATCCTGGTGGGCGCCATCCTGATCGCGGCCAGTGCCGACAATCCCTTGCAGATCATCCTCGGGCTGCTCGCCGTTACCCTGGCGACGATCAACGTCGTGGGCGGCTTCGTCGTCACCGACCGCATGCTCGAGATGTTCAAGGGTCGCCAGACCCCGACTCGGCCGGAGAAGAAGTGAACCTGGCGATTGCGTTCGCCTACCTCGTGGCGGCCGTCCTCTTCATCCTGGGACTGAAGCAGCTGAGCTCGCCGAAAGGCGCACGGCAGGGCAACCAGACGGCGGCGATCGGAATGGTGATCGCGCTGCTCGCGACGCTGCCGCTGCTCCATTTCACGACGGGCGGCCTGATCGTGACGATCCTTGGCATCGCGATCGGTGCTCCCCTGGGGGCCGTCTCCGCGCGGCGGGTCAAGATGACGGCGATGCCGCAGATGGTTGCGGCCTTCAACGGCGTCGGCGGCGGCGCCGCCGCCCTGGTCGCCGTCTCCGAACTCCTCAGCCAGGGCGACCATCCCGTCTTCGCCATCGCGTTTCCCAGCGTGCTCTCGATCGTGATCGGTGGCGTGTCGTTCGCGGGCAGCGTGCTGGCCTTCGCCAAGTTGCAGGCCTTGCTCACCGGGACGCCGATCACCTATCCGGGCCAGCAGGTAGTAAATGCCATCCTTGCGCTGGCGATCGTGGGCCTGGCGATCGCGATCGTGCTGGTGGCCTCGATTCCTCTCTACTTTGTGGGTCTCCTCGTCCTCGCGCTCGTCCTCGGCGTCGCTTTCGTGCTGCCCATCGGCGGCGCCGACATGCCGGTTGTCATCTCCCTCCTCAACGCTTTTACCGGCCTCGCCGTCGCGGCCAGCGGCTTCGTGCTGGGCAACTTTGCGTTGATCGTGGCCGGCACCCTGGTCGGTGCCTCGGGCACCATCCTGACCAAGCTGATGAGTGACGCCATGGGCCGCTCGCTCGCCAACGTCTTGTTCGGGGCCTTCGGCAGCGTCGTCGCCGGCCCGGCCGGTGCGGTAAGCGCGGAGGGCAAAACGGTCCGCTCGGGTACGGCCGAGGACGTCGGCACCATGCTGGCTTACTCGCGGCGCGTCATTATCGTCCCCGGCTATGGGCTGGCGGTGGCGCAGGCTCAGCACGCGGCGCGCGAACTGGCGGACGAACTGGAGAAACGCGGGGTCGAGGTCGAGTACGCGATCCACCCGGTGGCAGGACGAATGCCCGGTCACATGAACGTGCTCCTGGCCGAAGCCAACGTGCCCTACCAGCAGCTCAAGGAAATGGACGAGATCAACTCCGAGTTCAAGCTGGCCGACGTGGCCCTTGTTGTCGGCGCCAATGACGTCGTCAACCCGGCGGCGCACAACACGCCCGGGAGCCCGATCTACGGGATGCCGATCTTGAACGTCGACCAGGCCAAGAACATCGTCTTTATGAAGCGCAGCATGCGCCCCGGCTTTGCGGGCATCGACAATGAGCTGCTCTACGACCCCAAGACGATCATGCTCTTCGGGGACGCCAAGGACTCGCTGACGAAGCTGGTGGCGGCCGTCAAGGCCGCCTGAGGTTTACTCCTCGGCGTTCGCCGGCTTCAGGTCGAGCGCCAGCGAGTTGATGCAGTAGCGCTGGCCGGTCGGATTCGGGCCATCGTCGAAGACGTGGCCCAGATGTGACCCGCAGCGCTTGCAGAGCACCTCGGTCCGGCGCATGAAGAGACTGTTGTCAGACCTGAGCTCGACGTTTTCGACGTTGGCCGGCTCGTAGAAGCTCGGCCAGCCCGTACCAGATTCGAATTTCGTCTTGGAGCTGAACAGTTCGGCGCCACAGGCCGCGCAGCAGTAGGTGCCGTCCTCCTTGGCATGGACGTACTTACCGGTGAACGGACGCTCGGTCCCCTTCTTCCGCAGCACGTCGTACTGCTCCGGCGTCAGCGACTCGCGCCACTCCGCATCCGTCTTCTTGATCTCGGTACTCATGCCTCGAGTCTAGGTCACGCAGCCGCCTACTGGCCGGATCGAATCTCCGGATAGGCGTCGATCGGGCGCACTCGGGTGGTGTTCCAGCGGTAGACGACGAAGAGGACGGCGGCAGCGAGTAGCGCCAGGCCAAACGGCATCGCCGCCTGGCGGTAGAGGTGAAGCATGTGGGCGACACGACCACCAAACGCAATCCCGAGAACGAGAAACATCGCGATCCAGACCGAGCTGGAAACCGCCACGCTCAGGGCGAAGATCGGATAGGGGAGCTTGAAGATCCCGGCCGCAACCGTCAGTGGCACGCGCAGCCCGAAGACATGGCGGCCAAAAATGAGCGCCCAGGCGCCCCAGCGAATGAACCACGACTCGGCCTTCGCCATCTTGTCGGGCGTGAGGTGCAACATCCGACCGACCTGGCGGTCGATCAGACTCCGTCCCCACTTCCGGGACACGAAATAGAGATTGCTGGAGCCGAGGACCACCGCGGCCGTCAGACCCAGCCATGCGCCCGTCCAGGCAATGAAATTATGCGGAACGTGGTGGCCGACCCACATGACGACGAAGTCCCCGGGGATGATCATTGGGATCCCAGACTCTTCGACATAGAGCAGGACAAAGGGTGCCGCAGAGCCAAACGTGTGGACTAGGGCCCGCGTGAGGGGTCGGACGTCCCCCATGGCATCGGGAAGATTGCCGGCCTCCAGCACGATGAGGACGTACAGGAGCACCAGCAGCAGACCGGCTCCCGCGCTGGCGGCCAGGCTCCGGCGGCCCAGCCTGGGGGTGCGGCGACGCAAACCCGCACGCAGGCTAGCCATGGATCTCAAACCCATCCCCATTCCAGTATTCAGCCATATATCCCTGAACGCCCCCTGAACCCGGCAGGTTACATCTCAGGGCTCAAGTGATCGTATCGGGGATCCAGCCCGCGTCGCCCCGATCGTGGCGGCACCAGTGCGCCGGAGGCCGATGGCTGGCGACGACGTGTTCCGGAAGCCCGTTTGGCTGAGAGTGCCGAGGGCCAGAATCGGACTGGCGACACCGCGATTTTCAGTCGCGTGCTCTACCAACTGAGCTACCTCGGCACGAGTCGGTATTCTAGCCGTCCCCGGTAGCAAGGAGGCCCTCCCGCATGGCATGCTCTACGCGTGGTGCAGTCCACCCCCTATGTCATTCTCGGGATCGTGCTCCTGGCTGCCGCGGCAGGCGCCTTCGTCATGGTGGCCCTCCGGCTGACCTCCAGCCGCCGGAACGCGGCCCTGGCCTTCGGCCTGTTCCTGGTCGCGGTCAGCCTTGGCATCGCGGCGATCGCGACGCTCACGTTCTTCAACAAGTCGAGGTTCGGCTAGCCGCGATGGGAGGCAGCTGATGGCCGGCCCGAAGGACGGCGCCGGCGAGCGGCAGGAACTGACCGGGGAACTCGAAAGCGTTGACCACCAGCTTCGTGCGCTGTCGCAGCAATGGGATGAGATCGAGCAATCGATCACCGAGAAGGTTCGGCGACGCCGCGAGTTGATCGCGCGCCAGGAGGAGCAGAACGAGGATCACTCGGACGAACTGAACCGGCTCCAGTCCGACATCTTCGCGCTGCGCGACCGGCTCGATCAGCTCCGGGACGCGCGCCTGGACTTCAGCGCTCTTTACCGGATCCTGAAACAGGCCAAGCCCTAGGATTCCTCTTTCGCCCCCTCGGCCTTTGCCCGTCGACCGATCTCCGTCACGACGGCCGGGTCGGCGAGCGTCGTCGTGTCGCCCAGTTCGCGGTTTTCCGCGACGTCGCGCAGCAGCCGCCTCATGATCTTGCCGGAGCGCGTCTTGGGCAGCTCTGGTGTGAACACGATGTTCGCAGGCGCCGCGATCTTGCCGATCTTCTTGCCCACGTGGTCGCGGAGCTCCTTGAGCATCTCGGGTGAGCCCTCCGCGCCACCCTTGAGGGTCACATAGGCCACGATCGCCTGGCCCGTCTGCTTATCGCTCCGTCCGCACACGGCCGCCTCGGCCACCTTCGGATGGTCGACGAGCGCGCTCTCCACTTCGATGGTCGAGATCCGATGGGCCGAAACGTTCATGACGTCGTCCACCCGGCCCATCAGCCAGAAGTCGCCATCCTTGTCGATCCGGGCGCCGTCGCCGGCGAAGTACACGTCCTTGAACTTGCTCCAGTAGGTCTGGACGTACCGGTCGTGATCGCGGAAGACGCCCCGCAACATGGCTGGCCACGGGCGTTTGAGGACGAGGTAGCCGCCGCCGCCGGGCCCGACCTCCTCGCCCGCGTCGTTGTAGACCGCAGCCTCCACGCCCGGAAACGGCTTGGTCGCCGAGCCGGGCTTGAGGGTCGTGATCCCCGGCAGCGGCGTGATCAGGATCATCCCGGTCTCGGTCTGCCACCAGGTGTCGACCACAGGCGTACGCCCACCGCCGATGTGGTCGCGATACCAGATCCAGGCCTCCGGATTGATCGGTTCCCCGACCGATCCCAGCAGACGCAGCGAGCTGAGATCGTGCCGCTGGGCAAACTCCGGACCCCACTTCATATGCGTCCGAATGGCGGTCGGGGCCGTGTAGAGCACGTCGACCTTGTAGCGCTCGATGATCGACCACCAGCGATCCTTGTCGGGAAAATCGGGCGTGCCCTCATAGAGGACGCCGGTGGTGCCGTTGCAGAGCGGGCCGTAGACGATGTAGCTGTGACCCGTCACCCAGCCGATGTCGGCGGCGCACCAGTACACCGACTCGGGCTTGATGTCGAAGATGTAGTGGTGGGTCGTCGAGGTGCCCACGAGGTAGCCCGCCGTCGTGTGCACGATCCCCTTCGGCTTGGCCGTCGTGCCACTGGTATACAGCAGGTAGAGCAAGTCCTCCGCATCCATCTCCTCGCAACGGCAGGAGGCCGGGTCATCGCTCACGTCCTTGACCAGGTCATGCCACCAGACGTCTCGCCCCTCCTTCATAACGGTCTCGCCGTCGGTCCGTCGGAGGACAACGGACTTCATGACCTTGGGCGCCTGGTCGAGCGCGGCATCCGCGTTCTTCTTCAACGGGACACGGCCGCCCTTGCGCCAGCCCTCGTTCTGGGTGATCAACAGCTCGCACTCCATGTCGTTCAGGCGGCTTGAGAGCGCGTCGGCGCTGAAGCCGCCGAAAACGACCGTGTGGGGCGCGCCAAGCCGAGCACAGGCCAGCATGGCCACGGGCAACTCCGGGACCATGCCCATGTAGATCCCCACCGGAGTGCCCTTCTTCACGCCGAGCTTCTTCAGGGCGTTGGCGAGGCCCACAACGTCCCGCTGCAGGTCCTTGAAGGTGATCGTGCGGACCTCGTTGACCGGCTCTCCTTCCCAGTGATAAGCGACCTTGTCGCCGTGGCCTGCCTCGACGTGCCGGTCGACGCAGTTGTAGCAGGCATTCAGCGTGCCGCCGAGGTACCACTTGGCGTACGGCAGCTTCCATTCGAGGACCTTGTCGAAGGGCTTGAACCAGCTGACCCGCTTCTCCCCTTCCGCCTTCCAGAACTCCTCGAATCCCATCTCGTAGATGTCGGGCTTGGCGTTTGCTTTGGCGGCAAACTCGGGGGCCGGCGGAAATCGACGCTCCTCGACCTGCGTTGACTCGATCGCGTGCGCGCCAGTCTGCGTCTGCGTGTCGCTCATCGCCATCGAATTTACTCTCCTGACCTCGTCCAGTGCCACTGAGCCATGCCGAAACCGTCTACAAGTGGCTGAAGCTGGCGGCCAGCCTGATTCGCCTCCCACCGGAGACCATCGAACGATTCCCACTCCCGAGCCCTGGGCTGGCCGCCGCCGACCCTGACGATACGCCGTCTACGCCTTCTGTCAATACGCCGTCCGGATCAGGGGCGCCTGCGCGCCGCCCATTCGGGCTTGGTCACCCCGTAGAGGGCATAGTCGTCCCGACCGGACCCCGCGGCCATGAAGCCTCGCATCACGCCTTCGAATACAAACCCGAGTCGTTCGAGCACGGTCCGCATGGAGGCATTGGTCAGGGACGTTCCGGCCTGAACTCGCTCGGCAGCGGCCTGCTCGAAGAGCCAGTCCGTCAGCAGCCCGACGGCTTCGGACCCGTACCCTTTGCCATGGTCAGCCGGGTCATAGATCTCGATGCCCAACTCGAAGACGCCGCGCGGCATCGCGCCGGGCGGCTGGCGTGCCTGGACGTCCCCGATCAGCCGGCCCTGCGCCTCGACGGCGAGGTCCAGCATCCCCCGCGTGAAGTGTCCCGAGCGCTGAATACGATGTCGCAGGCGCTCCTCCACGCGGCGGCCGACGGGCCCAGGGCCAGACGCCCGGCGTTGGAGTACCTCCCAAACCTTCGGAAGCTCGTCCTCTTCGAACGGGCGGAGCGTCAGCCGGTGGCCCGTCATCGGGGTGAACGCCGGCAACCGACTCATGGTTTGGGCGGTGAGGGACTCGAACCCCCGACATTCTGCGTGTAAAGCAGACGCT